>CADCTQ010000212.1 GCA_902805615.1 uncultured Cytophagales bacterium
GCTGCGTAAGTGGGGTTTGTTCTTTTTGGCATTGCCCCAAAAAGAACCAAAAAAGGCTAGGCCCAATGATGCTTCCCCCCGCCAGTCAACCCGCCCCTCGCCATTGGGCCGGGCCCACGCGCCGCGACACCACCGGTGCCGAAACAACGATACGGGCTCGTAACGAACCGTGCCCGCTCACTGCGTATCTACTGCGTATCTACACACTGCCTGGCTGCTCACTGCCTGGGTACACACTGCGTAACCACTGGGCAGGGCGCGAAGCACATACTTCCCGCCGGGGATGAGAGTAACCAGAGAGGTCGCTGCAATCCATAAAAGCGCCATAGCCATAAAAGCTTAGGCAACAATGCGCCTACCCCCTCTCCACGCTTCTCTCCACGATTTGCAGCATGTTGCCGTCCGGGTCGTAGAAGGTGCGGACGCGGCCGCCGCCGACGGCCTGGATGATTTCCCCGCCCCAGGCGACGCCTTTCCGGTCGAGGTAGCGGATTGCTTCCTCCAGGTTACTCACCCGGAGGGCCAGGTGCGACCAGCCGGGCGTCCAGGTAGTCCGTTCCGGGCGGGGCGTGTGGTCTTTGGGCATGATCTCGATCAGCGTGCCGTCGGCGGCCCGGAGCATCCAGACGGGTTTCTCGTGCCGGAAGTACTTTTCGTACCCCAGCACCAGGCAGTACCATTCGGCCAGCCGGTCTACGTCGTCGGCCGCCACGGCGGGGTGGTCAATGCCCGTAAAAAGTTGATTCGTTGGTCCCATTGTAGTAAGAAATATCCTCCGATGATCCGTTTTATCATTTTCATCCTGGTCTTAGTGCGTCGTTTGTTCGAATGCGAATTGCCCCTCCCCTTCCCTCACCGCCCAGTTCCGGCCGTCGGCCAGCGAATGCACGGACAGGTGCAAGGGCGTTTGCCCCAAGACCCGCAAGTGCCACCCGTGCACTTTGCCCGTGATCCGGTATTCGTTCCCGGCCGCCGACAGTTGCCAGGTGCCCACCCGCGCGGCGGTATCCATCGCAAAGGCGTGTACCACCAGCCGGTACGCTTCGGGCCCGGGTTCCGTCCACCGGTAGAGCAGGCCGCTGCCCGGCTTGCCTTCCCCGGGTTGGTTGGGCTCCGGGTGGTAGGCGTCGTGGACGTAGCCGTACACCGGCCCGGCCGGCTTGCCCCCGCCGGCGTGGAAGAGTTGCAGGCCCGCCTTTCCGCGTACCAGTTGCAGGTGCTGCGCGGAGGTGCGTTCAACGGCCGCCCCTCCGTCCCGGTTGTTGAGCAGCCAGTTCCAGGTGGTGGTCACCGGCCGGTCGGCCCGGATGCGGTCCACCACGAACAGCGCGTGGGGGCCGGCCTGCACCCAGAACCGGGAAAACTCCCGGATGGGATCACCATATACGGCGGCAACCTCGGCCCCGACCACGGACACTTCTTCGATCCGGGCGGCAATCAGCCGGCGGTCTCCCCGCGGCACGGCCGGTCCCGCCTTCCCGCCGGTGATCTTGCGGCGGCCCGGCACGCTTTGCTGTTCGAGCAGTTTGGCCTTGGCCAGCTCTTCCTGCAATCCCAGGCGATCCCCTTCCACCACGAACGTGCAGGTATTGTGCGTCTGCGAGGCGCTTTCCAGGCCGTGGATCAGGTTGCGGTAGCAACTGTGGCCGGGGTCAACCAGCAGCCTTTCCCTTTCGTGCACCAGCATGAAGCTGTTCAGGTCGCCGTGCAGGTGGCCGGGGCCGTGCAATGGCTCTCCCCCACCCTGGATGGCGACGACCGTTTTGCCGTCCCACGCATCGCGGATGAAGGCATTGCCGTTGCCGAAGGCCCGGGTCAGCGGCAGCCCCGCTTGGGCGGGGGTGATGGGTTTTACCCCACCGGCTTGTACGAGCAGCGGCAGCGTGAGGAAGCCCCAGTCGTTCACGAAGCCGAAGCTGGCCAGGTGGTGCGGTTCCTGCCGGGGCACGGGCTGGTAGTAGGCATCGAACAGATGGCGGGCCAGCCCGGCTTCGGTTGGCAACGTTTCCGGGCAACGCGCCGCCAGGTGCAGCAGCAGGTCGCCGGAGGGACGGAACAGGGCGGCGCTGTCGTTGAAATTGACGGCCCGGGCCCGCGGCTCGTCGCCCCAGCCGGAAAGCGCTTTGGCGTACAGCATGCTGCTCACCACCCAGGGCACGCCCCGGGCGTAGCTTGCCACGTCCAGCCTCGCCGCCAGGGCCGGGTATTTCCGGGCGAGCGACTCGTAAGCCAGCATCAGGGCGTAGGCCAGGTAGTTGCCGTACTGCAACGATTCGCCGTACGAGCCGTCGGGCTGGAAGGCGCCGGCGCAAAGAATGACTTCGGCGACCAGTTCTTCCAGCACCTCTTCTTCGCCCAGGGCCGCCGCCGCGACCAGCGCCCCGGAGGCCATGATGCCCCGCCAGTTGGCCAGGTGGGTATTGTTCTCCAGCCACCGGCGGCACAGGGTCAGTCCTTTCTGCCGCAGTGCGTCCCGGATTTCGGCATGCTCCCCGGGCGTGCATACGTCCCGCGCCAGGTCGCAGGCCGAGGCCGTTGCCCAGCACAGGTGGGCCGTTTCCAGGTGTCCCCGGAAGGGTTGACTATGGTCGCGGAACCAGGGACCCACCCAATCGGATTCGGGCCGGCGTACCAGGCCCAGCGTAACGCCGCGCAGCCAGACGGCCACCTTTTCGGTGGGGGCCAGGGCGTGCAGCATCGCCGCGTCGGACACGAACTCCGCGGCCGGGTACCACCACTGCACGTTGGCGCCCAGGCCCAGCAGGCCGGGATTGGCGGCCCGCCTTTCGACCCGGGCCCGGAGGGCCGTGAAGAAACTTAGCAACGCCTCGTCGCCTTCCGCCACGGCGCGGAGCACGGCGCTTTTCTCAGCGGCAGTTAAAAACAACCGGTCTTCCGATGCTCCGGGGGGCGCCGCGGCTGGCTCTGCGAGTGGATTGCGGTTGGTCAAAGGATTGGTTGCTATGTAGTTATCAAAATGGTAAGTTACTCGGTTCGACCACCCCTGTCCCCTCCTTGAAGGAAGGAGGGGAACTCTACGGGTACGGCTGTGCGGCAAGGAGCAACGTACGTCACGACCTTCTTTCGTTGTCAGCGGGGCCGATGGGTACGGCTCCCCTCCTTTTTTCAAGGAGGGGCCGGGGGTGGTTCCTCCGAACATCGAACATCGAACATCGCCCCAATACCCTAATCCCTCAATCCCCCAATACCTTCATCCCCCACCCCCTAAAAATACCCTCCCCGCGCCACGACTTCGGTGGGTTTGAGGCCGCTGTTCACCATGTCCTTGATGTCCACTTCCTTGTGGATGATCTGCTCGGCCGACACCAGCACGTCGTAGGCAATGGATTTGGGCACGCTGATCACGCCGTCAATGTCGCCGAAAATCCAGTCGCCGGGCTGCACGATGATCTCGCCGATGAGGACGGGCTTCTGGTAGTAGTACATCCGGAAGCGGCCCAGCATGCCCGTGTTGGACTTGTACTGGTAGAACACCGGGAAGCCCTGTTCGAGAATGGACATCGTGTCGCGGATGCCGTTGACGATGGCCCCGCGGCAGCCGGCCCGGGTGGCGGCCATGGTCATCACTTCACCCCACTGCGAAGTCACCTTGTCGCCGGTGCAGTCCCAGACCACCACCGAATCTTCGGGCAACGCTTCCAGCATCCGGGCCCGCAGTTCGAATTCGCCGTCGGTGGTGATGTCGGGGGCGCCTTTCACGGTAAAGGCCTGCCCGGCAATTTTCATCTCTTCCCGCAGCGGCTTGAATTCCGACGGCAGGCTCGAAGCGTGCATCTTGTAGTTGAAGCGCAGCACGTCGTTGACGGCCCCGGTGTACAGCTTGAGGTACCGCTCCCGCATTTCGGAAACCGGGATCGGGTAAAGGCCGTTGGCGTGCTCCCCGCCATTCTGGTGTAGTTTACTTTTGCTCATCCTGCTAAAAAGTTCATGTTGTCAAAATTGATTTCCCGGATCAGCACGTAGTCGGGCTGGCTCAGTACGAACGCAACCACCCGGGCCACGTCGTCCACCTTCAGGAATTTCTCCCGCGGCACCTTCCGGTCGCCCCAGTAGTCACTGTCCACGGGACCGGGGTTGATGTCGGTCACCTTGATGCCTTCTTTGAGCACCTGGTCGGCCAGGCCGCTGCTCAGGCCGCGGGCCCCGAACTTGGACGCCGCGTAGACCGGGGCGTTGGGGTTGGTACGCTGCCCGGCCATCGAAACCACGGTGATGATGTGCCCCTGCCGGCGGGGTTTCATCTGCCTGAGCGCCTCGCGGTTGCACAGGAATACCCCGCGCATGTTGGTGTTCACCATCTGGTCGAACGTCGCCAGGTCGGCCTGCGAGAGGTCGGGGGTCGGGACGCCCACCCCGGCGTTGTTGATGAGCGCATCCACCGGCCCGAAAGCTTCCGCGCAGTGGCGGAAGGCGGTGATGACGGCCGTTTCGTCGCCTACGTCGCCGCGGAAGGAGCGCAGGTTCGGATGGTCTACTTCGTCCCGTAGCTGGCGGCTGCGGCTGAAGTCGAAGACGTTGGCCCCCTTTTCGAGCAGCAGCAGGGCCGCCGCCTTGCCGATGCCGCCCGAGGCCCCGGTGATGAAACAGACTTTGTTTTGCAGGTTTTCCATGGGAAGCGTTGTTCGTTGGTAGTTGGTAGTTGTTCGGCCGGTAAGGGACTTTAGGTGCTGACCACGGACGGCTTTTCTGCTGCACTTTCTACCGGCGCGGATTTGCGGGTCCGGAGCACCAGCACGACTGCACCGGCCAGGCACAGCACGCCCGCCGACAGGGCCAGCAGGCCGCTCAGTTCCCGCACGGAAGGCACGCTCATCGCCAGGAAGAGCAGCCCGGTCACCGCCAGGGCAATGGCGTAGAGGCGCGTCATGGCGAGTTGGAAACCGGGTTTGACGCGGGGCTTCTCGGATTCTTTGACCGGCGTAGCCAGCTTCCGGAAGAACGCTTCCACGCGGCCCGCGTACGCCCGGTCGGGGTTGCGGACCAGGCCCGAAAGCACGAACACGCCTACGCAGGCCGCGATCTCCACCAGCGTAGCCACCTCCCAGGGAATGTCGGGACGCGTATTGAGCACCAGGCCCAGCACGATCCCCACGACCACCGTAGCCAGGGCGCCCCAGGGCTGCGGCCGTTTGAGCAACACCCCCAGGATGAGCGGCACCGTCATCGGGATGGCGAAGAGGCCGGTAAAGAGTTTGTTGGCTTCGAAAGCCCCGCCGAAGCCGCCCACGTACAGGGCCCCCAGCGTGATCATGGCCCCCAGCAGCAGCGTCATCAGGCGGCCCACCCAGAGCGATTCCTTTTCGGTGGCTTTGGGGTTGAACAGCCGCTGGTAGATGTCCCGCGTGAGCACCCCCGCCGTCACGTTGTACTCGCCGCTGAGCACCGACATGGTGGCGGCAAACATGGCCGCGATCATCAGGCCCATGATGCCCTCGGGCAGCAGTTTCAGGCACACGCTCACGTAGGCCATTTCGGGGTTGTCGAGGTCCGGCAGGATGGCCCGGGCGGCAATGGAGGGGAAGAGGAAAATGACGGGGAACACGAAGAAGAAGGCGGCCGTGAGCCAGGCCAGCTTCCGCCCGGCGGCCTCGTCGCGGACGCTGTAAAACCGCTGGATGAACGTCCAGTTGCCGCTGTACTTGATCAGGATCATCACGTAGTACACCGACAGGAACAGCGGGGCGCCCTTGGGGCCGTTGAAGGGATCGAAGTGCGCGGGGATGGCTTGCATCATTCCCGCCAGGCCGCCGGCGGCCGTCAGCGCCAGGGGCACCAGGATGAGCGTAGCCACGATGAGGATGATGAACTGCACCACGTCGGTGATCACCACCGCCCACAGGCCGCCCACCACCGTGTAGAGGGCCACGATCACCCCGCACACGAGAATGGACGTTTCCAGGGGCACCGACGTGGCGGCCGTGACGAAAAGCCCCAGCGCGTAGAGCCGCACCATGTTGTCGAGGATTTTGAAAAACACCCCGCCCCAGGAGAAAATCTGCCGGATCGGTGCGTTGAAGCGGGTTTCCATGTACTCGACGGGGGTCATGATGCCGGCCCGGCGCCACTTTTTGGCGTACACGGCCACGGCAAACAGGGCGGGCAGCACGGTGCTCCAGATCAGCGTGAGGGCCACCAGGCCGTGCTGGTAGGCAATGCCCGCGTAGGCCACGAAGATGAACGTGCTGAACTTGGTCATGAAGTTGGAGATGGCCCCCGCCACCCAGGGAATGCCGCTGCCGCCCTTGAAGTAGTCGCCGATGGTGTTGACGTACTTGCCCAGGAAAATGCCGATCCCGGCCATCAGGACCATGTACACCGCAATGGCCGCGTAATCCAGTGTTTGCAGGGTTTGCATGCGAAAGGGTTAAGGAGTAATGAAGCAATTCAACGAGGAGACAATGGGGCTTTTTACCCCAGCGGCAGCAGGCTTTTTTCGGCAATCACCACGGGGTAGTCGGCCACGGGAATGCCGGTAAACGTATGCTTGTTTCCGGCCTGCTTCCACTGCTTTTTCGGGATTTCGTACACGCTGCCGGTGAGCAGGTCCACCAGGACGGGACGGGTAAAGGTGCCTTCCACGGTTACAGTGGTGGGTTTGGGCGCGTACGCGTCGGCGGGGCGGGCGTCGTTGCACCAGAGGGTGACCAGCGTGCCGCTGTTGCCCGTGTGCCGGTAGCCGAACGCCGCCATTTGCGCCTGGTTCACGGTGGGCTGGTTTTCTTGCAGGGGCACCCACTGGTCGTCGAAGAGGGTGAATACGTGCTGGGCCGCCCGGTAGGCCAGTTTGGGCCGTTCGATGGTTTTGTCGGGGTTGGTTTTGAGCAGGCCCTTGGTGTTTACGCCGGTCATGTGGTCGCCGGCGGCGTAGTGGATGTCGCTGATGGTGAACAGGTTGGTGGCAATGCCCCGGCCGTGGTCGCCCAGCATCCGGCGCAGGTCCCACTTGGCCTGCATCAGTTCGGACCAGTCGTAGTCGCGCATGGCGCCGATGGTGACGGCTTTGGGCGTGGAAGGGGCGCCGTTCTCGCCCTGCATGAACACCACTTCCGGTTTGTAGCCCCACACCAGTTGCCGGAGCTTTTCGACGGTGGGATAGGAAAGATCGGGGTTGGGCGAGTAGCCGTGGTAGGTAAAAATGTCCACCAGGTTCAGCTTGTCCTGGTCTTTCAGTTTTTTAAACAGCGGCTCCACGAATTCAAGCCGGTTGGGCCCGGCCAGCCCGAAGGCCATCAGTTTCGCTTCCGGCTGGATGGCGCGGATGAGTTCGGCCGTGCGGATGTAGAAGGCGGCGTAGGCATCACCGGTGATCTTGGCCTCGCCGGCAATGTCGGGTTCGTTCCAGATTTCCCAGTCCTTCACCTGGTCTTTGTACCGGGTAATGGTCGCCTTTACCCAGTTGTCCCAGGCGGCCAGGGCTTCGGGTGAGGAGGGCAGGGCGCCGGCCAGTTTGGCTTCGCCGCCCCCTTCGTAAATCGGGTTGCCGTAGGAGAGTTCGATCCAGGGGGCGACGCCCTGCGAAAAGGCGTCCTGGACCACGGCATCGAGCCAGGCAAAGTCGTACTGGCCTTTCACCTTTTCGCACTTGGCCCAGCCGCCCTGCAAGCGGATGCGTTTGGCGCCCAGCGGGCCGAGGTATTTTTTGTAGGAATGGTAGTCGGTGTAGTCGCGGTCCAGCGTTTCGCCGCCGATGGACCAGGTGGAAGACCCAATTTCTTTGGCGTGCCTGGGCTTGATCTTGCCGATTTCCGCCCAACCCGGGGGAGGCGCATCGAGGGCGCTGCCGCCCAGCCAGAGGGCGGTGAGCAAGGTGAATAGGAGGGGTTTGTTCATGACTTTATGGTTTAAATGCCCAATGTATCATCAATCATCATTAAAGCAG
The DNA here is from genome assembly GCA_902805615.1 of uncultured Cytophagales bacterium. GTDB lineage: Bacteria > Bacteroidota > Bacteroidia > Cytophagales > 172606-1 > CADCTQ01. Next base: position 7,901 of record CADCTQ010000212.1, read on the forward strand.
GTGCGTATCCCGGACCAAGTACCCCCACGCTTGTCATTCCCGGAAGGAATCTTGTACAGATTCGTCATGCATTGCGTATCCCTGAAAAGATTGGCTTCGCCGAGCGTTGCTTCCCTCCGGGAATGACAAGCGTGGGGGTACTTACCCGAAATGCCCTTTCAAAATACCTTTTCATTTACTTCTCATCGTACGACTTCTCACCGTACGCATTCCGCACTGCCCAACCAACCCATGCGGCAACCGCCGAACAACCAACAACGACCAACGGACAACGACCACCTACCGGAGTTGCACCGACAAGAGCGACTGGTCCGCGATCAGGATGGGGGAATCGTAGACGGGAATGCCCGTGAAGCGGTACGTGCCGCCCGTTTTGGACCACTGTTTGGCCGGAATTTCGTGCACCTGCCCGGTCATCAGGTCTACCCACACCGGCTTGTCGAAATTCCCCGCCTTCACCTCGATGTCCACCGGCTTCAGTTCGAACCGGTTGGTGGGGATGCCGCCGTTCACCCACACCGTCAGCAGTTGCTTTTTCGTGTTCTTGTGCTCGTGTCCGAACACCGAAAGCGTGTCACCCGCGCTGTGCGTGTAAGTTGGGTTTCGGACCGGTTGCAGGGTATGGTCGAAGAAGGAAGCCACGTTCTGCACGGCGTAGTAGGCCACCTTGGGACGAATGGCGGCCCTGGTGTCGTCCGACTGGATGAGGCCCTTCACGTTGAGCACCGGCGGGTTGCCGGCGTAGCGCAGGTCAATGATGGTAAACACCTCCGTTTCGATGCCCCGGCCCAGGTCGCCCAGCATCCGGCGCAGGTTGTACTTGGCCTGGGTGTACTCGGTCCAGTAGTATTTGTCGAGGGCAAAGCTGGGAATGTAGCCCGACGGCGCCCCGTTTTCGCCCTGCCGCAGCTTGATCGTCTTCGAATACTTGCCCAGTTCGCGTTGCAGGCCCGCCACCCCCTGGTACACGTCTTCGGGGCGCATGGCGTAGCTGTGGTACGAGATCCAGGTGAGCAGGTCGAGCTTGTTGCGGTCGGAGAGCACTTTCAGGAAGCGGCCCAGGTACACCGTGTCCTCGCACGAGGCCATGGCCAGGCCGGCAATGCGGGCGTCGGGCTGGAGCCGCTTGATGATTTCCGCCGTGCGGATGTTGAGGTCGGCAATCGTTTCCGGCGCGTTGTTTTGCATCGGGTGGTCGGGCTCGTTCCAGATTTCCCATTCTTTCACCCGGCCCTTGTAGCGGTTCACCAGGGCTTCCACCCAGCGGTCCCAGGCCGCGTAGCCTTCCGGCGAGGTCATCAGGCTGTTGAGCAGGCCCGGTTTGCCGCCCCCTTCGTAAATGGGATTGCCGTAGGAGGTTTCCAGCCAGGGTTCGATGCCGTGGGCGGCGGCGTAGTCAATCACCTCGTCGAGCCACGCCCAGTCGTAGACGCCCTTTTGCTTTTCGCACTTGGCCCAGCCGGCCTGGAGGCGGATTTTCTTCACGCCCAGGGGCGGCAGGTACGCTTTGTAGGCGTTGAAGTCGGCAAAGTCGCGGTCCAGGGTTTCGCACCCCACGGTGATCGGCGACGCGGCAACCTGCGCGGTGCCCCGCGGCTTGAGCGTGCCGATGCGTTTCCAGCTACAGGCCAGCGGCGTCTTCACCCGGTCCGGCGAGGCATCAATGAACTGTGCCGCCGCGCTTTGCGCCACCAGCAGCACCAGGAAGATTGGCTTCATCAACTTTAAAAAGGGCCTGTTCATGAATTGAATAAATACTGTTTGTACCTGTATCACGCCCGACCACCCCTGTCCCCTCCTTGAAGGAAGGCTACGATTAGGACACATTTTGTAAAACCTCCTCCAAAGGCCATCCCGAGCCGTCAGTGAGACACTGACGGCGGCAGGCGGAGCGATTGAAGGCAGCCTGCGAAGCCTTTACTCAGGTAGTTGCGAGCCGTAGTCAGTGTCGCTGCTGCCGCGGTCAGTGTCTCACTGACCGCTTTTTACGCAATTTCAAAAATGTGTCCTAATCGTAGCCTTGCAGGAAGGAGGGGAACTCGACGGGTACGGCTGCGTAGCAAGGAGAAATACACGTCATATGCATCTTTCTGGTCAGCGGGGCCGATGGGCACGGCTCCCCTCCTTCCTTCAAGGAGGGGCCGGGGGTGGTTCCTCCCCAATATCCTAATCCCTTACTACCCCAATCCCTTCATCCCCCGAACATCGAACAACCAATCACGAACAACTTCCTAATACTCCGGATTCTGCGACAGCTCCCCGTTCAGATCCGTTTCCCGCTGCGGCACCGGGTACAGGTTGTGAAAGGGTTTGACGGGGTACCCTTTGGCCGACATCACGGGCAGGTACCGGCCGGTGCGCACCAGGTCGGGCCAGCGGTGGTTTTCGAAGGCCAGTTCCACCCGGCGTTCCTGCTCGATGGCCAGCCGCAGCGCCGCCTGGTCCAGCCCGGCCAGGGCGGGCAGCTTGGCCCGGGTCCGGGTGCGGTTGAGTTGGGTCAGCGCCGCCTCCGGCTGGCCCGTTTCGTTGAGCGCCTCGGCGTACATGAGCACCACGTCGGCAAAGCGCAGCACCGGGAAATCCACGTCGGCGTCGTTGTTGACGGCGCCCTGCTGGCGGAACTTCACCGCGTAGGGCGCGGGAATCACGGTGCTGCCCGACAGGAACGACGTGAGCAAGGTAGCTTCTTTTCGCGCGTCGCCCGGTTCGAAGGCATTGATCAAATCGGGGGTGGGCGTGTTGAAGCCGCCGCCGCCCCCGCCGTTCTGGCCCAGCAGCGAACCGCTCCCCGCCGGGGCCCAGTTGGACCACATGTCGCTGCCCTGCGTCCGCTCCACGTCGCCCTGCGTGCCGGCCGCGTTGGCGCCCTGCGGCAACAGCCCCGACTTGTACTGCACGGCGAAAATGACTTCCGTATTGGCCGCGAAGGTCGTAGTGGGGGCGAACACCTGGGCGAAGTTCGCCATCAGTTGCCGGCCCGAATTGTCGTTCACGTCTTTCAGTACGGGCAAGGCCAGGTCGGGCCGGCCCATCGCCAGGTACACCTTGCCCAGCAGCGCGTTGGCGGCCCACTGCGACGCCCGGCCGGACTCGGCGGCGGGGATCGCCGCCGGCAGCAGGCCCGCCGCCCGCGTCAGGTCGTCAATGACCAGGGCGTACACATCCTCGCGGGAAGACCGCGGCAGGTCATTGGCGCCGTAGGGGTCGTCCACCGGATCGGTGACCAGTTGCACGTCGCCGAAAAGCTGCACCAGGTGGAAGTAGTACAGCGCCCGGAGAAACCGCGCTTCGCCCTCGAAGCGGTCTTTGTCGGCCTGGGCGAAAGCCGCCCCCGGCAGGCGCTGGATGATCGGGTTCACCCGGCCGATGCCCGCGTACAGGTCCGTCCAGGCGGCCTGCACCAGCGTGTTGCTTTTGGCGAAGAGCAGGTCGTCAATCTCGAAGGTCGAGCTGTTGACGGGCTGGCGGGTGTTGGTGAAGGTGGTGTTGTCGGAAACCATTTCCTGGAGCACCATCAGGGCGCCGGAGCCGTTGCCGTACACGCCCCGCCGCTTGAGCCCGTTGTAGGCGCCCACCAGGGCGTTGTAGAAGTCGGCCCGGGTCTGGTAAAAGGCGGCGCTGGTGCGGTTCGATTCGGGCAGCTGTTCGAGAAAATCCCCGCAGGACGTGAGCCCGAGGCCGGCGAGGAGGAAGGTAGCGATGATCTTTTTCATGGGGCAGGGACGGAAAGGATCAGAAGTTGGCGTTGAGGCCGAAGGTGATGGTGCGGGCCACGGGGTAGGTACCGAAATCCACGCCCAAGGCCCGCTGGTTGTTGCCCGCGTTGCCCACCTCGGGGTCAAAGCCGGGGTAGTCCGACACGGTGAGCAGGTTGGTGGCGCTGGCGTTGAGCCGGACCGATTGCAGGCCCAGTTTCCGGGCAAAGGTGTTGGGCACCGCGTACGAGAGCACCACGTTGCGGATGCGCCAGTAGGAGCCGTCGAACACGTACAGGGAACTGAACAGCGTGTTGTTGTTGCGGCCGCCGCGGATGGCCCGGCCCCAGCGGCCGTCGCCGGGCTCCTCGGGGCTGCGCCAGCGGTTTTCGTCCACGTACCTGGCGTTGTTCTGCACGCTCGAATTGTTGAAGGCGAACAGGGCGTTGTAGATTTCGTTGCCCACCACGGCGTTGGTGAACACGTCGAGGGTGAAGCCTTTGAACGAGAAGCTGTTGTTGAAGCCCAGCGTGTAATCGGGCAGCGGGCTGCCGAGGATTTCGCGGTCGTCGTCGTTGATCACGCCGTCGTCGTTGCTGTCGGCCCAGATCACGTCGCCGGCCCGGGCGAAGGGCTGCTTGCCGTACTCGGCCGCCTCCCCGTCCGAACCGAACACGCCGACCGCCCGCCGCCCGTAAAAGCTGCCGATGGGGTAGCCTTTCTGCGTGACGTGGGTGTTGCCCCGGCCGCCGGTGTTGCCGAAAATGCGGTCGGCGTCCGAACTCATTTCGAGCACTTTGTTCTGGTTGAAGGCGATGTTGAAGTCGGTGTTCCAGGTAAAATTCCGGTGCTGCACGTTGCGGGTGGTGAGGGCCAGCTCGAAGCCCCGGTTGCGCACCGATCCCAGGTTGACGGTGGCCGTGGTCAGGCCGGTGGCCGCCGGCGTCTGGATGTCGAAGAGCATGTCGCGGTTGGTGCGGTTGTAGTAGTCGGCCGTCAGCGAGACGCGGTTTTTGAACAGGGCCAGGTCAATGCCCACGTCGTACTGCGACATGGATTCCCAGGCCAGGTCGGCGTTGGGAAACGAGTTGGGCGTCAGGCCGGGCGCATTGGCGTCGCCGATGATGTAGTTGTTGGGGGCCAGTTGGGCCAGGTAGCGGTAGTTGCCGATGTTGTTGTTGCCCGTGAGCCCGTAGCCGGCCCGCAGTTTGAGGTCGCTGATGGCCGGGATGGCTTTCAGGAAGGGTTCTTCCGACACCCGGTAGGCGACTGACCCCGACGGGAAATTGCCCCACCGCTGGTTGGGCCCGAACTTCGAGGAACCGTCGCGGCGGAGGGTAGCGGTAAACAGGTACTTCTCGTTGAGGGTGTAGTTCACCCGGGCCAGGAACGACATGAGCGTTTCGCGGTCAATGGCCTCGCGGCCGCTGTTGACGGTGCCCCCGCTGATGTTGCCCACCAGGTCGTCGCCGAAGTTGATGGCGTTGGCCGACAGGCGGTTGGTGTAGAACTTCTGGAACGTCACCCCGGCCACTGCGTCGAAGGCGTGGATCTGCCCGAAGGTTTTCCGGTAGGAGATCGTGTTTTCGTTCAGCCAGCTGTTGCTCAACTGGTTGTAGGCATTGGCCGATGCCGGTGAGGTGTAGTTGGACCCGCCGGCCAGGGACGAAGGAATCCAGACCCGGTTCTCGTTGTAGAACACGTCGCCCCCGCCGGTCACGCGCAGGCGCAGTTCGGGGATGATCTCGTATTCGGCGTAGGAGTTGCCCAGCAGGCGGAAGCTGTTGTTGAAGTTCTGGTATTCGTCGGCAATGCGGAGCGGGTTCTTGATGTCAATCTGCGAATCGCCGTCCTGGTAGGTGTAGTTGCCGTTTTCGTCGTAGGGCGGGATGGCCGGCGAGTAGCCCAGCGCCGCCTGGATGATGCCGTAGGCGGCGTAGTGGTCGGCCGTGTTGAGCCGCTTCTGGGTGGAGTACGTGGGCAGCAGGCTCACGCCCACCTTGATGCGGTCGGAAATCCGGCCGTCGAGGTTGGCTTTGAAGTTGTACCGCTTCAGGTAGGTGTTGATCACGATGCCCTGCTGTTCGAAGTAGCCGCCGCTCAGGCTGTACTTGATGGCGTCGCTGCCGCCGCTGACGGTCAGTTTGTAGTTGGAAATGGCCGCCGTGCGGAAAATCTGGTCCTGCCAGTCGGTGCCTTCGCCCAGCGCGGACGGGTCGGAAAGGACCACCGGGATGTCGTAGTTGCCGCCCGGCCGGGTGGCGTTGTCGTCGGTCACCAGCCCCCGGGGGTTGTTGTCGAGGTAGCCGGCATTGCGGCCTTCGATGGTCCACTGGGCAAACTCCCGGGCGTTCATCAGTTCCATCTTGCGGGCCAGCTGCTGAAAGCCGGCGTACACTTCGAGGTCCACCTGCGGCTTGCCCGCCTTGCCGCGCTTGGTGGTGATGATGATGACGCCGTTGGAGCCCCGCGAGCCGTAGATGGCCGTCGCCGAAGCGTCTTTGAGCACGTCAATGGATTCGATGTCGCGGGGGTCAATGGCATTGAGCGGGTTGGCTCCCGCATCGGCGCCGTTGGTGGTGTTGACGCTGCTCACGGGAAAGCCGTCGATCACGAACAACGGTTGCGCGCCGCCCGTGACGCTGCTCACGCCCCGGAGCAGGATGTTGGGGCTGCCCCCCGGTTCGCCCGAAGTGGTGGCGATCTGCAAGCCCGGAATCTTGCCCTGCAGAGCTTGGTCTACCCCGGCCACCGGCAGCTTGGCAATTTCCTCCGCACCCACGGAGGAGATGGCGCCGGTGAGGTCTTTTTTCTGCTGCGTGCCGTACCCGACCACCACGACTTCACCCAGCGTTTGCAGGTCGGGTTGCAGCGAGAGGTCAATGACCGTCCGGTTGCCGGCGGCGACCTCCTGGCTGACGTACCCGATGAAGGAAAATACCAGCGTGGCTCCCGGCGTGGTCAGCCGGAGGGAATAGCTGCCGTCGCCCTGCGTGGCCGTGCCGTTGGTGGTGCCTTTCTCGACAATGCTCACGCCGGGGAGGGCTTGCCCCGTGTTGTCGGTCACCCGCCCGGTGAGGGTGGCCTGGGCCAGCACCCGTCCCGGCAGGAGACCGAGCAGCACGACCAGCCAGTGGAGGTATCGCTTTTTCATATCGTTTTATTCAATATTATTGAATACTTATTTTACTATACAATAATATAGCAGTCTTTTGTATTAATCAAGCTTTTGATTGACTTTTTTTATCAGCGACTGGCAGCTCTATCTACGCATTTGCACTCTGCCCATAAGCGGGTGCGCTTTTTCGACATGGGCTGCGGCTCATTAGCATTTCTCAGGTATACAATTTTTGCGGGAGCGGGGCGGACGAGGCCGGCGGCCGGTGCGGCATGGCGGCGGGCGAGGGGAGAAACGGTGCCTATATACTGCCACATGGTTGAATAACCATTGGTGCAGCCCACTGCAAGTGGCCTGGAGCGAAAGAGAGCCGGCGTGGTAAACTTTTTCCGCCTTACCAGTTCATATCATGCATAAACTACCCGGCGCACGAATGGCAAACCATCCCTGGCTAATCCAGCATTGCCGGCTCGGTCCGCCAGGTTTTGGGTTGGGGGCCTGCTGCTGCTTTTCGAGCAGGAAATTTCCGATGACCAGGTAATCCATGTCCGTCTGCATGAAACAGCGGCAGGCTTCCCCGGGCGTGCAGACGATGGGTTCGCCCCGCACGTTGAACGAAATGTTCACCAGCAGGCCGTACCCGGTAAGGGCTTGGAAAGCACCCAGCAGTTGCCAGTACCGGCGGTTGGTCTCCCGGTGTACCGTCTGCACCCGGGCCGAATAATCCACGTGCATCACGGCCGGAATGTCCGAACGCCGGTGGTACAGCCGCGGGTAAAGTTGCCACTGCGCGTACTCCGGGGGCTCCGGCCGGCGGCGCTGCCGGGCGACGGCGTGAATATCTTTATAAGCGTTGTTCCAGGCCGTGGTCAGTATGGCTGCTGCCGTAGTCAGTGTTTGCCGTGGCCGGTGTCTCACTGACCACCTCTGAGAAAGCCCTGGCATTGTAAACCAAGTTTGTCGCTATTTCGAGTCAGCCTCCTCTCGCTGTCATTCCCGGGGGTAATCTTTTAAGTGTGTCGCATTGAATGACTTACCCCTAAAAGATTCCCCCAGGAATGACAGGGACGAAATATGGGTCACGCGTAGCGCCGAAACGGGTGAGCCAATTGTCCAGCAGGTGATTACTCTTGTCACAGGGGCCTTACCCATATTTCGTCCCTACGGGACTGGTGCGCTATTGAATTGAGGCGTGTTCTACCGATATGTCGTCCCTACGGGACTGCTCCAACGCCCACTGGTGCGCTAACGTACTGAGGCGTGTTCTACCCATATTTCGCCCCGGTAGCCACGCATTAGATAGGCATCGCTGCCGCGCGTTTGTAACGCAGTATGTGCTTCGCGCCCTTCCTAGTGGATACGCAGTGAGTAGCCAGGCAGTGAGAGGATACGCAGTGAGTGGATACGCAGTATACATAAATACGCAGTGAGCGGACTTCCTTACGTGCCCGCATCGTCCTTGCGGCGTTGCGATGGGCAGGCCCCCTTCCTTACGGCTGTGTATCGTTTCCCCGACACCGGTGGTGTCGCGGCGCGTGGGCCCGGCCCAATGGCGAGGGGCGGGTAAGCCCAGTGGGGGGAAGCATCATTGGGCCTAGACCTTTTTGGTTCTTTTTGGGGCAATGCCACA
>CADCTQ010000213.1 GCA_902805615.1 uncultured Cytophagales bacterium
TTAAAATGCACCGGCACCTGCTGGTGCATTTTTTATTTTACCCGCGAATGCATTGAACGGGGAGGAAAAGCATCGTGCCAGCACCTTCCCGAACCGCCTTCAAAAGTTGTCAGTGTCTCACTAACAGCGGCCCCTGATCCGGCACGGCTGACCACAGGCATAGTTAATGTACCAAGCAAACCAGCGCCGCCGTGGTCAGTGTCCCTCTGAGTATGAGATGAGCAGGTTGTATGAGAAGCGTCATTGCGAGGAAAGGGGGGTGGCTCTGGGGGTTGGCATGACGAAGCAATCTCACCTGGAGAAGCGCCAAAGGCCAGAGACGGCTCCCTCCCCCAAGTGTCAAGTGTAAGAACGTGTCGCCAACCGTAACGGCGTTTGGCAGTAACGGCGTTTGGCGATTCTCCGGACGAGATTGCTTCGTCGCCCTGCCCGCTTGGCAACCCTGCTCCTGGCAATGACGCCCCCATACAACCTGCTATTCACATACCCCACTGACTACCTTTAGGAAATCTTGATAACACCCGATAACAATTGATGCGTTGCCGGCCCGGGGTAATGAAAAAGCCCGGCAGAAAGTCCTGCCGGGCCAACTGGTGCCCGATCCCGTAGCTTGCTGATTCGTCCTACACCGTTGCCCCGACCCGCTCCAGCAGCGCCTTGGTCTTTTTGATGCCTTCCTCTTCGGACAGTTTGCTGCCCTCGTATTCCACGCCGACGTAGCCTTTGAAGCCCGCATCCTTCACGATCCTGAGCATTTTGGCGTAGTCCGTGTGCGTTTCGTTGCCGTTCTCGTCGAAGTCGTGGCTCTTGGCGCTTACGCCCTTGGCGAAAGGCATCAGCTCCCGGGTGCCTTTGTAGCGGTCGTACTCTTCCAGGCAGCGGGTTTTGGCCCAGCCCTCCGGCGTATTCGTTTCGGGCTTGGTGCGGTTGACGCAGAAGTTGCCGAAGTCCGGCAGCGTGCCGCAATTTTTGAGGCCCACGCCCTTCATCACCGCGGCCAGCCACTGCCCGTTGGAGGAATACCCGCCGTGGTTCTCCACGATCACGTTGATGTTCTGCTTGGCGGCAAACTCCGAAAGCGTCCGCAGCCCGTCAATGGCGGCCTTTTGCACCTCCTCAGCCGTGCCTTCCCCGGCGGCGTTCACCCGGATGGTGCGGCAGCCCAGGTACTTGGCCGCGTCTACCCACTGGTAATGGTTCTCCACGGCCTGCTTGCGTTTGGCCTTGTCGGTGTCGCCCAGGTTGCCTTCCCCGTCAATCATGATGAGGTGGCTCTTCACGCCGTTGTCGTCGCAGCGCTTCATGAGATCCTTCAGGTAGGCCGTGTCGCGGGCCTTGTCCTTGAAAAACTGGTTCACGTACTCCACCACGCTGATGCCGAACGTCTGCTTGGCCATCACCGGGAAGTCGAGGTTGGTCATCTTGCCGGCAAACAGGGTCTTGTGCAGCGACCACTCGGCCAGGGAAATTTCGAAGAACATTTTTTTGCCCGACTCCGCCAGGGCCGGCAGGGGAGGTAAGGCGGCGTACAAGCCCAGGCCGGCGGATGCCTGGCCGAGTTGTTTCAGAAAATCGCGTCTTGACGATTGCATGTTGGTTGATTGAAAATGGATAATTGAGAATGGACAATTGACAATGGGCCGGACCGGGACAGGGTGCGGGTGCCGGCCGCTCAGGGGTTTTGCAAGAATCTCACCAATAATTTGAAAATCGGGTGAAAAAATAGGAAAAAAGCGGGATGATGACAAGTGGAGGCCCGCAATTTCCCGTAACCCGCTCCCCGGCGCGCCGTACAACGGGGTGTATGGACCAAGGAATGGGAGTTGAGCTATGAAATTACGGCATATTGGCTACGCGTGCATCAATGTACAGATTGACCTGACCACCAACCGCACCTTCCGGCTGGCGAAACTATCCGAGGAGCAGGCCCGGCAAACGGCCGCCGTCAACTTCGCGGCGTTGCAGGAGATTTTGAAGTGGAACGTAGCCCACGGCATCCGGCTGTTCCGGGTGGGGTCTTCCATCATCCCGTTCGCCTCGCACGAGCAGTTCACCCTCGACTGGGTGTCGGCCTTTGCCGGCGAAATGGCCGCCATCCGGCAGTACGTGCGCGACAACGGGCTGCGGCTGTCCATGCACCCGGGGCAGTACACGGTGCTCAATTCGCCCAACCCCAAAACGCTGGCCGACTCGGTGCGCGAACTCGAGTGGCAAAGCCGGCTGGTGAGCGAGCTGGACCCCGAACAGGGGGTGACGGTGCTGCACGTGGGCGGGGCGTACGGCGACAAGGCCAGGGCCATTGACCGCTTCGCCGAACACTACCACCGCTACCTGAGCGACACGGCCAAAAGCCGGCTGGTGGTTGAAAACGACGACGTAACCTTTACCCTCGGCGACGTGCTCTCCGTGCACGAGATGACGGGCGCCCCCATCATCTTCGACATCCTGCACCACAAGGCCAACCACGAAGGCGACGACTGGACCGAAAGCCTGCTGCCCAAACTCGAACGGGTGGTGGCTTCCTGGCGCGGCAAAGTGCCCAAAGTACACCTGTCGTCGCCCAAGGCCGGCTCCAAAACCACGCACGCCGACTACATCGAACAACCGGACCTCGAAGAACTGCTCTACTGGATGGACCAGCTGGACGCCCCCGGCCCCTTCGACGTGATGATCGAAGCCAAGCTCAAGGACAAAGCCGTGCAGGCCCTCTCCTGCGAACTCTTCACCCCGCCCGAAATGGCAGCCGCCGCCGGAAGGTAAAGTCTGAACCTTGATATTCTTGATAAAATGATGGCCGGGATGTTTGAACAGGGATTTGCATACTGACTGATAGCAATGACTGGGATCATGGTCATCCTTTCATCAAGAATATCAAGGTTCAGACCGTCGTCTCCCTTTTCTGCGTAAATTTGCCGGATGAAGATTCTGGTGGTGGAAGACGAGCCGAAGCTGGCAGCGTTCATCAAAACGGGATTGGAAGCGCAGGCCTGCGCGGTGGAAGTGGCCCACGACGGCACCCGGGGCCGGCAACTGGCGCTGAGCCACCCCTACGACGTCATCGTGCTGGACGTGAACCTGCCGGGCCTCAACGGCTTTGCCGTCACCCGGGCGCTGCGGCAGGCGGGCAACAAAACGCCCATCCTCATGCTCACGGCGCTGGGCTCGGTGGACGACAAGCTGACGGGATTCGAAGCCGGCGCCGACGACTACCTGGTGAAACCCTTTGAGTTCCGCGAACTGATGGCCCGGCTGCGGGCACTGCACAAGCGGGGTGGCGAGAAAACCGAGGCCGTGCCCGTGCTCCGGGCCGCCGACCTCGAACTGAACCTGGGCAACAAAACGGCCAGCCGCGGCGGACGCAAGATCGAGCTGACGGCCAAGGAGTTTTCCCTGCTCGAATACCTGATGCGCAACCGCAACCGCGTGGTGTCGCGCGTGGAAATCGCCGAGAAAGTCTGGGACATTCACTTCGACACCGGCACCAACACCATTGACGTGTACGTCAACTTCCTGCGCAAAAAGGTGGACAAGGAATTTGCCCGGAAGCTCATCCACACCGTGATCGG
>CADCTQ010000214.1 GCA_902805615.1 uncultured Cytophagales bacterium
AGTGGGGTTTGTTCTTTTTGGCATTGCCCCAAAAAGAACCAAAAAGGTCTAGGCCCAATGATGCTTCCCCCCGCCAGTCAACCCGCCCCTCGCCATTGGGCCGGGCCCACGCGCCGCGATACCACCGCTGCCGAAACAACGATACTGCGCGTAACCAACGGTGCTCGCTCAGTGCCTGGCTAAACACTGCCTGGCTGCACATTGTGTATCCATAAGGCAGGGCGCGAAGCACACATAAAAGTGTGGGCTGGTTCTCCGTGAAACTCCGTGCGCTCCGTGTCTCCGTGGTAAGCCTTATTCCCGATACAACCCCAATTGTCAATTCACTTGCCATACGGGGTGCGCAATGCAAGCGGAAGATTTATTCACTTCGGAGGGATTTGACCGGGTTTTGCAGCGCGGCTTTGAGGCTCTGGTAACTGGCGGTCAAGAGGGCAACGGCCAAGGCTACTGCTCCCGTAATGAGAAACAGCCACCAGGGAAGGTTCGTCCTGTAGGCAAAGTGTTGCAACCAGCGGCTCATTGCCCACCAGGCCAGCGGACAGGCTACCAGGAAGGCAGCGCCCATCCAGCGAAAATAGTCCCGGTTGAGCACCAGCAGTACGTCCACCAGGCTCGCCCCGATCACTTTGCGAATGCCGATCTCTTTGGTGCGGCGCTGTACCATCAGCAACGTCAGGCCAAACAAGCCGAAAGCCGCCACCAGGATCGTGAGAGCGGTCAGGATCGCCAGTACCTGGCTCAGGTTGCGTTCGGTTTTGTAGAGCGTATCCAGTTGTCCGTCCAGGAACGAATACTCGAAGGGCACGCCGGGCAAACGCTTCTGCCAGACTTGCCTGAGCACTTCGATGCTTTCATCGGGGTTGCCTGCTTTCAACCGAACCGAAAGGAACGGGCCGTTCCCGTCCAGGAGGATCGCCATCGGCAGGATTTGCTTGTGCAGGGATTCAAAGTTGAAATCTTTGACCACGCCGATCACCTCGTAGGTTTTTTCGCTGATTTCCAGCACGTTCAGGTCTTTGATCACAATGCGGTCGTCCGTAGGTTTTTGCAGCCCCAGGGCGCGTACGGCCGTTTCGTTCAAGATCACCCGTACCTGCTTTTCATCCAGGGCTTTGGTGAAATCACGTCCCTGGCGCAGCTGAATGTTGAATGTTTTCAGGAAGTCAAAGCCCGCCGTGAATTTATACAGCAACTGGTCGGCCGTTTCGCCCTTCCGCCGGGCCGCAATTGGAAAGGAATAGCTCCCGCTGCCCGGGTAGTCGGAGCAAATGCTGGCACCCAGTACCTGCGGATGTCTTTTCAACTCCTGCACGAAAAGCTCACTTTGGTCGTGCAGCGTTACGGAGGGGTCCGACAGCATGACGATGTTTTCCTTCTGGAAACCCGGCGATTGGGAACGCAGCAGGTTCAACTGCCGGTATACCACGATGGCACTGATGGCCAGCACAATGGAAAGGGCAAACTGGGCCGTGACCAGGGCTCCGCGGAAACTGATCATTTGGGAACGGGGCTTGATCTTCCCTTTCAACGCCAGGGCGGTATGGAACGAGGACAGGTAGACGGCCGGGTACGCCCCGCCCAGCAGGGTAACCAAACCAAATATCCCCCCGGTCAGCAGCCACGTCACGGGCTGCCCCAAGGCATGGGCCGGCAGATGGGTCCCCAGCAGCCGGAAGAAGGGCCCGGACAGCAGTCCGATGAGCAGCAGGGCCACGAGCAAGGACACGCCGCTTACCAGGGCTGATTCGGCAAAGAACTGCCCCCTCAGTTGAGCGGTGGTCGCGCCCAGCACCTTTTTGATGCCTACTTCCCGGCTTCGCGCAATGGCCCCGGCAATGGTCAGGTTCGTGTAGTTGATGCAGGCAATCAGCAGCATGAAAACCGCCACTGCCACCAGCAGCAACACGTTGCTGTAATTGCCGTTCGGCTCCAGTTCCCGGGCAAAGTTGGAGTGCAGGTGAATGTCGGTGAGGCGCTGAAGCTTGTAATCCCAGTATTCACCCCGCGCCTTCAATCCGTCGTAACTCACGCCGAATTTGGCCTTTAACTGCGGGTCCAGGTGGGTGCGGATAATGGCGGGCAGTTTCCCTTCAAATTGCTTCGGGTCGCTGCCCGGCTGCAAGCGTACGTACGTATAATAGGTATTGTCCACCCACACGTTGGAGTTGCACCACGGGTCGGTGACGTTGGAAAGGATCAGGTCATAGTGGAAGTGGGAAGCGGCCGGTACGTTTTCGGTAATGCCGGTGATTTCGCAGTCGTATTTTTTGCCGGAAAAGGTAATGCTGATGTTTTTGCCCATCACCTTGCCCGACCGGTAGGCTTCCTCCCCGAAGTAGCGCAGGGCCGTCGCTTCCGTGATCACCATTTTGAACGGAACCGCCAGCGCCTTTCTGGCATCACCCGCCAGCATCCGGATGTTGAACACCTCAAAAAAGGTGGAATCTGCCTGGTAAAGCCTCCTCTCGTTGAATGCTTTGGGGGGTTGCCCCTCGGCTTGGTAGCTCACCAGGTGATTGGGGTAGCTCCAGACCCGGGTGCTGGCCACTACTTCCGGAAAGTCCCGGTTCAGCACGTTCATGAGCGGGGGCGGTGCCATGGCATTGCTGAAATTCTTACCGTTGACGCTGATCCGGGGGTAGACCCGGTAGATGTGCTCCGCGTGATGAAAATGCCGGTCGTAACCCAGCTGGTGGCCCACCCACAGCAGCAGCAGGGTAGTAGCCGCCATGGCGACCGATAAGCTGAACAGGTTGATCAAAAAGTGGCTTTTCTGTTGAGCCACGCGGCGCGTAAAGGTTTTGAGCAGCAGCGAATGCATAAATGAGGGGAATGAGTAAGTATGATCCAGGCCGGAAGCGATGCCCGTTTTGGAAAGCTGGTTGCGAAAGGGCGTTTGCTGAATTTCGTCCTCGATGCGGGTAACCTGCTGCGCTTCTTCCATGGGGGCGGGGGCGGCTTCTTTGCGGGAGGGGCCGGTGCGAATGTTGGTGCCAATAATACCCATAGTTCAGTAGATGAGGAATAAGCGGAAGTAGATTTTACGGAACCGGCCGGCCAGGCCCTGACGGCCCCCGCTCCGGTAAATGCCACCCCCCACTGACTGCAAAAATAGTACGAAAGGTTCATGGCGCGGGAGCGGAGACTTCCCCAATTTTGCCTGGGTGTAGCATCAGAACAAACCACCCGTACGCGTATGACGCAAAACAATGATTACCACCTCGCCACGGACCGGCTGCAACTCGAACCCCTGACGGCGGCAGACTTGCCCGTGCTGCACGCCCTGCTGACCGACCCCGCCGTGCGGAAGTACTTGTGCGACGACCAGGTCATTCCCGTCAGCGAGGCGGCCGGCATCCTGGAAGCGGCACTGGATACCTTTGGCACTGGATACCTTTGCCAGGCACCGCTACGGCTTGTGGCTGGTGTACCCCAAAGGGCAGTTGGAAGCGGTGGGATTGGTGGGCCTGTACGGCTTCTTTTCGGAGCCGCAGCCCCAGCTGTTGTACGCCCTGCTGCCGCCGTACCAGGGGCAGGGCTTTGCCACGGAGGCTTCCCGGCGCATCGTGCAGTACGCCTTCGACGCACTCGGCTATGCTTACCTGGAGGCCAGTTGCGACGTGCCCAACGTGGCCTCGGTGCGGGTGATGGAACGGCTGGGCATGGGGCGGCTGAAGGAGGAACGCACGGACGGCAAAGCCCTGGTGTGGTACCGCCTGGAACGGGAAGCGTACCGCGCCGCGCCGCGGCAAGGGTTGGCAAATTAGTGCAAAGGGACTATTCCGGCGCGCACCGGGCCGGCCTACTTTTGCCCCCGGTTCCGCCATGCGGTTCCCCCGACCATTGATTCACCATTCACCAGACCACCCGCCTTCCAAACATGCAACCCAACCCCACTGCAATCACTGCCGATGCCCATCGCAATACGAAAATGAGAAATGGCTCAGCCGCACGCTGTGCACGGCGTTGTTCCTGGCCTTCACCTTTTTCAGCTACGGCACGGCCATGATGGATTATTTCCTGGTGTACCCTTCGCGGCTCCTCGTCGGGGAACGGGAATTTGTGGCTTACCACGCCCTGCTCGAAGCCCGGATCATTCCCATCAGCGTCATTCCGTTCGGCCTGCTGACGATCCTGAACGTCCTGCTCTTCTGGTTCCGGCCGGCAAGCCTGCCGGCAGGCTACGTGTGGGCATCGTTTGCGTGCCTGGTGCTCGACTGGCTCTCCACCCTTTTCATCCAGATTCCCATGAACCTCCGGCTCAACGCGGGCAAAGACGTGGCCCTCATCGGGGAGGTGATGGCTACCAACTGGGGAAGGGTGGTACTCGAATCGGGGCAGGCCGCCCTGGCCCTGGGGATGCTGCTGGCCGTCCTGCCCAAACCCAATCTCACCCGAACGCAATCAAACCAACTGATTTTCCATAAGATAAACGAGTAAGGAATGACCCATGCAAAGCTCAGCAATCACTAGCTTACCCATGTTAACCGGATCAAGGACATTCGTAACCTAAATGAAACGACAGCCGCATAGCAGGCAGCACCGGGCAGCGCCGAGGCTACAGGCTGCGTGCCAGGGTAGAAGCGTTCCGTAATCAACGGTGGGAAGACCAAAGATTTTCGCTGTAAAAACGGAGCAACTGATCCATTGCTTCTCCGGTGGCTTTCGGCTGATCGTATAAATCATAGTGGCTGGCTCCATGCACCACGTGAATGTTTTTCTTCCGGGAAGCTGCTTTATTGTACAGATCAAACCCATCTCTGTAGGAACCAAAACTTCCGGCTCTGTCACCGACGATCACAAGCAAGGGTTGAGTGAATAGTTTATCAGCCAGGTTAAAAGCATCAAAAGTAATCATGGATGCCATGCTTGTAAAGCGAAGTTTATTGTCGGAACCCGGGTGATTTCCCCGAGGCGTCCGGTAGTAATCAACCGCCTCCAAAGTATCCATGTCTGTAATGCCTGCTTGTCGGGCTTCTTCGGGGGTTTCCGGTATCCAGGGCGTGATGAGCGGTTCTGCTCCCCGGGCTTCCGCAGTGCGTTGTGCAGCCACTTTTTCCAATTCCTGAAGTGGATTACGTTCTCCAAAGGCCCGGGACGCGTTTGTTGCAACCACAGTACCTACGGCTCTTATTCTTTTTTCGATCATTGCCGCACTGGCAGCATAACCACCTCCGGCACAAACACCCAAAACCCCTATGCGGTTTACCGCTACGAAAGAGCAGGTAGTCAAGTAATCTACTGCACAGCGAATATCTTCCACCCTGGTTGCCGGGTCTTCCCTATACCGGGGAGCACCACCGCTTTCTCCCTGGAAAGAAGCATCAAACGCCAGCGCGACAAAGCCACCTTTTGCTAATTTCGAAGCATAGAGACCTGCCGTTTGCTCTTTAACGCTACTGCCCGGGTGTACACACACGATGGCTGCATGTTCTTTAGTATCATCAAAATCTGGTGGAAAGTGAACTATGGCGGCAACATCCCATTCTCCGTTTTTAAATTGAACTGATTTTTGCATTTTCTAACTTTTTGATTTTTAAATCCAGATGCGGCAATTGAGAAATGGAGGATGTTTCCAAAATGAACTTGGTTGTATCCGAATTGAACACTTCGGCAGCCTGGTTTGAAATTTTTAGATGTAACTGCCTGTTCAAAGCAGAAGGGAACAAACTGCTGCTTTCATGGTCAAATGATCGGGCACGTTGATACATTGAAGTACTTGCAACCGGCGAACAGCCGGGCGGCGCGTCCCTTGGGGCATTAGCTGTCCAGTTCAGTGGAAAAGGCAATGTCCTTTTGCGCATCCAGGGCGGCCAGCCGGTCTACCAGGGCCGCCCGAATCCGCGTGTAGGCGTCGCGTCCGAGCGTGAGCCGCAGCGGGGCAGGGCTTTGGCCGACTGAATTCAGCATGGCATCCACCATTTTGTCCGGGTCGCCGGTCACGATAAAAGAGCCGTTGGTGAGGGCCCGCCGCATGTCGCCGGCCGGGGTATGGTCGTACACGGCCATGGGGGGCGGAGTAATTAACCCGCCCACAAAGTTGGTTTTGGCCGGGCCGGGCTCGACGAGGGTGAACTCGATGTGAAAGGGAGCCACTTCTTGCGCCACCGCCTCCACGAAGCCTTCAATGGCCCACTTGGTGGTATGGTAATAACTGAAGTTGGGATAGGCAATCTGCCCGCCCTCGGAGGAGACTTGCAGGATGCGGCCTCCCCCTTGCCTCCGCAAATGCGGCAACGCGGCGCGGATCACTTGAATGGAGCCGATAACGTTGGTGTCGAACTGGTGACGGATCTGCTCGTCGCTTGCTTCTTCGGCGGCGCCGAAAAGGGCGTATGCCGCATTGTTGACGACTACATCAATGTGACCAAGGTCGGTGAAAGCGCGTGCTACCGTCTGGTAAACGGCCGCCGTATCGGTCACGTCCAGCGGAGCCACCCAGAGGTGGTCACCGTATTGGGCCTTCAGGTCGTTGAGGGCTTCGGGCTTGCGCAGGGTGGCCGCCACGCGGTCGCCCCGGATCAATAGTTTTTGGGTCAGTAGCCGGCCGAAGCCCGACGAGGTACCCGTGATGAACCAGGTTTTCATACCTGCAAAATGATCAACTGTAAAAATAAGCAGGGAAAGGAACCGGAAGAGGTGAATAGCAGCCGGGATGCGCTTGATCACATCCCCAAATCAGTCGGCTCCGGCGGCCATAGACTGCGGGCTGCCAACGTTGCGGGCCAGGAAGTTACTGATCAGGGCAGCGATGACCGGGCCGTCTTCCTCCAGGGCAAAGTGGCCCGTGCTGAGCAGGTGCAACTCGGCATCCGGTAAATCCTTCAAATAGGCCCGGGCTCCCTCCGGCCCGAAGATCTGGTCGTTCTCCCCCCACACAATCAGCATGGGCGGCTGGTGATCGCGGAAGTACTGCTGAAAGACGGGGTAAGCCTCCACGTTGTACTGGTAATCGTGGAACAACCGGAGTTGCACTTCGTGGTTGCCCGGGCGGTCCAGGGTGGCGTTGGCCAGCGTCCAGGTGTCGGGATTGATGTGCTGCGGGTCGCGCGTACCGTGCGTCCATTGAAAATAGTTGGCCTCGGGCGTCAGGGCAGCCCTTACCCCGGCTTCGGTCTCCGGTCCCGGATTGTTGGCGTAGTCAAACAAGGGCTGCCAGAAAGACGTCACAAAGCCTTCCGTGTACGCATTGCCCGATTGGGTGATGATGGCCTGAATCCGGTGCGGGTTGCGCGAGGCGAGCCTGAATCCAACGGGGGCGCCGTAATCCTGAACGTATATCGAAAAATGATCCAGACCCACCGCGTCGGTAAAACCGAGCACCACCCGGTAGAGCGACTCGAAGGAGTACTCGAAAGCATCCGGGGCAGGAAACGAAGAGTACCCAAAGCCCGGGTAGTCGGGGGCGATCAGGTGATAATTCCAGGCCAGGTCCCGCATCAGGTTGCGGAACATGTGCGAAGAAGTGGGAAAGCCGTGCAACAACAACAGGGTTGGATTGCTCCGCGAGCCGGCTTCCCGGTAGAAAATGTCGAGTCCGTTGACCCGGACGGTTTTGTAGGAAATCATAAGATGGTTTTTAGGGAAACAATGAATGAAAACGGCGAAGCACTTTAATCCCTGCCCTATGTTCCCGGTAATGTTTCATCCCCGCTCTGATGACGTTTATTACACCCTGCACGTTGGTATTCCAGACTGGATCAATCCGTACCGAATGGGTATCCGTTACATCCATCTTCAGTATCCTGAAATTTTCATCGTCAGCAAGTTCAGGTTCTTTTTCCGGCGACCGCATGGTAGCTGCTGCCTTCCACCCGATGGATCGGAAGTATTTGGCGGTTTCCCTCCCAAGTCCACTGCTTGAGCCGGTTATCAGGATTGTTTTGGGCATACCTTTATTGGGTGGTTATGCAAAAGGTGTGGATACATGCTTACGCCGCGCTACTGGTTTCCGCCTGACCCCCGGACTGGATGACGAAGGCCATCAGGCCGGGGATTTTGTAATCAGTACGGTTAGGATTATGATATTTTTTATAAATTAATTTGCAAGCTGGGTGGTAATGTGAGGGGTTGGTTGTGAAGGGAGGAGATAGGATGGGAATAGGTTGATGCTGCGTAAGTGGGGTTTGTTCTTTTTGGCATTGCCCCAAAAAGAAACAAAAAGGGCTAGGCCCAATGATGCTTCCCCCCGCCAGGCAACCCGCCCCTCGCCATTGGGCCGGGCCCACGCGCCGCGATCCCACCGGTGCCGGAACAACGATACGGGCGCGTAAGGAAAGAACGATACCAGCGCGTAACGATACCAGCGCCTAAGGAAGGGTGCCCGCTCAATGCGTAGCTACGCACTGAGTGGCTACGCACTGCGTATCCACGAGGCAGGGCGCGAAGCGCATACTTTGGTGAAAAGCTGCTTTGCGAATGTGTTTTTGATTCTGCTCAACGATTGGTGCGTAACGCCTGAGTGCCCATCCGGAAGTCCCTATCAAATGCTTGTCATTGCATTTATTGGATCAATGGAAAGGGCGTTTTCCGGCTGGGCACCCAGGACATACCTTTTAAGCAGCCCGGCCGGTGATTACAGTAACTTGAAGCCTACGCTGAACGTGAATGAACGAGGACGGCCCCCCAACTCGGGATTTATTCGCTGAAACCCACCTTCATACCTGGCGTCAAGCGTAAGGTTGGCCAGGTCTATGCCCAGCCCGGCCAGATACCCAAACTGGCTGCGTCTAAAGCGTGCATCGGGGGAGAGATTATTTAAGACAGCCGACTGATCCCTTAATAGCAGCGAATTCATGGTACCTGCCGAGATGCGCAGGTTAAATAATTCGCTGTCGATCACCTTGAAGCCTAGCAGTAAGGGTATGTCCAGGGACTGTAATTTTACCTTCCCGCTTAGCCTGTTGCCCTGATTGGCATCAAAAGAAATCCTGCTTCCTTTCTCGTTAAAAAGTACTTCGGGCTGCAAGTAAAACCGCTTAATATTTATGCGCACAAATGCACCGCCCTGGTAACCAGTGGCATACCGATTACTGATTCTTCTGTCTGCTCCGGAAAAGGAAAGCCGGCTGTAGTTGATGCCAACTTTAGGTCCAAAGTTTACTGAAACTTGTGAAAAAGCGGATGTGGACATAAGCATTATGCCCAATACAACGCCCAGATTTCTGATGGTTTTCATAAAATTAGATTTGGTTTTGTATGTAAAAAAAAGGATTAGCCTCATGCAGCCTCACAAGGGACGACTGCAATATGAATTTGATTGAATAAGAATGACAGGTGATCAGAAAAGGACGTATGAGGAGGAACCGGCTAGTCAATCGGCTGAAAAACCTTCGCAGCCGGCATCAGCGTGTCCGCTTGGCTTCATTACCGGCTCTTCGTGCCAAAAGGGGTACGCTTGATCAGGTAATCCAACGTATTGGAATACGAATCCATTTGGTTGCCAATCGCATTTCTGGACTTATCGTAATAGTTGTTTCCCTGATCCGTGTAGATATTGAGCGAAACCCTGGTGTCGTAATTGGTGCTGGTGATGGCATTATTACTCGTGGTGGCTGTACCAGACGCTTTGGTGTCTCTGCTGTTTTTGTCCCGGGTTTGTTTTTCTTTGTCCTTATAGACGGTTGAACCGCTCCCGGTACTGATCGTGCCCTTGTTGATTACGTCCACGGTACCAAACACTACGTACTCCACCCCGAGCACGACCGCCATTTCCTGAGGGTCAACCGTGGCGGCATCGTTCATATCAATGTTGTTTTTTGCCAGCAGCCGGTTGGTAGTCAGCGGGTCCTGCACGATGATGTTGGAAGTATTCTTCTGCAAGGAGCCGGCACAATTGGCTTGCAATTGTTTGCTCATCTGGTCTGACTGTATTCCCGGTTCATTGGTCACAAACTGGAAAGGCAACACCGCTATTTTGTTTTTGCGGTCCGCCGGGTTTGAAGCGGAGCGGGAAGGTTGCGCGGACCCGGATGCGGCGGTTTGCGGGGCTTCATTGAGCACCTCGACGCGGCCGGTGGCAAATTGGATTTTGCGGATGTCCTCTTTGGGCAGCTCGTACTCGAGCTCCTCCCCGGAATACTTGAATTTGATGGTGTTTGCCCCAATTCCAAGCACTTTCCCTTCTTTTCTTTCTCCATCCAGCATGATGACCGCGTCCGTTTTGCTCTGCGCAAAACCCTGTGTCACCACTCCACTGAACATGAGTAGCATCAGCGATAAGGCTGACAGCATGCAAATACGTTTCATGATTTAGATAAATGGTTAAACTGAACGTCGGCTTTGTAAGCAGGCAGCACTGTATTGATTGCCTACCCTATAAGCACCTGGTTTATATTGTAATTGGGGAAAGTACCGGAGGTGTGCATGTTCTGGGTGCATGGTCGCCCCCGCCCATACGCTCCGCAGGAGCAACGGGTTGGCTTCCGGCATTTGAACCGCACGCTCCTCCGGGGCTTTCGACAACGCTTCTGCCAATGGCGTCCGGAATGGCAAACCGGGAATGGCTGTGCTTAGCCGGAAAGTCCCGTGAAACCCTTTTCAATGCGTTTACCGGATCACCGGAAAGGGTGTTTTCCGGATAGGCACCAGGCAGAGCATCAGCCCGCCGGGTCAAAGGGGATGCCCGTCAGTGATTCGGTCAGTCGCCACAAACGCTTTGCATCGGCCGCATCCAGGGAATACGGCTTCACCCCGGCTGACATTTCCTGTCCGGGAGACAAGGTGGCAATGTCCGCATCTTCACAATACACGCCCCCGATGCCGTTTAACAACGGGCTGGTTGCACACCAGACCGTGGTCGCGGCGCCTTGCGGAACCGTTTTCAGGGAGGCGATCACTTCCGGAACGACCTTTCCCTGGGCGTCATAAAAGCCAAACTGCTGGAGCAGGTCCATCGGCGCTTCCCGAAGCAAATCCGTCCCCCACACATTGCCGGGGTGCACCGCATACGCGCGTACGCCGAATGCCTGGGCCCGGCGATCCAATTCCAGCGAGAACAGGTTCAGCGCGGTTTTGGATTGCCCGTACGCGGGCAGCATTTCGTAGGGCCGGTGGGTAAAATTCGGGTCGTCGAAATGGAACGGCCCAAACTGGTGCCCCTGCGAGGAAACGTTGATGACCCGGGCCCCCTGCGCTTTCTTCAACGCCTCCCACAACCGGGCCGTTAGTTGAAAAGGCGCCAGGTAGTTGGTGGCTAACTGCGATTCCATCCCGCGGCTATTCCGGCGCAGCGGCACGAACATGATCCCGGCGTTGTGGATGAGCAGGTGCAGCGGTCTGCCCGAAGCCAGAAACGTTGCAGCAAAGGCGTCAATGGATTGGGGATTCATCAAATCCATTTCTGCCAGCGCGACGTTGGCAACGCCCGCCAGATTCTTCTTTGCCTTGTCGGGACTTCTGGCGGGCACAATGACGGTGGCGCCCGCGGCGGCAAGCGTTTTGGTGGTTTCTAAGCCAATGCCCGTGTAACCGCCGGTTACGATGGCAACCTTTCCCGCCAGGCTTACTCCCCTGATTACCTCGCTTGCGGTTGAGGTGGCCGTAAAGCCCGAACCGATTGGCCGTTGCAATACGCCGTTCGCATTATTTGATTCCATCTTCGATTGGTGTTTTTGTATGGTGAAAAAAGTTGCTCGTATAAACCTTCGCTAACTCGTTGAAAAGTTCAATTGCCAGGAGGAGCGCCATGAACCAAACTTGTTCGTGGCTAAGGCATAGGTTTACAAAAATCAATGCGTTCCCCTGTGGTCGGGTGGCTGAATTCTCCAAGGCAAAGTTCCAACTAAAACCTGAGGTTAGACCGTGACGTACCTCACGATTATGCCGTGACATGCATCACATCCGGCCGGAAATCCCGGGGGTTCTGCGCGAAACGCGGGGGTAAATTATTTTGCGTGGGACGCCAGCCGGCAGCGATGTGATGATGAAGATTTATAAGCCGTAAATGCCGCCCGAAACCGAAATTTTCTCGCCCGTAATCCACGCGGCATCATCCGAAGCCAGAAATACGGCAACTTTGGCAATATCCACCGGCTGACCGATACGACCAAGGGGGGTGTTTCCAATGAGCACTTTCTCAAAATCGCTCCCCGCAACACCGGCACTGTGGGTGCCTTCCGTTTCTACCGAACCGGGCAAAAGCGAGTTGATGCGGATGTTCCGGCCGCTAAATTCCTTCGACAGCGAAATGGTGATGGCATCCAAGGCTGCTTTGGAGGCCGAATACACCGAACCTGTCGCCATCGGCACCTTGCCGGCTACTGAACTGATGTTGATGATCGTGCCGCCGTTAGCGCCAAACAGCTTCAACGCTTCTTTGATGGTGAGGATGGAGCCCAACACATTGATGTTGAAATGCTGATGGAAAAATGCTGCCGAGACCTCTTCAACGGGTACATATTGATAAATGCCCGCATTGTTTACCAGAATATCCAAAGCGCCGAACGCATTTTTCGTTTCTGCAAACAGCCTGATTACATCCGCTTCTTTCGACACGTCGCCCTGCACCGCAATGGCTGTTCCGCCACGATCCGTTATGGCTTGAACGACTTGCTCCGCCCCTGCTTTACTGGATGCATAATTCACTACGACCTTGGCGCCTTCGGCGGCAAAGTGTTTGGCAATAGCGGCTCCTATTCCTTTGGAAGCCCCCGTTACGATGGCTACTTTGTTTTCTAACTTGCTCATTTCTGGGTTTGTTTGAGATTTTTGTAAATGCTTACCCGGTACCTTTTCAACAACTACCCGTTTTTCCGTTTTTTGGCTTCCCTTAGCATAAAAAAATTACCCCTGAAGCTCAAGCACGATCATGCCGTTCACAATTCAATTACGATCTTACCCAACAAGTCCTTTACCCGGTCGTTGCCCTCCAGGCGTTGGTGAGCCTTGGCAATTTCTTCCAGGGAGAAGCTGGAATCAATAACGGGCTTAATCAATCCGTGCTCCACCAGCCGGGTGATACCGTCCAACTTGCCGCGGTTCTGGCGGGTGAACACGAAATGATAGGTAGCGTTTTTACCCCAGGCGTGGATTAGATTCTGAGGCGTTGCTATATCCACCAAAGTGACCACCCGCCCCAACTGGGCCAGCACCCTTGGGCTTTCGGATAGGGTCATTCCGCCAATGGAGTCAATAATTACGTCAACCCCCCTCCCTTGAGTAAGCTCATCAACTTTTGACAAGTAATCCTCGTGCCGGTAGTCAATCACATGATCGGCGCCTAAGTCACGTAACCGCGGCGTGTGGATGCCCTTGGCGGTTGTAAGCACAGTGGCTCCCATTGCTTTAGCCAGTTGAATGGCAATCGAACCGACTCCGCCCGCTCCACCATGAATGAGGATTGATTCTCCGATGCCTAATTGCGCCCGGGTCACCAACATCTCCCAGGCGGTACCTGCTGCCAACGGCAAACTTGCCGCTTCCGCATAAGATAGGTTAGCGGGCTTCAGGGCAATGATTGATTCTTCAACGGCATGGAACTCGGCGTAGCTGCCCTGCCCCCCAAATATCCTGGGGGAATAGTACACTGCATCGCCCACTTTGAAATCTTTCACCGCTGTACCCGTTGCAACTACATCGCCGGCCACATCATAGCCGATAATGGCCGGTAGCGGCACCTCCTGCGGATAATCCCCGCGGCGGGCCTGGTAGTCCAGTGGATTAACCGAGGTGGCTTTAACCCGGACCAAGACTTCCGAAGGATTCACAACGGGTTCAGCGACCTGAACGGCCTGAAGAACCTCTGGTCCACCGAACCGGTGGATGACAATTGCTTTCATACAAAGTTTGTTTATACACTTGCCTATGCGCGTGGTAATGGCAGCGGGAAAAGTCCCGTAGGGACGCCATATGGGTAGCACACGCACCATTCTGCTGACGAGCAGTCCCGTAGGGACTAAATATGGGTGAAGCAATTGCCGGATGAAGGACCGATACACCCTCACCTGCCCGAGAATCGTTTTACCCGTTTGGTGAATACGGCTTACCCATATTTCGTCCCTAAGGGACTGGTGCGCTGACCGATAGACGCGTGTGCTACCAGTATTGCGTCCCTGCGGGACTTTCTCTACCGTCATTTTGCCGTCACCTCCTGTTGCTCTCCCCGGCGGCGGCGTAACGCCTATATCGGACCAAAGTTGCGGCTAAAACCTGAGGTTAGACCGTGACCTACCTCACGATTATGCCGTGACATGCATCACACGCACCCGGCAGCCTACGGCAGGAATACGCCGCCGGGCTGCAAGCAGGCAAATGGGGTTAGAGGGCCAGTTGTTTCTGGTAGCAGTAAAACTGCAGGCCGGGCCGGAAACCCAATTCGATTTTTCCCGCAAACGCGTAGCCCAGCCGGGGAAAGAGCTTTTGGGTAGCCTGGTTTTGGGTATTGGTGTCGGTGCGGAGCAGCAAAATGCCCCGCTGCCGGGCTACGTGTTCGGCTTGCTGCATGAGGGCGCCGGCCACTCCTTTTCCCCGAAAAGCGGGGTCCACGGCCAGCCGGTGGGTAACTACTGCCGGTTGGGTGATGTCCCAGCCCACCCGGGCGTATTCGGGCGCCTGGTCGGTGGTAAGGGCGGCTACGCCCGCCAGGTTGCCGTCCAGTTCCGCCACCCAGAGTTGCCCGTGGGCAATGTCGTTTTCAAAGACCCGTTCATTGGGATAGTGCGCATCCCACTGGTAGTTGCCTTCCGCTTGCATGAGCGGGACTACCCGGCCAATCAGCCGCATGATGGCGGGCATGTCCGGTACAGTTGCCGTGCGTATCAACATAGAAAAGATCACAAGCAGGGGTAGTTTTTTAAAAGCGTGCATGGCTGTGTGGTTGGCTGGCTAGGGGTAGTGGCGGTCCCTCCAAGGAAGGGGTTTCCGGCAGTGGGTCTGCTAAACGCTTCCAACCCCATCCCCCCTTTTTGATAACGACCAAACAATTCCATTAAAGTCCCACGCCTCCGGTTGCCTCAATCCGCTGGCCGTTGATCCACCGGGCCTCTTCACTGCACAGAAAGGCGGCAATCCCTCCTATATCATCAGGGACTGCGATCCGGCCCAGCGCAGCAATCTGCGCAGCGTAGTCTCGCATCTGGGGTGTATCGGGCATTGTGCTTCCTCCAAAGACCGCTCCCGGCGCAAGGGTGTTGACGGTAATGCCTCTCGGTCCAAGTTCAAGGGCCAGGTTTCGGGTAAATACATCAACCCCCCCTTTCATTATGCTATAGGCTGAATTGCCTGGATAGCTAATGCGTGCCGCAATAGAGGACAGGTTGATGATACGGCCCCCGTTGTTGAGAACAGGAAGCGCTTTTTGAGTCAGAAAGAATACCCCTTTCAGGTGAATGTCATACATTTCATCAAATTGCGCTTCGGTAAGGGTGGCAACATCAATGAATGAATCCAGCGTCGTACCGGCATTGTTGATCAGAAAATCAAGATGATCCGCATCAAAAGTGTTC
Organism: uncultured Cytophagales bacterium; assembly: GCA_902805615.1. Classification (GTDB taxonomy): domain Bacteria; phylum Bacteroidota; class Bacteroidia; order Cytophagales; family 172606-1; genus CADCTQ01. The sequence continues at coordinate 15,447 of CADCTQ010000214.1, forward strand.
TTTAGAACGGATGCGAGTTGTCCGTAAAAAGCATCGAAGCTGCCCGTGTCGGCTGCATTGAGCGGCAATGCGGCCGCTTGGCGACCAAGGGCTTTTACTTGGGCTACCACCGATTCTGCTTCGGCGTGCTTACTGCGGTAGGTAAGGATCACGTCGGTTCCTTTTCTGGCCAGACTCAGGGCGATGTCTCTGCCGATGCCACGGCTACCACCGGTAACCAGCGCAATTTTACTTGTTGTCATTGGGTTGATGTTTAAAGTTATTGAGACTTTACCGTACCATCCGCAGGGTAAGGACCAAAAAAGCCAAAAAGCTGCATAGGGAAAACGGTAACCCCAAACTTTGGTGAAGCGGCTTTATTTTGAATGGCATTAGTGGTGAAAGAAAATATACCATTGTATAAAATAGAAATGGACTGTATCAGAGGTCAGGCGGAAGAACAACAGACCCCTATTTCTGTTTCAATGTATGGCTTAACGCCCTTCCTCGGGGCGCGAGCAGCTACGCATTGAGTAGCCAGGCAGTGAGCAGGCGCTGTCAGTGAGACACCATTCCTTACGTGCCCGCATCGTTCTCGCGGCGTTGCGATGGGCAGGCCCCCTTCCTTACGCACTGGTATCGTTACGCGCTGGTATCGTTACGCGCTGGTATCGTTACGCGCTGGTATCGTTACGCGCTGGTATCCTTACGCGCTGGTATCCTTACGCGCTGGTATCCTTACGCGCTGGTATCGTTACGCACTGGTATCGTTACGCGCTGGTATCGTTGTTTCGGCACCGGTGGAGTCGCGGCGCGTGGGCCCGGCCCAATGGCGAGGGGCGGGTTGATCAGCGGGGGG
>CADCTQ010000215.1 GCA_902805615.1 uncultured Cytophagales bacterium
CCCCGTTGCCCGGGCCGTTTCCCCGGAAAAATGAGTAGGTTCGTAGGGTTGAAAATGATCCACTTACCCATGAAACGCTTCTTTGCATTCCTGCTGCTGGCCGGCCTGGCCGTGCCGGCCGCTTTCTCCCAAACGCCGACCCTCGAAAAACCCGTGGCCCGGGCCCTGCGGACGGTCAAACCCAAAGCCCTCAAAGCCCACGTGCAGTACCTGGCCGACGACCGCCTGCGGGGCCGGATGCCGGGCACGGAGGGCTACCAGCTGGCCGTGGACTACGTGACCGGGCAGCTGCGGGAGATGGGCGTGGAGCCCGCCGGCGAAAACGGCACCTACCTGCAAAAGGTGCGCCTCCGCAACGCCCGGCTGGCCGAAGGAGCGACCCTCGCCCTGGCCCGCCCGGACGGGCAACCCGCCCCGCTGGCCGCCGGCCGCGACTACGTGATCTTCCCCAACCCCCGGCAGGCCGAAGTGACCCTCGACGCTCCCGCCGTGTTTGCCGGCTTCGGCATCAGCGCCCCCGCCCTGGGGTACGACGACTACGCCGGCATTGACGCCCGGGGCAAGTGGGTGGTGGTGCTGCGCGGCGCCCCCGAAAAGTTTCCGTCCACGGTGGCGGCCCACAGCCAGAACCTGGCTACCCTCCAGGAGACGGCCGTGCGCCACGGGGCCGTGGGCCTGCTCATCGGCAGCGCCGCCGACAGCCTGCCCCGCCCCGGCGCGGGCATCCACAGCGTGCTGGGACCCGACGGGAGCCTGGCCGTGGCTTCGTACTACGCCTCCGACGCCATCCGGTGCGTGGCCCTGGTGCGGCGTTCGGTGCTGACGGGGCTGCTCCGGGAGGCCGGTCAGGACCTGCCCAAAGTCATTGCCGCCCTCAAAGCCGGGCGGCCCGCCTCCGTGGCGCTGGTGCCTTCCCTGCGGGCCGAATACCGCTCCGCCTACCGCGACTTTGACAGCTACAACGTGGTGGGCCGCGTCACCGGCACCGACCCGCAGTTGAAAAGCGAGTACCTGGTGCACAGCGCCCACCTCGACCACCTGGGCGTAGGTACTCCCGTAAACGGCGACTCGATCTACAACGGGGCGCACGACAACGCGACGGGCGTCGCCAGCGTGCTCGAAATCGCCCGGCTCTACGCGCGGCTGGAGGGGAAACCCCGGCGGTCGGTGCTGTTCGTGCTGGTGACGGGCGAAGAGATGGGGCTGCTCGGCTCGGGGTACTTTGCCCGCTACCCGACCGTGCCGGCCGGCAGCATCGTCGCCAACGTCAACACCGACATGCCTACGCTCATTGCCCCGCTGCGGTCGGCGGTGGCGCTGGGGGCCGCCCACTCTTCCCTGCAAAACCAGGTGGCGGAGGCCGGGCGGTACCTGGGCATCCCCCTGGAAGCCGATCCCGAGCCGGAGCAGAACCGCTTCATCCGCAGCGACCAGTACAGCTTCGTGGCCCAGGGCATCCCGGCGCTCCACATCAAGTACGGCAACCAGACGGCCGACGGCAAAAATAACCTCAACGTGCAGGTGCAGGCGTGGCGGACCCGCTACTACCACCAGCCGCAGGACGGCCTGGACGGCGCGTTCGACTGGAACGCCGGCCGCAAGTACGTGCAGCTCAACTTCCTGATCGGCTACCTGGTGGCCCAGGCGCCGGGCCGCCCGACCTGGAACCCGGGCGACTTCTTCGGGGAACGGGCCCGGCCCTGAACGGGTCCGCCCGTCGTTTTCTTCCGCCGGGGCACGGGCACGCATTTGCCCGCTGCGGAAGCGACCGCATTCGCAACCCTTTCGCATTCTCCAACATGCCACAACGCTTTCCCATGAACCAACCGATGCGTTTACGTACCGCCTGTCTCTTTGCCGGGTGGATGCGCCTGCTCCTGGCCGTCTTCCTGCCGGGCAATGTTGCGTTTTCCCAATCTCCCGACGCTGCGCCGGCCACGCTCCGGGTGAGCGGCGAGGTGGCCAAGCCCCTTTCGCTTACCCTGGAAGCCCTGGAAAAGCTCAACAAGACGGAGTTAAAGGCCAAAGACAAAGACGGCAAGGAACACCGCTATACCGGGGTGGCGTTTGCCGACCTGCTGCGGGAAGCGGGGGTGACGACGGGGGCGGCCCTGCGGGGCAAAAACCTGGCCAAGTACGTACTCGTGGAGGCCGCCGACGGCTACCAGGCCGTGTTTGCCCTGCCCGAACTGGACCCCGAATTTGCCCGGGAGGTGGTGCTGGTGGCCTACCAGGCGGACGGCAAGCCGTTGCCCGCCGGGGAGGGCCCCATCCGCCTGGTGGTGCCCGCCGACAAGAAACACGCCCGGTGGGTGCGGGAAGTAGCCGCCATCAAGGTGCTGTTTGCCAGGGAATAAGGCTGCCGTACGGAATTGCCCTGAAAATTACATTTTGTTTACCTTTTCGACCGGGGTGGCATTAAATAGTTTTCAATTCATCCTATGCGTTTTAAACGGCTACTCCTTTTCCTTTCGTGGCTTCTTTTCGCGACGCTTGGTTCCTTGCGGGCACAGTACGTGTACCGGGGACAGATCGGCAACAACGACGCACTAAGCATAGCCAAGGACCATGCCCATGACGCCCAGGGAAACGTGTACATCGTGGATGCAGGCAACTACCGGATTCTGAAATTATCCCCGGAAGGACAATTGTTGCTCAAGTTCGGCGCCCCGGGCAACGGGGACGGGCAATTCTACACCCCTGACGGCGTAGCCCTCGACAACGCCGGTAACATTTACGTAGCGGACGGCATCAGCGGCCGGGTCCAGAAGTTTTCGCCCGAAGGATATTTTTTAGCCAAGTTCGGCAGTTACGGCAGCGGCGACGGCCAGCTGAGGATGCCGTGCGGGCTGGTAGTGGATCACCAGGGCAACACGTACGTGGTTGATCAGAGTAACAACCGCGTCCAAAAGTTCTCCCCGGACGGGCAGTTCCTGCTTGCATTCGGTACGCCGGGCTACGGAGATGGTCAGTTTATTTTCGCGCGGGACATTGCCCTTGACGGGCAGGGAAACGTATACGTGGCCGATCCGGCCAAAGGCTACGCCCAGAAGTTCTCCCCGTCCGGGCGGTTCCTGGCACGAATCAATACGCCCGGGCCTCCCGCCGCCATTGCCACGGACAGACAGGGCAATGTGTACGTTACGGAATTCACCCGTACGGTCAGCTACGTTCACAAAATAGCGCCGGATGGTACGCTGTTGCTCACGTTCGGCAGCTACGGTTCCGGCGACGGGCAATTCATTTATCCCGAAGGAATATCCGTTGATGGCCAGGGCAACATATTTGTTTCCGACGGGCCCAATTTCAGCTTGCAGAAGTTTTCACCGGACGGGCAGTTCCTCTGGAAAGCAAAACGGGCTCCCGAAGAGGGGCAGTTCTGGAGTCCCCGGGGCATGGCGGCCGACAAAGCCGGCAATTTGTACGTTGCGGATCCCAACTTCAACCGCATCCAGAAGTTTACTGCCGGCGGGCAGTTCCTCTCCGCGTTGGGCAGCCCTGGCTCCGGCGACGGCCAGTTCTCGGGGCCGTCCGGCGTAGATGTTGACGCCCAGGGGAACATCTACGTGATGGACGCGGGCAACGGCCGGGTTCAGAAGTTTTCGCCCGACGGACAGTTCCTGCTCAAGTTTGGCAGCAACGGCACCGGTGACGGACAGTTCAAGCAGGCAGTAGCCGTGGACGTGGATGTGCAAGGCAATGTCTACGTGACAGACCAGGAGAATCACCGCATCCAGAAATTCTCCCCGGAGGGGCAATTCCTGGCCAAATTCGGCGGTTACGGCGAGGCAGAAGGGCAGATGGCTTACCCGGCAAACGTAGCCTTTGACCGCGACGGGAACGTGTACGTTACCGAAAGCAGCAACGACCGGGTGCAAAAGTTCTCCCCGGACGGGCAGTTCTTGTTTGCCTTCGGTTCTTCCGGAAAAGAGCCGGGGCAATTTATGAGCCCGTTCGGCATTGAATTGGATGCACTCGGAAATGTGTACGTAACCGACGTGGGCAACCACTGCGTGCACCAGTTTACCGCCGACGGCCGGTTCCTGGGAAGGATTGGTTCGCCGGGAACCGGGGACGGGCAACTGTACTCACCCTTGGATCTTACCATTGACGGGCAGGGCAACCTGGCAGTCATGGACCAGAGCAACAACTGGGTGGTGTTGTATGGTAGCACGCCCGAAGTGGCCGTAAGCATCGGGGGGATGCCCCTTGGCGGCACCACGGAATTTTTCGACTTCGGAACTACCCCCTGCGGCACGCCCCTCGATACCGTTTTTACCGTTGACAATGCCAGCGGCCTGCACGTACTGAACCTGTCGGACCTTACGCTGCCCGCCGGCTTTGCCTTGGTGGGAGACTTTCCAACCAGCCTGGCGGCCGGTGCCTCGGCCACGTTCCGCGTCAGAATGCTGGCCAGCGCGGCCGGCACGTATGAGGGAGACATTTCCTTCACCACCAACGACCCGGACGAGGAGCGCTATCATTTCTACGTGCTGGGTACCGTAATCCAGGGCAATCAGACGATTGCTTTCGAGGCGCCGGGGGACAAAACGTTTGCGGATGGCTCCATCGAACTGGCTGCCACCGCTACTTCCGGCCTGCCGGTTCAATTCAACCTGATTTCGGGTCCGGCCACTCTTGCCGGTACCACGCTGCACTTCACCGGCACGGGTACGGTGCGGATCAGCGCCACCCAACCCGGCAACACCAGTTACTTCGCCGCCCCGGAGGTAGAACGCACCGTTACCATTCAAAAGGGTGACCAGCGCCTGGCGTTTGAGCCCATTGCCGATCAGATGCTGGACGGCCCTGCCCCGGCCTTCCGGGCGGCTGCCTCCTCGCAATTGCCGGTGGCCTTTGCCGTTGTTTCCGGCCCTGCCACCCTGGCGGAGGGAACGCTGACCCTTACAAGCTACGGGGCGGTGACCATCCGGGCAAGCCAGGGCGGTAACGAAAACTTCAACGCTGCCCCTCCCGTTGAGCAGACCTTTTACGTATTCCCGGCCGAGCCGGCCATCACCGTGAAGGGCGACACCCTCTACTCGAACAGCCCCACCGGCAACCAATGGCTGCTCAACAACGAGGAGATTGCGGGAGCCACCGATTCGATGTACCTAGTCACCGCGCCCGGCACGTACACGGTGCGGGTAGCCGGGCCTTACCCTGCTGCCCGCACGGCCGCCCCCGTCATCATCACCGTTTTGGGTACGGAAGCTCCCCTGCCCGCCGCCCTGCGTCTCTTTCCGAATCCGGCCCGGCGGATGGTTACCCTTACAGTGCCCCCCCACCTGGTGGTCCGTTCCGTGCGGCTGCACGATGCCCGGGGGAAGCTCATCCGGGAATGGCCCGGCAGCCCCGCGGCCGCACTTGACGTAAGCGCCCTGCCCAAGGGCTGGTACGTGGTGCAGGTCCAAACCCGGGAGGGCAACGTGCACAAAAAACTCCTGGTGCAATAACGGCCGCCGGCCGGGTGCCGGGGCGGCGTTACCGGTTCGCCCTGCCCGGTATTCCCCGCGTTACACCGGTACGCATTCCTCCGGTCTCCCTTCCTGCCGTCTCCGGTCTGCGTTATTATTTCCGTCCGATGCCGAACTGGTCGCCGGCCCGGATGGCTTTGTGGCCCGCGAGGTGGACCTCGACCATCTTTTCGCTGGCAACGTTGTTGTGAAATTCATCTTGCAGCGTGAGCAGGATTTTCCGCGTCTTCACCTCGATCACTTCCCCGCTGGACGGGTAAGCGTACCGGCCGTCGAGGCTGAAGGTGATCCAGCCGGGCATGTCCTGGAGGGGAATGGTGGTGCGTTGCGGGTAGGGGCTGGCCGCGCCGAACACGTGCAGGCGCATGTTGTGCCCGTCGGCCAGCCATATTTCCGTTTCGTCGGGCGTAAGGGCAATGCCGTGGCTCGGGTTGCCGTGCCGCCGCACCGGTCCCGCGTTCCAGCCTTCCACGGGGATGCGGGCCAGCTTTTGGCCCGTCGTGAGGTCGCCCACCTCGAAGCCCAGCAGGCTGTCCACCGTCACGAAGGCCAGCGTTTCGGCCGCGTTGATGGTAAAGGGGCGGACGTTGCCCCCGAAGGGACCGACCTTGCGGGTCACCGCGTGGGTTTTGGCGTCGGCGACGTGCAGGAGGGGCGAGGCCAGGTTGCCCAGGTACACGTGGTTGCCCGAAGGGCCGTAGAGTGTATTGTGGGCCCGTCCACCCGTCTCGATCTTTTGGAGTACGTCGCCCGTCCGGCAGTCCACCACGTTCCAGAAGCTTTTCTCGAAGGAAGGCAGGTACATCGTGTTGCCGTCCGGGGAAATCGCCATCCGGTCGGCGCCGCCCGCGTAGGGTTTTTCCCACAGCACTTTTTCGGTGGTGAGGTCAATGCGCTGGAGCGTTTCAACCGTGCTGATGAAGAGGCTGTTGAGCGGCACGCTGACGGCCACCCCTTTCACGTTCAGCGGCTTGCCGTCCGGGCGCAGCCCCCCGGTCTGGATGCGTTTGACGAAGCGGTGGCCGTTGCCCACGTCGAACACCAGCAGGCCGTGGCCGCCGTAGCCCAGGTAGTTGCGGATGCCCGGCACGGCCACGTAGAGGTACCGGCCGGCCGCGGGGGCCCGCACGCCGGGAGCGGGGCTGGACTTGGGCAGGAGGCCAAAGCCGCTCAGCAGCAGGGCAATGGCCAGGCAGGGCAACACGAAGAGCAGGATCGTTTTGGGTTGCATGGCGCGGAAGGGTTTGCAGGTACGGGGGCCGCCCGCAACGGGAGCCGGGGGACGGAATATAAAACAGTGCTGTTATTTAAAGCTACTGGTTATTATTTATATATTTGAAAACTGTAACGCTCCCCTTTTCCAACCAGCTGCCTAAGCACTTAACGTACTGAGCATACCCTCGGTCATCCACACGGTACCCCAAAGGCCGGAGCATGGGTACTCCCTTTCGCACGACGTAATCAATTTCCCGCAATGCCTTCCTGCCAGCGGTGCGAGCCTTGACCAGGACCGCTGCCGGGGTGCATGAATGAACTACAAACTGAGCAATCCCCACTTCATGAAAAGAATCCTGCGACGTTGCGCACTGGTTATCAACCTGCTTACTTGTCATTTGCTTATTTGTCATTTTTTACCCGCCCAGGAGCCGGACACGACTGCCTGGGTGGTGGACGGCAAGGTAAGCACCCTGGCGAGAAGCGGGGCTACCGCTTACCTGGGTGGTTTTTTCAAATATATCGGCCAACTCACGGGAGGAGGCGCCATGCTCAACCTCGAAGATGGACATCTGACCAATAACCGGTCCTTGAAAATAAAAGGCCGGGTGATGACGGCTGTTCCGGATGGAAAAGGCGGATGGTTTATCGGTGGGGATTTTACTGAGGTGCAAGGCGTCCCCCGGCAGGGACTGGCCCACATAAACGCCGACAATTCCCTGGATGGCGCCTGGAACGTTAATGTTACGTACATGAGCTACCCCCGGGTCTACCCTTACATCACCTATATGACGGTTGCCAACAATACCCTGTACTTCATCGGTGATTTTCAGCAGGTGAACGGGCAGGACCGGTACATGCTGGCAGCCGTTGATGCAGCCACGGGAGAAGGTACCGGCTGGAATCCGGATTTGGTGGGCAGCGTCACTACGTTGACGGCCAAAGACGGCCTGGTCTACGCGGGAGGGTCGTTTACAACCCCCGAGGGCCAACGCAGCGTGGCCGCCCTTGACGCCGTTACCGGCAAACCCACCGCCTGGTCGCTGGCAACGGACGGGGCCGTGCACAGCATTGCCTTTGTCAGAAACACCATGTATCTGGCGGGTGATTTCGAACAGGTAGCAGGGGTAGCCCGGCGCCGGCTGGCCGCCGTGGATTTGTCATTCAACCGGGTGACCGGGTGGAACCCATACATGGGCGGCTATGCAAACGTACTGCGGACGCGGGGTGATACTGTTTTTGTAGGCGGTTGGTACGGTGACATCGCCGGCGTAATGCGCGATAACCTGGCTGCCCTCGATGCAACTTCGGGCAAAGTGCTGGACTGGAATGCCGGCGATCTGCCATTGCTTGACCAGAATAATTTCGCGATCAGTGACAACACGATTTACGTGAGCGGGGGGTTCAGGTCCGGCCAAATAATCAACTACCTGGCGGCTTTTGATGCGGTTACCGGCCGGCAGACTGGATGGGCGCCCGGGGTCGACGGCGCCGTATTTTGCATTGCCGCTTCCGGAAAGACTGCTTTTGTGGGCGGAGAATTCAACAGCGCCGGGGGTAAATTTCGCAACAATGGGGCGGCTATTGACTTGTCCAGCGGCAAAATTACGGAGTGGAATCCCGACGCCGACAGCCAAATTTGTAAGTTAATGTCACTAAATGGCCTGATCTACGCGGGAGGTACTTTTACTAAAATGGGTGGTTTGCCCAGAAGCGGGCTGGCCGCCCTTCATGCAACTACCGGAAAGCCTACTGCCTGGAATCCCGACCTGTGGATGATTCATGACAGCGGCTTCAGCACCAACGGGTACGTGCTCGACATGGTGGCTGATAACGGCTTGCTGTACGTAGGCGGTCAATTCACCCGCGTAGGCAACGAGCCCAGAAAGTACGCCGCGGCTGTTGAACTGCTGACCGGCAAGGCAACGCCGTGGAACCCGGGAAGTGACCAGGTCGTGCATGCTGTAGGCGTCTTTGGACCCCTCGTGTACCTGGGAGGGGAGTTTACTACCATTAACGAAAAAGCCAGGCTGGGCCTGGCTGCGGTTCATAAAGTTACGGGCCAACCAACCAACTGGCACCAGGACCTGATGGCAGACTACTCCGGTTGGGGGAATATGTCTGCTGGTAAGGCGTATGCCATGAAATTGGTCAACGCCACCCTGTACGTGATCGGAAGCTTCACGCAGGTCGGCACGCAGGCAAGGAACGGGTTAGCGGCCATCAACCTGATTGACGGCCAGATAACATCGTGGGCAACGGAAAGAAAGAGTTCACCGTTTCCGATGGCCGTAATAGACAGCGTTTTGTACGCAAACTGTATCGCCGGCGAAAACCCGGATGGTCAGGCCGTGGTGGCGTTCAGCCGCAATTCCGGTAAACCTGTTGCCTGGAACCTACAACCTATTCCCGCCTTCAGTGCGAATGCAACGCAAGTATTGGATGCAGACGGATTGGTTTACGCAGAAGGTACCACGCCGGGCATCTTTAACCATCATCAACCCGGCAGGGTAAGAGTGTTTACAATTTACGCTCACAGCCCGGAAAACAACGGCGAGTCGTTACAAAACCTTGTTCAGGGCACGGCCTTTCACGACAAAAACCGTAATTGTGTAATAGATGCGGGCGAAGAGAGACTCCCAGACGTAGTCATGGTGGCCAAGCCCGGCGACTACTACGCCATCAGCGACAGCCTGGGCAACTACACCCTTGCGGTGGACACGGGCACCTACACGGTTCGGCAGTTGCTGCCCGACGACCCCGGCCGGCTCATTACCCCATCTTGCCCTGCTTCCTCCGGTACGCATACCGTCTCCTTCAAAGGCTACAACAACACCGTGACCGGCAAGGACTTCGGCAACCAGGTGACGCTGCGGCCCTACCTGACGGCCAGCGTCGCCTCCACGCGGCGCCGCCGGTGCTTCCCCGCCAACACCACCCTCACCTACTGCAACGCCGGCAGCCTGCCGGTGGCCGACGCCAAAGTGCACCTGCAACTGCCCCCGCACGTGGTGCTGGTGGGGGCCAACGCCTCCTATACGGTGGCTCCCGACAAGCACCTGGTGTTCGACGTCGGCACGCTGGCCCCCAACGGGTGCGGCACCATCCAGGTCACCGACTCGGTCGTGTGCGACAACCCCGACATCCGGGGCCTCACGCAGTGCACCAAGGTGTGGATCACGCCGGCCAACGCAGCTACGCCGGCTGCCGGTTGGGACGGGTCCGACATCACCCTGAAGGCAAAGTGCCTCACCAACGGCCGGGTGCGGCTGGGTCTCTACAACACCGGCACGGGTGCCATGCGCGACAGCAGTGCTTACCGCATCTACCTGGACGCTGCGCTGGCCCTGAACCGCAACTTCAAGCTGGCCGCCGGCGACAGCCTCATGTTGCAAGTACCCGCCAACGGCCAGACTGTGCGCCTGGAAGCCGGCCAGCGGCCCGGCCACCCCAGCAAGCAGTCCACCAACGTCACGCTCGAAGCCTGCGGGACGGGTGCCGGCGGGAAGGTAAGCCTGGGCTTCGTGGCCCAACTGCCCCAGGACGATGCCGAACCGGAAGTGGACACCGAATGCCTCCCCATCACCGACTCGTTTGACCCCAACGACAAGCTCGTGCTGCCCGCCGGCGTTACGGCGGAGCACTACACGGCCTTCGGGCAGGAACTCGAATACACGGTCCGCTTCCAGAACACGGGCAATGACTACGCCTACCGCGTGGTGCTGGTAGATACGCTTTCGGAAAACTTGGACGTCAGCACGCTGCGGATGAACGGGGCATCACACCCCAACAAATTCACGGTGTCGGGCAAGGGCCGGCCGGTACTCACCTGGACTTTCGACGACATCGCCCTGCCCGACAGTGCCCGTGACCAGGCCGGCAGCAACGGCCTGGTCAAGTTTACCATCAAACCACTGGCCGGTTTGCCCGACAAGACGCGCATCGAGAACTTTGCCGACATCTTCTTCGACTACAACCCGCCCGTACGCACCAATACGACCCTCAATACCCTCCACGACCTGCCGCGGGAAACGACTGGCGGGGATGCCCTGCCCCTGACTGTCTGTACCCCTAACCAGCCCGTGAGGGCCGGCCCCGGCCAGGCCTTCTGCGGCAACTCCACCACGACCTTGCGGGCCCAAGCGCCGGTACACGGAGGGGGAAGGTGGAAACTGGTGGGCGGGGCGGGCCGCATTGCCCGGCCACAGGATGCCACTACGGGCGTTGAGGCGTTGGGCTACGGCGAGAACGTGTTCGAGTGGAGCATCCCCGACGGCAGTTGCGCCAACGACTCGCTGCGGGCCCGCGTGACCGTTACCCGCTACCCCAACCCGGAAAAACCCGCCGTTGCCCCTGTGGGCGTGAACGGGCTGGAGAGCACCGTGGAGGGCGACACGTACCAGTGGCTCTGCAACGGCCGCCTCCTGCCCGACCACACGCGCAGCATCATAGCCGGCCGCGGCGGGCTCTACACGGTGCGGGTGTCGGGCGGCAATGGCTGCGCCTCCGCGTTCTCCGACCCATTCGACTTCCGCCTGACGGGCCCGGTGCTGGATCTGCTCTCGGCCATTTATCCCAACCCGGCGGGCCGCGACTTTACGGTGGCCCTGCCCGGCGGCCTCCCGCAGGTCACCATCAGCCTCTTTGATGCGCAGGGCAAAAAAGTAGCCGAGCGCACGACCTACAACGCCGGCAAGGAGCCGTTGCGCCAGGACTTTCACCTGCCCGCCTGCCGGGCCGGGGTGTACCTGGTCAAAATTCAAACCCTGGATGCGCTGGTGGTGAAGCGGGTCGTGCTCCGGTAGGCTGCTTCCTTGCCGGATGGGGCGGTTGCGGGCAAAAAGGGGGACGTTGCCGTCCGGGTGCCCAACCAAAAGGTTCGCCCGGGGGTATACTGCACCTGAACCACCCACGCAAGCCCATCCGCCCCATGATCCATCCTCATTCCCGCTCTCTCCGCGTTAAACGTATTTTCACGCTGTTGGGCATGGCCCTGCTCTTTCCCGTAACCGTCCCGGCGCAAAGCCCGAAAAAGGCCCGGCAAGCGCCGCCCGCCTTGTCGGCCATCCGGGAAGCTGACCTGAAGAAGGACCTGTACGCCATGGCCGGCGATCATTTCCGGGGCCGGGAAGCCGGCACGCTGGACGAGCTGAAGGTGTCGGCGTGGTGGGCCGAAAGGTTGCGGGCGGCGGGCCTGGAACCGGCCGGGGATGACGGCACCTATTTCCAGTTCTTTTCCCTGTGGCGCAACCGCGTGGCTCCCGGCAGTACGGTACGCATCGGCGACGTGCCCCTGGCTTTGTGGCAGGACGTGCTGGTGGCCCAGACGGCACCCGCCGCGGTATCGGCGCCCCTGGTCTTCCTGGGCACGCCCACCGAGGCGGAACTGGCGGGGGCCGACCTGAAAGGCAAGGCCGTTGCCATCCAGGCTTCGGCGGCGGGCATCAACCTGAACGTATCGCTGCCCGAACGCCGCTACCCCGGCTACGTGTTGCGCAAGTACAGCGCCACGCTGCTGGCGAAAGGCGTGGCGGCCATCATCTTCATCGCCGACGCGTGGGGCGAAAGGAGCTGGAGCCAGGTGCTGCCGGCCATGCGCCGCGGCACCTACGACATTGAGGGCGGTCCCTCGGCCGTCATTCCCGCCAAAGTGCCGGTGCTGTGGGTACACGCGGGTGCCCTGCCGGCCATCCAGGCCCCCGGCGCGACGCTTCATGCCGCCATCACGGTCGAACACTTCCAGTACCCTTCGGTGAACATTGTCGCCAGGGTGGGGGGAACGGACCCGGTGCTCGGCAAGGAACACGTGTTGTTCAGCGGCCACCAGGACCACGACGGCATCCGGCAGCCGTACGGCCCGGATTCGGTTTACAACGGCGCCGACGACAATGCCACCGTCAGCGTGGCGATGCTGGCCGTGGCCCGGGCGTTCAGGCAACGGCCGGGCAAACGGTCGGCGCTTTTCGTGTGGCACGGGGCGGAAGAACGCGGCCTGCTGGGTTCCCGCTGGTACGCCCAGCACCCCACCGTGCCCAAGTCGTCGGTGGTGGCCGTACTGAACGGCGACATGATCGGCCGCAACGCCCCCGACAGCGCCGCCCTGCTGGGCAGCCAGCCGCCGCACCGGAATTCGCGGGAACTGGTGGCCCTGGCCCTCCAGGCCAACGCGGAAGGACCGCAATTCAAGCTCGATACGCTCTGGGACCGGCCCGACCACGTGGAAGGCTGGTATTTCCGCAGCGACCACCTCCCGTACGCCCGGGCGGGTTACCCGGCCCTCTTTTACACCACCCTGCTGCACCCCGACTACCACACGCCGATGGACGACCCGGAGCACATTGATTACGGGAAACTGCTGCGCATGACCCAGTGGCTGTACCGCACGGGCTGGAAAGTGGCCCAGGCCGACAAACGGCCCGCCCTCGACCCGGACTTCAAACTGGAACGGTAAGCCGGGCACGCAGCGGAGCAATTCCGGACGGACGGGTGAACCCCGGGCGGCGGCCACTTGGGTGAACCCCGGCCGGGGTGCATGGGCAGGCGCCGGGAGAAACGCGTTAACGATCGTTTTTTTTTAACTGATGCTGTAAAATCAGCTGTAAATACCTACTGCTAGGTATTGTGGAACAGTACGCGTTTGTTGATTTTTGGCGTCCCAGCTACTCCCCGTAAATTTTACCACTTCTCACCGTGCCGAGCCGATACAGGTTGGGTGCATTCTTATTTTTATTCGCAAAACCAATATGCCACGACTTCTATTTTTCCTGGGCTTGTTCCTGCTGTTTTCGAACGCGTTTTCTCAAAGCAACACCGACGAGATGCTCGGCGCCCCCCGGGCAAAAGACTTCATTCAACTCCGGGCGGACTTCGACAAAAAAAAGTTCTACTACATCATTGACGGCGATGACCCTTCGAGCCGGTACAAGACGCTGAAAAACCTGACGGTCGGCGTTCCGATGCGCCGCAAAGAAGTAGCACTGACCATTCAATTCTACAACCCGCTGCGTTATTCGATCCGCACCAGCGACATCATGCTGGAGGACCCCAGCTACCAGAGCATCGGGCAGTTTGCGGCGTTGTTGACCAACCTGCTGGGCAACCTGCCCAACGCGGCGCCAATCCCGACGCCCCCCGCTCCCGATGCGGCCAAAACTGGTGCAACGACCGGGACGGATGCGAAAAATAATGTCAATGACCCGGGGCCCCTGACTATCGTTGCTGCCGGTGCATTTGATTCAACCACAGTAATGCGGACCAACAACGAGAACGTAACGGCCAAGTTTAAGGGAAAAGCGAAGGATTCACTTACCGTCACGCCTAAAGAGTCGTCGGGCTGGGCCAAAAAAATAAACGGGTTGCGGGGAGAAGAACTGGCCGAATGGAAACTTGTTTCGGTGCAAGGCAACGTAAAATGCATTGACGTCAACAGCAAGGCGCTGGCTTACCTGCAACAATTGGATGACCGGTATTTCAACGCGTCCATCCGGGGGGAAATGAAAAAATACCTGATTGAACTGAGCAAGCCTGATAACATCACGGAGTTCAAGGAAGTAAATAAACGCTTCAAGAAGGCGCTCGACAGCCTCGACAAGGTAAACCAGGAAAACATCCGGGTGCTCCAGACTTTCAATGACCTGGTTTCCGGGGATTTGACCAAAGACTTGTTGCGTGCAAACGCCATAACTGCCACTGACTATTCGTGCGAGAGTTTTGTCAGCTATTCGCAAATCGTTTTCAAACGCTTTGCCCGGGCCCGCGCGGAGTTCCAGCAGAAAAGAAACCAGATGCTCGCATTAGGCCATAAAATCAGTGAAGAAGTGGATCACCTCATGACCACGGTAGTACTGCCGGCCAGTGATTCCCAAACTTCGCACAATGCCTTTATCCTGAACCGGTACGACATTCAGCTCGAAAAAATGCGGGATGTCCGCATTGCCGTGCAGGAAAGGGCGTTGAACTTCAACGCGACGCCGCCGTCCATCGATAAAACGGACAATAGTTTCGAAGGAAGCCTGCGGCTCCGGGCGGCGCAGACGTTCGTGCCCGAATTCTCGCTGGGCGGCTTCTACACCGACATTGCCTTTCCCGTGCATTCAGCAGAAAGTGTCAACGACACGTTGAGGATTGCCAGGACCACCGACGACTACCACGTAGGCGTGGCCGGGATGCTTAACCTGACGCTCAATGCCCTCGATGGGCTGGCGCATCCCCTGATCCAACTGGGGGTCGGAACGGGCAAAGACCGGCCCACCATACTGACCGGCGGGGGGCTACGCCTGAGCTGGCGACAGCCCATCATCATCACGGGCGGCCCCATCTGGCACTGGGAGCAACGACTGCAAAACGGGTTGGTCGAGGGGGATAGAATTGAGAATGAAGAGACGCTGAAAAGAAACCTCCAGTACCGGTTCGTGCCCCAACCCGATTTTTACCTCGGGGTGCAGATCGGCTTTTGAGGAGACCGGGACAAGCCCGGGACCACGTTGTAGAACCCGGGCGTCCGGTTAAAAATCCAGCACGTAGTACTGGCACAGGAAAGTCTGGCCGAATTCCTCAATCTCCTTCTGGTAGGTGGGCACGAAGCCGTGCCGTTCGTAAAAGCGCATCAACGCGGGCCGGGTCGCGTCCGTCTCCAGCTGGAGCTGCCCGATGCCCCGGTCCCGGCACGCCTGCCGGCAGAAATCGAGGATGGGGGCAAATAAGCCTTTCCCGGCAAAGGCCCGCCGGATGGCTACTTTATGAATGAAGCCGGCCGTGCCGTCGGGTACGTCGGGGTAGTAGAGCGGGTCTTTCCATTGCAGGATGAAGGTTGCCGCGGCGGCCCCGTCGGCGTACATCACGTAGCAGTTGCCGCGCGTGTACTCGTCAAACAGGTTGTCGGCGGTAAGCGTGTCAGGTTGCCACATTTCCTGCCGGGCGTCCACGAGCCACTGGCCTACTTCGCGCAGGATGGCGAGGAAAACGTCGGGTTGATCGTGGTGAAACGTAAACTGCATCGGGCGTTCCAAGTCCGGTTTTTTTGGGTGGAAGAATGATTTTCGGGCTTACAGCCGCACCGGTTGCCCGGTCCGTACCGACTCGTCGCAGGCAAAGGCCACTTGCAGGCTGTTGAGGGCATCCTCCAGGTGGTCGGTCAGGTCGAGGTTTTCGCGGATGGCTTGCAGGAAGTAGCGTTGCTCGCGGTTGCACAGCTCCTGGTGGTCGGGCTCGTCCTGCATGTCAATCCAGGTGTCCGCCTGCGTGAACTGGTTGTCGGCATCCAGGTCGGCCCGGTGCACGCGCAGCGATTCGGTTTTGGTGTGGGAGTCCACGTGGTCGGATTTGCCGCCCCCGCCGGCATTTTTGGCCACGATGGAAACGCACCCTTTGGGCCCGATCACGTCCTTGACGAAAAAAGCCGTTTCGCTCATCATCGGTCCCCAGCCGGCCTCGTACCAGCCCACCGAACCGTCCTCGAAGCGGATCTGCAACTGGCCGTAGTTATAGTTGCCGGCCGGGATGTCTTCCGTGAGGCGGGCCCCGATGGCATTGACCTGCACGGGCCTGGAACGGGTCATCTGGC
>CADCTQ010000216.1 GCA_902805615.1 uncultured Cytophagales bacterium
GTTCGGAAGTTTGAGGCATCAGCAGTCGCAGGTGTAGTCGTCGTAATCGTACCCCGGGGCTTGCCGTTCGTTCACGCTCACCAGCCAGTCGAGCCGCACCTCTTCGCCGGTGCTGAGCCGCACGTACTGGGCTTCCGGCCCGGTGTACAGCTCCTTGAGGATGGCCGTCGTCGAGAGGAGTTCGCGCAAAGGGGTAAGGTACAACAGACCGACGTACTTCCGCTGTTTGATCAGCATTTCCAGTTCGGCGCGGAAGCCTTCTTGGACGGGTGCATATGGCGTATTCATGATCTGGAGGGTTTAGGAGTAAAAACGAGGTAAACTCATTGAAGCTGTAACACTTGCGGTCCAAATTCTTCGTAGTGAATGGCGCTTCCGCGCACGCCCAGCGAAACCAGGTCCCGGAATTGCTTGCGCAGGAAAGGCGTCGGACCGCACAGGTAATAATCCGCGCCGGGACGAAGCACTGCGTTCCCCAAAACGGTCAGGTCAACGATTCCCTCGTACCAGTCCTCTGCCGGCAGGCTCCCTTCGGGGGACTGGTAAAAGACGTAACTGCTGAACTGGTCGCTGCGCCTGCTCCAGTCGGCCAGCTTTTCCCTGAAGGCGTGCAGGGATCGGTTCCGGGCACCGTGGACCCAGACTACTTCCCGCTGACTGCCCGTTGCAATCAGGTACTCGCACATGCTGATGAAAGGCGTCTGTCCGACCCCGCCACTGACCAGGACCACGGGCGTCTGCTTGCTCGTGTCCAGCACGAAATCACCGGCCGGCGCCGTCAGCTGGAGTGCATCGCCTGCTTGCAGGTTGTTATGCAGGTGATTGCTGATCATGCCGTCGGGGCTGGGGTGCAAGCCGTTTTCCCGTTTGACCGAAATCCGGTAATAACTTTCGTTGGGTGCGTCGGAGAGGCTGTATTGACGGGGCTGGCGCAGGCCCAACTCGGGCAGATACACTTGTACGCTGATGTACTGGCCCGGCACGAAGGAGGCTGCTTTGCCGCCGTCGGACGGGTAGAGGTAAAAAGAGGTGATTTCGGCCGTTTCCTGCACCTTTTTCTCGATCACGAAAGGCCGCCATCCGCTCCAACCCCCTTCCCGGGCTACCGTGTCGGCGTATAATCCGGCTTCAAGGCTGCTCATCAGGCCGGCCAACTCGCCGTACGCAACGGCCCAGGCTTCCAGCAACGGGGGGGTAGCGGCCGGGCCCAACACTTCACGGATGGCACTCAGCAGGTGGCCTCCCACGATTGCGTATTGCTCCGGACGGATGTCCAGGCTGCGGTGCTTGTGCCCGATCCGGCTCAGGGGGGTGGTAAGCGCCGCCGGATTGTCAATGTTCTCGGCGTAAGCGAGCACCGCCAGGGCAAGCGCGGTCTGCTGGTGGCCTTTGTGCTGATTGCCCTGGTTGAAGATGTGCTTCAGTTCCGGGTTATGGGTAAACATCCGCCCGTAAAAATGAGTGGTCAGCGCTACGCCGTGTTCCCTGAGAATCGGCACCGTAGCCCGGATGAGTTCTTTTTGGTCTGTATATAATTACAGCCAGCGGGCATCGGCCGGATTGGTTGTTTCCGAAGCGATTGTATCATCGCCCGATGGACCGGGCTACCCGCGGATACCGGGCATTTTTACCCAAGAACAAACCGAAGCCCGGAACCGGCTACGTAAGTCCGGGTTTCCGGCGTATCCAGGTCCGCCATGGTACCGCCGCCAAAGACGGCTCCCGGCGCCACCACGTTGGCGGCAATGCCCCGTGGCCCCAGTTCCAGGGCCAGGTACCGCGTAAAGACTTCCACGGCTCCTTTCGTGATCCCGTACACTGATGAACCCGGGTAGGCGTAGCGGGTTACCGCCGTAGAAATATTGATGATCCTGCCCCCGTCATTCAGGAAAGACAGGGCCTTCCGGGTCAGGAAGTACACGCCTTTCAGGTGAATGTTGACCATCTGGTCAAACTGCGCTTCGGTGAGCTCCGCGAGGGGGGCCCGTAAGCTGGTGCCGGCATTGTTGATCAGGAAATCGAAACGGTTCGCGCCGAATGCGCCTTGCAGGGCTTCCGTTACCCGTTCGAAAAAGGCATCAACGCTTTTTACATCCGTTGAATCCAGTTGCAGCGCGGCGGCCTTTTGCCCGAGGGCCCCGATTTCCCGTACGGTTGCCTGCGCTTCCGCTGACTGGCAGTGGTACGTCAGCAGGACGTGGATGCCTTTTTTGGCCCAGGCCGCGGCTTCCGCCGGTAACCAGGGCAATGGAAACTGCTTTCATGGCAGGCTTTGGTTTGTAAACGATTCGTGATTCCTCCGGTATTGCCACTACCCTTGCCGGCGCATTCACCTAACGTCCTCCACACCTTGTAGAGAAGTGGCGTGTCGCAGTGAGTAAGGGTTTTGCCCCCTCTTACGCGAAGTTTCGAATCGCACCCTCTGTCAATGGGCTGGAATCCAATTAAAAACGTTCATCAGTAAGCACCTTATTTACTACCGCGCCGGTCAGGTTTCCACTGTACACGGCGTTGGCAACGGAACGCATCATATTGGCATTATCTCCGCAGGCATACACGCCTTCAAGGGTAGTCTGGTGAAAACCATCTATTTTGAGGTAACCTTGCCCGGTGAGTTCACAGCCCAAAGCAGCCGGAATGTGGGAATGCTGTGCAAATGGAACGGCGGCGTAAATAGCCTGGAAGGCCATCTGGCTGCCGTCCACGAAGCGTACATTGCGGACGTGTCCGTCGTGGTGTTCAATTTCGGCAATGGCAGTTTCGACTACTTTTACGTTGTGCCGGTCTAATTTCGTGATGAGTTCCGGCTTTACATCGGCTTTGCCCGCGGTCAACAAAGTAATGTTGTCAGTCAGGTTATTGACCAGCGAAGAGAGGTGAGCAGCCCTTTCCCCGTTGGCGATGATTCCGGTTTTTTTACCCCGCAATTCATAGCCGTGGCAGTAGGGGCAGTGAACTACGGAAATTCCCCAACAATCCGCAAAGCCTTTGATGTCGGGCATGATGTCCCGGATGCCGGTGGCAAAGATTAATTTACGGGCCTCGAACTGTTCCCCCGATTGGGCAACAATGGTAAACCCATCTTCCGTTTTCCGGCCGCTGACGGCCAGGTCATTGAGGAACTTTACCGTGGGGTATTGCAAAACCTCCTTTCTGGCTTTCTCCGCGATGGCACCCGGCTTTTCGCCATCCTGCGTGATGAAGTTGTGCGTATGGGGTGTTTGCCGGTTGGATGGCAGCCCGCTGTCAATGATGAGCACATTGCGCAACGAACGCCCCAGTGCCATCGCCGCGGAAAGTCCGGCGTAGCTGCCACCGATGATGATTACTTCAAAATCTTTACGATCTGCCATAGGAGTATATTTTGTAAGCGCGGTAACCCGAGCCGGCAGCGCAAGTGCCCATGCGGCCATGCCACCTCTTTGGATGAGCTCTCTTCGGGTCACGCTTTTTTCAAACACTTTCGGCAAAGGTAAACGAAATTTTTGCTATTTGCAACATTGTTGCAAATAGCATTGCAACAATGTTGCAGATT
>CADCTQ010000217.1 GCA_902805615.1 uncultured Cytophagales bacterium
TTTGGCACTGCAACGCAATTGGGCCAACTGCGCCTGATCACCCGGAAATCATTCCTGCAACTGGCCAGGAGCCCGGGCGGCCTTCCCTTGCTGGGCCTGATCGCCGCGCTTACCTTTCTGGTCTTGCCCAATAACATGGAACACCTCGGTGTTCCGATGCTGCCCAACACCGGTTACCTGCTGACATTCCTGACGGCTCCCCTCACGCAGGCCGGCACCCGTTGGGTCATGATCACGCTCCTGACCATCTTCTACGCCGGAGAGCTGATCTGGCGGGAACGGGAAGCGGGCCTGGGGGACATGGCTGGTGCAACGCCGGTGCCGGAATGGGTACTCTTCGGGGGCAAGTTCCTGGGACTAAGCCTGGTGCTTATTGCATGGACGGCATTCCTGATGACCGCCGGCGTGCTTGCCCAACTGCGCATGGGCGGCGCCGCGCCTGAGATCGGACTCTACCTGCAAACCTTGTTCGGACTCCAGCTGATTGACAACCTGCTTTTCGCCCTGCTCGCCCTGGTGGTGCACGTGCTGGTGAATCAGAAATACGTGGGCCACCTGGCGGCACTCCTGGCCTATGGGTTCATCACCAACGCTTCCAGCCTCGGCATTGCGCACAAACTGCTCATCTTCGGCGCCGATACGGGCTGGTCCTACAGCGACATGCGCGGCTTTGCGCCCCACCTGGGCCCCTGGCTGTGGTTCAAGCTGTACTGGGTGACCTGGGCGCTGCTGCTTGCCTTGGCGGCAAAGCTGTTTTGGGTGCGCGGCAGAGAGGCGGGCAGCAGCGCCCGGCTCCGGCTGGCCAGAAAACGCTTCGGCCGTACAACCGCGCTGGCGGCAGTGGCGGCGGCAGGACTGCTGTTCACAACGGGCGGCTTTATCTTCTACAACACCAATGTGCTCAATGACTACACCAGCCCCTCCGGCGCGGCTGCCTGGCGTGCCGGTTACGAGCAACTTTACGGCCGGTACAAGGGCATTCCGCAGCCCGGGCTGGCCAAAACCAGCCTGCACGTAGATCTGTATCCCCGGCAGCGGCGGGTAGCGATGCGTGGCACGTACCTCCTGGTGAATCGTCATGCCGCGGCGCTGGATTCCATTCACGTACATACGGCTGCCGGTGTAAAGACGGAAGCCATGCGTTTTGACAGAATGGCTGTCCCGGTGCGCTCAGACGAGCAGTTCGGCTACTACACGTACGTGCTGGAAAAGCCCCTCCAGCCCGGGGACTCGCTGCGGTTCAGCTTCCGGGTAGAGTCAAGCCTGCATGGTTTCAGCAACAGCGGGGCAAATGCTTCCGTAGTCGCCAACGGTACCTACTTTCGCAACTACCACTGGCTGCCTGCCATCGGCTACCAGACTTTTCTCGAACTTACCAATGCGGGTGAACGGCAGACGCATGGCCTTTCACCTCGTCCGGAAACGCCTTCGCTCTATGATGCAAGTGCCCGCCAGGCGCTGTTCTGGGACCAGGAAACTGCTTTCGAAGCAGTGGTAGGCACCGATGAAAATCAGCGGGCCGTTGCACCGGGCACCCTGCACCAGACGTGGAAAAAAGACGGCCGCGCTTACTTTCGCTACGTGGCCAATGCGCCCCTGCGCAACGAATATGCCTTCTTTTCGGCCAGGTATGCCGTGCATGAGAAGCAGTGGCAGGATGTAGCAATACAAGTCATTCACCACCCTGAACACACGGCCAACCGGGAGCGTACGGCCGGGAGCATCGCCGCCTCCCTGGACTACTACAGCAAGCAATTCGGCCCCTATCCCTACGACCACATCCGTTTTGTGGAGCATCCGGCTCCGGGCAGCGGCCTGCATGCCTCGGCCAGCAACATCTCCTACCGGGAGGGCTTCTCCTACTTCCATCCCGAAGCCGACGAGCGAAACCTGGATTTTCCCTTCGCGGTGGCGGCCCATGAGGTAGCCCACCAGTGGTGGGGCAATCAGTTGCAGTATGCCCACGTAGAAGGAGCCGGTCTACTATCTGAGAGCCTGGCGTGGTATTCTGCATTCGGCGTGGTGGAAGAAACCTTTGGACCGGAGCACCTGCAACGGCTGCTGGCGGTCATGCGGACCGCCTACGAAACGCCCCGCACCCCTGCCGACGTGCCGCTGCTCCGCGCCCATAACGAGTACCACAACTACCGAAAGGGTCCCTTTGCCCTGTATGCCCTGAGCCAGTACATCGGCCGGGCGCGGGTAAACACGGCCCTGCGACACCTGCTCCGGAAGCATCGTGCGAAAACCACCGACCTGCCTACGAGCCTGGATCTCTACCAGGAGTTGCAGCACGTTACGCCCGACTCACTCCGCTACCTGCTGCACGACCTCTTTGAGGCCAACACTTTTTGGGAACTGGAGGCGGAGCAGGCAACCGCCCGGCGTACGGAATCGGGCAAATGGGAGGTAACCTTGGCCGTACGGGCCCGCAAAGTGGTGGTTGACAGTGCGGGAACTGAAACGCTCATCCCGCTGGATGACTGGATGGAGATTGGCGTCTACGCCCCCGCGGCGGAGGGCGGAACACCAGGCCGGCTCCTTTACCGGCAGAAGCACCGCATCCGTTCCAACCGTCAGTTGATTACGGTAACAGTGCCGCAAAAGCCCGCCAAGGCCGGGATAGACCCCCGTCACCTGTTGATTGACTGGAAGATGAGCGACAACACGGAAGAGGTGAAGGTGGGCAAATAAGAAGTGCGCCCTGGTGGTGTACGTCGCTGCCTGCCCGTGCACCCCTTCCGCGCCGGGCTTTCGGGCGATGATGCGCAACCACTGCTGTCCTACCGGGATAAGGCTGGGGTACGCCCATCGTCCACAAAAGGGGTAAGAAGGGGTCGGCGGGAGATTGGCGGGATATTATAGCGGAATTATAATTTGAGAAAATGGCGGAGAAAGCCCCTACGATTCCGTATTTCTTCCGTAATGGAATACCATACGCCCAAAACAGGTGATTATGATCACGGAAGGAGGAAGTATGCTGACCAAAAGACCTTACCTACGCGTGCGGCTGGCCCTGATTGCCGGAAGATACCGGGTCATTGTGGAAGAAACCGAAAACTGTTACCTGACCATGCGGGATGTTTCCGACCTGTCGGTATCAGGCAATACGCTGGAAGAAGCCCGCAGTAAATTCAGCGCGGTCGTCAATGCGCTGCAACAAAAACGGAAGTTGCCCCGTGACATGGACATCCGGCTGATCCGCCCCCGGCAGCGGGACAACCGGGTGGCAAAATCTTAATTCTGAAACCGGTCTGTCCGGATGCGTTTCGAAAAAAAGTGTTGATGCTTTGGTGATTCGATCCGTTTAAACGTACTGTTGATGCTTCTCGCTGTACTCTCCGGCTTTCTGGTTGCCGCCGCCCTGTTGTTCCTCGGCAGGCGCCCGAAAGGCAGGCTATCCGTACTGTTCGTCCTGCTGCCGCTGAGCCTCTTCCTGTATTTTGGCAGCCTGCTGCCCCGGGTAGCGGCCGGGCAACCGTTGCACTACCACTACCCGTGGGTGCCTTCGCTCGGGGTTAACTTCGACTTCCGGCTCGACGGGCTTTCGATGCTCTTCTGCCTGCTGATCACGGGCATCGGCACGCTGGTGTTCTGGTACGCCTCCGCTTACCTGAAGGGACACGCCTACCTGGACCGTTTTTTTGGCTACCTGAGCATGTTCATGGGGGCCATGCTGGGCCTGGTGCTGTCCGACAACGTGATTTCCCTGTTCGTGTTCTGGGAACTCACCAGCATTACGTCTTTTTTCCTGATCGGCTTCAACAATGACGACCCGGCCTCGCGCAAAAGTTCGCTGCTGGCCCTGGCCGTTACGGGGGGCGGCGGCTTCCTGCTCATGGCGGGCCTGGTGCTGATGGGCGCCCTCACCGGCAGTTACTCGGTGCAGGAGATGGCCGCCGGCAGCGACCTGTTGAAAAGCCACCCCCTGTACGGTCTGGTCGTTTTCCTGGTCTGCGCCGGGGCGTTCACCAAGTCGGCGCAGTTTCCGTTTCACTTCTGGCTGCCCGGCGCCATGAAAGCCCCCACGCCGGTGTCGGCCTACCTGCATTCGGCCACGATGGTAAAGGCCGGCGTGTACCTGCTGGCCCGGCTCACGCCGGTGCTGGGCGGCCACCCGTACTGGAACACCACCCTGGCCGTTACCGGGGGCATTACGATGGTGTACGCAGCCGGCCATTCGCTTTTTCGCACCGACCTGAAAGGCATCCTGGCGTATTCCACCATCGCGGCGCTGGGCCTGCTGGTATTCCTGATCGGCATCGGTACGGGAGAAGCCTTTACGGCGGCGGCCGTGTTCATCCTGGTGCACGCCTTCTACAAAGCGGCGCTCTTCCTGATCACGGGCATCATCGACCACGAAACCGGCACCCGGGACGTAACCCAGCTGGCCGGGCTCCGGAAAGTACTGTTCCCCGTAGCGGTGGCCGGTACGCTGGCGGCGCTTTCGGGCGGCGGCATCCCGCTTACCTTCGGCTTCATCGGCAAAGACCTCATCTACGAAGCCACCCTGCGGACCGGCCCGGCGGCCGGCCTGCTCACGGCGGCGGCCCTGCTCACCAACGCGCTGCTGCTGTACGCCGGCTTCGCGGCGGGCATCAAACCTTTCGCCGGCCGGTTGCCGGAGCCGTACCGGCACGTACACCTGCCGCCCGGGGCCATGTGGCTGCCGCCCCTGCTGCTGGGCGTGGCCGGCGTGGGGCTCGGCCTGTTTCCGGGCGTACTCGACGTGCCGGTGGTCGGACCCGTGGTGCGGGCGGTACACGGCGCGGCCGAAGGCATT
The DNA here is from genome assembly GCA_902805615.1 of uncultured Cytophagales bacterium. Classification (GTDB taxonomy): domain Bacteria; phylum Bacteroidota; class Bacteroidia; order Cytophagales; family 172606-1; genus CADCTQ01. The sequence goes on from CADCTQ010000217.1 coordinate 4,784, forward strand.
CACCTGCAGATCTGGCACGGGTTCAACCTCACGCTGCTGCTGAGCGCCATTACGCTGGCGTCGGGGGTTGGCCTCTACCTGCTCACCAAGCCCACGCACGGGAAAGAAGCGGCGGCCGGGCGGCTCGCATTCCTGTCCCCCCAAACCCTGGCGGCCGGCGCCTCCCGGGGCGTGAACCGCTTCGCCGAATGGTACACGGCCCGGTTGCAGAACGGCTACCTGCGCGTGTACCTCCAGTACATCGTCGTGTTCCTGACCGTCCTGCTGACCCTGCGGTATTTTACGGGCACCCGGCCCGCCATTGACCTGTCGCGGTTCTCCGAAATCACGTTGTACGAAGCCATTGTGTCCGGGGTGATGCTGCTGGCCATTGGCATGGCCCTCTTTGCGGCTTCGCGGCTTACGGCCATTGCGGCCATGAGCGTGGTGGGGTACTGCATCTGCCTGCTGTTCGTGTTCTACAGCGCCCCGGACCTGGCCATGACCCAGTTTACCATCGACACCCTCACGGTGGTGCTGTTCGTGCTGGTGCTGTTCAAGTTGCCCCCGTTCCGGAACCTGACCAGCCCGGCCGGCACGGTGCGGGACGCCGTCATTTGCCTGGCCTTCGGCACGCTGGTGTCGGCGCTGGCCCTGGAAGTGCTGGGGGAGCCGGTAAACAAGGAGATCAGCCGGTTCTACGCCGAAAACGCCTACGTGCAGGCCAAGGGAAAAAACATCGTGAACGTGATCCTGGTGGATTTCCGGGGACTCGATACGATGGTCGAAATTACGGTGCTGACCATTGCCGCCATCGGCGTGTACAGCCTGCTTAAACTAAAGATCGGCTTGCACGAGAAGGAGTAAATGACTTTCAAGATTCTATCATTCCATTGCCCATGAGAACACTCATTCTGAAAACCGCTTCGAATTACCTGCTGCCGTTGCTGCTGCTGTTTTCGGTATTCGTGCTGCTGCGGGGCCATTACCTGCCGGGAGGCGGCTTCGTGGGCGGCCTGGTGGCGGCCATTTCCATCGTGCTGCACGCCTTTGCCAACGGGCTCAAAAACACCCGCCGCTTCCTCAAGTACAACCCCTGGGTGCTCATTCCCTTCGGGCTGGGACTTTCGCTGGCGAGTGGTTTTGCCCCGATGGTAGTGGGGCAGCCGTTCATGAAAGCCCTATGGTTTCCGGAACCGCTGCCCGTGATCGGCATGGTAGGCACGCCCCTGTTTTTCGACATCGGCGTGTACCTGGTGGTCATCGGCATTACCCTTACCATCCTGTTCACCATTGCCGAATCAACCCAGGAGTGAGGGAGGGTATCAGGGTAATGAGGGATTGGGGTATTGGGCGCTGTCCATCTGCCACACTGATTCCCAATATCCAGTACCCTAATCCCCCAATACCTTAATCCCCAATACCCAGTACCCTAATCCCCCAATACCCCCATGGAAGTAGTCCTGGCCGTACTGATCGGCGTATTTTACGCAGCGGGCATCTTCATGATGCTCCGGCGCAGCATGGTAAAACTGCTGGTGGGGCTCATTCTGCTGGGCAACGGGGCCAACCTGCTCATCTTCCTGCTGGGCCGCATCACCAAGGGCAAGCCGCCCGTGATACCCGACCCGGCCAAGGTCATCGAAGGGGCCTACGCCGACCCCATTCCGCAGGCGCTGATCCTGACGGCCATCGTGATCAGCTTCGGCCTGCAGTCGTTTGCCATCATCCTGCTCAAGCAGGTGCACAACGAGATTGCCTGCGACGACCTGGACCAACTCAACCCCATTGCCGAAGAGGAAGACATATGACCGACAACAATATCATATTCCCCGTCATTACCCACCTGTTCATGGCGGTAGTACTGATATTTTTCTGGCAGCGCACCCGGCTGAGCCGCTACCTCAGCGTGATCGGCAACCTGATGCTGGTGGGCGAAAGCTTCATGCTCTTTTACCGGACCCAGGTGGTGGGCGTACTGGTGATGCAGGCCGGCAACTGGCCCGCCCCGTTCGGCATTACCTTCGTGTCCGACGCCTTCAGCAGCACGATGGTCCTGCTCAGCAGCCTGGCCGGACTGGCCGTGACGCTGTACTCGACCGTGGGCGTGAGCAAGGCCCGCATGAAGTTCGGCTACTTTCCCATGCTGCACTTCCTGCTGATGGGCCTCAACGGCGCCTTCCTGACGGGCGACATTTTCAACCTCTACGTGTGGTTCGAGATCATCATCATTTCGTCGTTCGTGCTCATGACGCTGGGCGGCCGCAAGCCGCAGATCGAAGGGGGCATCAAGTACGTAGCCATGAACCTGATGGCCTCCGTGATCTTCCTGACGGGCATTGCCATGCTCTACGGCCTGACGGGCAGCCTCAACATGGCCGACCTGGCCGGCAAGGTGGCCGGGCTCCGCAACCGGCACCTGGTCGACATTACGGCGCTGCTCTTTTTCGTGGGCTTCGGCATCAAGTCGGCCGTGTTCCCGCTGTACCTGTGGCTGCCCTCGTCGTACCACACGCCGCCCTCGGCCATTGCCGCCATCTTCGGGGGCCTGCTCACCAAGGTGGGCGTGTACGCCCTGCTGCGGGTGTTCACGCTGATTTTCGTGCCCGATGATTTTATCCGCAATACGCTGACGGCGGTGGCCGCCGCCACGCTGGTCACGGGGGCGTTGGGGGCCCTCATCCAGAAGGACATCCGCCGGCTGCTTTCGTACCTGATCGTGAGCCACATCGGCTACATGATCGCCGGGCTGGGGTTGTTCACCGAAGCCGCCCTGGCCGGCGCCCTGTTTTACCTGTTTCACGACATCATGGCCAAGACCAACCTGTTCCTGATCAGCGGGCTGATCTACAAGATCAGGGGCACCATCAAGCTGTCGCAGTTGGGCGGCCTCTACGCGGCGTACCCCAAATTGTCGCTGCTGGTGGCGGTGGTGCTGTTCTCGATGGTGGGCATTCCGCCGCTGTCGGGTTTCTGGCCCAAAATCTACCTGTTCGGGGCGGGCTTTGCGCGGGAGTCGTACGTGCTGGTGGGGGCGGTGATCGCAGCCAGCTTCCTGACCCTGTACGTGGCGGCCAAACTGTGGGCCGAAGCGTTCTGGAAGGAGGTTCCGGCCGACGCACCCCCGCACAGTGACTTGTTTCAGCCCATGAACGGGTACGGGAAGGCGCTGCTGGTGACGCCCATCGTGCTGCTGGCGGCGGTATCGCTGTACATCGGGCTGGGTGCCGAAAGCGTGGCCCGGCTGTCGGGCCAGATTGCGCGGGAACTGGCAGACCCGGCGCCCTACATTAATGCGGTACTGGGGACGAAACAGACAGGAGACGGGAGACATTAGACAAACCCATGATGCCATGCAAAAAAAATTTCTGATGAACCTGTTGCTCGCCTTCGTGTGGGTGGCCCTGACGGGAAAATTCCTGGTGAGCAACTTCCTGTTTGGTTTCGCACTGGCCTTCCTGCTGCTGTGGGTCATTACGCGGGACGCCGAGAGCCGCAAATACTTTACCCGCATTCCCCGGGTGATCAGTTTTATGGGCTATTTCGGCTACGAGCTGCTCAAGGCGAACCTGCAAGTGGCCTATGACATCATTACGCCCAGGTTCTACATGACGCCGGGCATCGTCCGGATTCCGCTCAGCGCCGAAACGGACCTGGAAATTACGCTGCTGGCCAACCTGATTTCGCTCACGCCGGGGTCGCTGAGCCTCGACGTGTCCGACGACCGGAAGGTGCTTTACGTGCACGCCATGTACATCGGCGACAAGGACGAATACGTTGCCCACGTCAAAAACGGTTTTGAAAAACGATTACTGGACATTCTGCGATGAGCCTCTACGACTTCTACTACTACTTCATGCTGCCCGTGCTGAGCGTCTCGGTGCTGCTGGTGTTCGTGCGTTTCGTGCGGGGGCCGGGCACCGTGGACCGGGTAGTGGCCCTCGACCTGCTCATTACCACGGGCATTGCCATCATTGCCGTGTACAGCATCATTACCAACCAGTCCACCTTCCTCGACATTGCCATGATCCTGGCCCTGATCGCCTTCCTGGGCACGGTTGCATTTTCGTATTACCTTCAAAGAAAAGAAAAAAATGGTTGACTACCTGATCATGCTCCTGAGCGCCGTGGGGGCGCTGTTCATCCTGCTGGCGGCCATCGGCATCGTGCGCATGCCCGACCTGTACCTGCGCATCTCGGTCACCACCAAGGCTGCCACGCTCGGCATCGGGCTGGTGCTGGCCGGCGCCGCGTTGTACTTCAACGACTTTTCGGTGACTTCCCGGGTGCTGGCCATCATCTTTTTCCTCTTTCTCACCGCCCCGGTCGGCGCCCACATGATCGGCCGGGCCTCCTACCTCATCGGCACGCCCCTGTGGAAAAAGTCGGTGGTGGATGACCTGAAAGGGCAGTACGAAAAAAGCACGACCGAACTGAAGGGTGAGGCAGAAAACGGGAATGAGCAGGAAGCGTAAGACCAGTTACTCCTGCTCATTATAACGCCAAACGCTGACGGATACGATCCGCCCGGGCACGCCACGGCTAGGCCATACCGCCCATTTTGAGGATAAAGAAAATGTAGAAAAGCAAAAACAGCAGGCCTTCCCAGGGGGAAATCTTTTTGTCCTGCGTAAGCTGGTAGAAGAAAACCACCCCGATCAGGTAAACGCTGCTCAAAAAAAGGGAGCCCGAAGCTTATGAACGCGTCCTGCAATCGGTGCTGGAAGACATTCAAAGCCTCAGCAAGCTGTACAACGGGCTGCTGGAACTGGCCCAGATTGATCTTGAAAACAACAAAATAACCGTTACTTCCCTGCGGCTGGACGAACTGCGGCTGGGGGCCATTGAAGAGTTGACCGCAGCAAAACGGGACTACCGCATCCACTTCGGGTACGACATGCTTACCGAGGACGAAGAAAAACTGTCGGTGGTGGGCAGTGAAGCCCTGCTCAAGTCGGCCATGATTAACCTGATGGACAATGCCTGTAAATTTTCGAATGGACATCCCGCAACTGTAACGCTAAGCGAGGAACTTGATTCTTTGAAAATCACCTTTGCCGACAGCGGCATTGGCATCGCGACTGAGGAGTTAAGCCGCATCCGGGAGCCCTTTTACCGGGCGGGTAATTCTGCGCGGATCAAAGGCCACGGGTTGGGTCTTTCTTTAACCGACAAAATTATCAAGTGGCACGAAGGCATATTACAAATCGAATCCGTCCTCCACGTGGGCACTACAGTGATCGTTCTGTTTCCCAGAAATGCTATAAACGCTTGCTAAACGTTTTTCATGCTGCTATCCTTCACATGCCATGACGTGGTTTAAACACCGGACGTTTTTTGTGTTGCATTACCCTACCCTTTTCTCATACCATCTGCCGCTGGCTTGCCCGGGGTAGCAACTACAAAGTTCCTACAGAATCGCCCCGTAGCTTAGAAGCAATTGAAATGGTATTGGCCGGAGCTACTTCTTTCCGGTGCCCGCTTCTTTTGCCCGTTCTGGACTTCCGGTCCGGAGGGGGCTTTACCCGTATCGTCTAATGCAGACTTATGAGATTGATTTTCAGTCAGCTACTCACGCAGGGAAAAGACCCTGCGGGCTTTGACAGCCTCACCATCACCGGTCAGGAAAAGATGGTGGCGAACATGCAGGAAATCACCGGGCTGCTCAGTCACATGTATTGCAAGAATCACCCTTATGCCATTGTACCCATCATTACGTCCAGCGCGGGAGGGCAAACGCATAACACCTTTTTTGTCTGCTGTAGCGAATGCAAGGAAATACTCGCGCGGGCCCTGGCATACGGCAAGGCGCACTTTCAGGTCGTCTGCATCCAGCAGGAAGACGCTTTAACCATCACCCCCCCGCCACCGATTCAGTGCCAACCCCACCAACCATTTTAACCATGGAACCCACCCTCGTTGTGCAATTTGTTCACAAAGCCAGTCGTTTCAGAGCCATTATTGAAAGAACGCAAGGGCTGCGCCTCTCCGGGCAGCAAACTGCCCGCTTATCGGTAGAGGGCGCCACCCTCGGGGACGCCTACGACAATTTCAAGCTGGCCCTCCAGGGTTTGCAGCGCGCACGGGTGGTATCCCGTGGTATTGCCATTACTTTCAAGTATGTGGTGCATTCGGCAAGTGAAGCGGCGCATGCTGCCCAGACCCAATGACCAGGACCCATCGGGCGTTCCGGGAGGAATACTCCGGGTGACCCCATTGTTGATTCTGGCTGCGGAACTACTCTGCCCTCAAGGATTCGGGTTATTCTTTCACCTTTTTAAATGCCCGTTGAGATGCACCAGAAAACCCTCACGTGAAACTGGGGAAGTTCCCGGACAGGCACACACCCGGCGGAGTACAAACCGGCATCCAGCATCATGTCGCCGATTGGTCTTTTTGAGGGCAATTCAACCCTACTGCTGCCCGGCTCCCCGCACAGGCCTTGCTGCAAATACAGAATTGCTTCAGAATGAGTCCGTTCAGCAGGGTAACTTATTACCACTCGTATACCCTTAAACAAACCAGATCATGGAACGGAACGTTAAGATAGCCACCGGGGTACTGACCGCGTTGCTGGTACTATCGACATTTGGCATTATTTATTACTGGGACAAAAGCGGCGAATTGGCGCTGGAAAAGAACCGGGCCGGCCAGCGGGCCGACTCGTTGGTGGCGGCCAGGGCCCGGCTGGAAGCGGGCATCCGGGAGTTGGAAAACGAATTGGAATCCATCAAAGAAGATACCGACTCGCTGACCGAACGGATTACGGACGCACATGGCTTGCTCACCCGGAGAGAGGCGGCGTTGCGGCGGATACAAGCCGTCAATGCGCAGTTAGCCGCTTACCGCGATACTGCCGAGATGCAATTGTCGGGCTTGCAGCAGGACCGGGACCGCCTGACGGGTGAAAACCAGTCGCTGGCAGACCAGGGCAACGCGCTGCGGGAGGAAGTAGCGGGTTTGAATGAGAAGCTGCGGATGATGGTACCGCGCAGCGCCGTAACGGCGGACGCCTTCCGGGTGGAAGCCCGCAAGCGCAACGATAAGGCAACGGCCAAGGCCAGGAAGGTGCACACCCTGACGGTATCTTTCCACGTGCCGGCGGTATTGCGCACGAACGGCGAGCAGGAGGTGTATTTAAGCCTCAACAACCTGCAGGATAACGTCCCCTTTACCCCACTCCGTACGGCAGTGCTGCCGGGATCAGATGCGGGCCAGTCGGTACCCGTCCACGCCGTGGAACGGGTGCGGTTCGACAAGGATTTGCAGCGTATCTCGTTTACCCTTCAGCCGGCGGATGACCTTAAACCGGGTACGTACCGGGCGTCCGTGTTTACCGGCGACACCTACCTGGGAGCGGTAGAATTTCCCTTCCGCGATAGCTTCTGGTTCTTTTAAAAAGTCTGAAACAATTGAGCAGCAGTCGCCGGGACAGAACGAGGCACCTTTGCGTCTCCCCGTTCCCGGCGATTCTTGGTGTACGTAGAGAATGGCGTACGGGCATTTGAACGCGTGTCTCTGAACGGTGTGCTTGCCGGCAGACCGGGCTGAAGGAAAGGGGCTTACTGACGCCAAACATGCTCACGAGGTTTGTGCCTGGGCGATGGGCGGTTTGAGGTGCCCCGCAAGCGGCACCGCAGCCGGAAGAGAAAGATCAATCTGGTGAAAACCTTCGGAAAACTTGTAGGCGATGACCAGGCTATTGATCTCACAAATTGCTTTCACAATCGCCAGGCCCAGGCCCAGTGACCTGGACTGCGGAACAGCCTTAACGAAACGATCAAAAAAGGCAGTGGTTGGTCCGCGGGGTGTTTCTCCCATATTGCGGATGCTAAGTACATGATCCGTTAACCGGACGGCAAGGGCCCCTCCGGGGATATTGTGCTTGATGGCGTTGCTGATAAGATTATCCAGCAGGATGTCGGCCAGCAGGGGATTGATTAAGAAGGTTACCGGCCCGTCAATTTCGGTGCTTACCCGCAGGGCTTTCAACTCCATCAGTTCTTCGAAGTGAACCAGCCGCTCCCGGAGCAGCGCGTCTAAGCGTACGGGCTCCTGGGTCACGTACTGCCGGTTTTTGATCCGCACCAGCAGCACGAGGGCTTCCTTGAGGCGGGAGAGCCGGGTTACGGCCTGGTTGGCAGCATTGACGAGTTGAAGCTGTTCCACGGTGAGCGGATGATCCTGCAGCAACTCAAGCTTACTGCGAATAATGGCCAGGGGCGTCTGGATTTCGTGCGTCGTGTTTTCGGTGTACTCCTTGAGGGCAAAATAGTCGTTTTGAATGCGCTCCATCAGGCGCCGCAGGGCCTGCTGCAATTCAACGTACTCGGCAATTTTTGTCTCGGGAAACGCGACGGGTTGCATCTCCTCGAGTTGGTAGTTGCGCAGGCTGGCCAAAGTGCCTTGGAAAGGCCGCCATAGTTCTTTTGATACCAAACGGTTGGCAAAGTACAGCGCCAGCACTAAGAGGAACGTAAGCAGTACCGTCAGCGCCAGTACGCCCTGTAAAATCTCCACTTCATTGATTACCGGGCGGCGGACGGTAACCCGGTAAGGGGTGCCGCGGAAGGTGTCCACGAAAGAGAGTTGCCGGAAAAGGGATTGCTGGTTGTCAATCGGGTCGAAAATGACCGTATCCTTCACTTCTTCCTCCTTGGAAAAACCGGCCGAGGTAGAATCAGTCAACCGCTTTACCGAAAAAACATGGGCAGAAAAATCCTGGTAAAAGTACAGGCTGTCGGACTTTAGCAGCTTTTCCCGGGCAAACTCCTGCCGCTCCTCCAGCGTGGTGCGGATGTTGCGTTCTACCAGGTAATTGAACATCAGGTAAGACAGCACGCCCCCCAGCAGCATGATGAGCAGGTTGGTGACCAGGATGGAGCGGCTGTGCTTTTCGAGTAGTTTCAATGGTCGGTGAATTTATAGCCCACCCCGTAAATCGTTTTCAGGTAATCCTGCCCACCTTTTTCCAGCAGTTTCTTGCGCAGGTTCTTGATGTGGGTATAGACGAAATCAAACGAGTTCAACTCGTCGGTGTAGTCGCCCCAGAGGTGTTCGGCCAGGTTGTCTTTGGGGATGACCCGGTTGCGGTTGGTCACCAGGTACACCAGCAGGTCAAACTCTTTCTTGGTCAGTTGCAGAGGCTCTCCCTGCACGGAAGCTTCGAACGTGTCGGGGTTGATGCAGATCTCGTTGAATTCGATCACGTTGGAGCCGTCCCGCGTGCGGCGGCGCAGGACCGACTTTACCCGGGCGTTGAGTTCCTGCAAGTGAAACGGCTTGGTCAGGTAGTCGTCGGCCCCGATGTCAAGTCCTGCCAGTTTGTCGTCGAGTGAGTGGCGGGCCGAGATGATGATGTTGCCCGTGTTGGGCTGCAACTGCTTTAACTTCTGGATCAGCTTGAGCCCGTTGCCGTCGGGCAGGCCAATGTCGATGAGGCAGCAGTCGTAGGAGTAGAGGATGATCTTCTGGTTGGCCGTGGCAAAGTCGGCCGCCCGTTCGCACCGGTAGCCTTCGCGGGTGAGGTACGTGCAGACCGAGTCGAGCAGTTCCTGTTCGTCTTCTACCACCAGTATTTTCATGGGCGCGTTGTCTGTTTAAGTATACGGTTTTTCAGGGGTCAGTGGTACAGTGGTCATTCGACATTGACTTCGCAGGCACGCTGAAGTACTATTGACCAATGACCAGTGTACCAATGACTCATTAGTTGTTCTTCTCCTTGCCATTGGGGTTGAGCTTTCCGGTGAGTTCAACCGGCAGGTGCTGCTGGCGGTCGTACATTTTCAGTTCCAACACATTGGCCGGCAAGCCAAATCCGTTGTCGAGCAACGCCTTTTTCACTTCCTGCATCACTTTGCCTTTCAGCAGCACAACGCCTTTTTTGTAGTCGTCCGTCTCGGTGAAAAAGAAAACCTTCAGGTTCACCGTGTTGGTGGAAAGTTCGTCTACGGCCGCGTAGGGCGGGTTTTCCCGCTGCACGCCTTCGATGCGGCGCACGGTATTTTCGATGAGTTGGATGGCTTTTCCGATGTCGTCATTGAAGTCAATGCCTACGATGAAATCCATCCGGATCAGGCCGTTGCGGGTAAAGTTGGTGACGGGCGTGGTCAGGATGATGCCGTTGGGAATGTAGACGTCCTTGCTGTCAAACGTGAGGAGGTGGGTCGTGCGCAGATCGAGTGATACGACCCGGCCCAGCGTGTCCTGGATCTGTACCGTATCATTCACGTTGAACGGCCGGTTGAACGCCAGGATGAGCCCGGCCAGAAAGTTCTGGGCAATGTCCTTGAAGGCAAAGCCGACCACCACGGCCGATACCCCCGCACTGGCCAGCAAGCCGCCCGCAATACCACTCAGGCCCAGGGCCTGGAATGCCAGCAGCAGCCCGATGATGAACACGATCCACTTGGAGATGATGGCAATGTACTCGGCCGTGATCTTATCGTGGGCTTTGCCGCCTAAACGGCTCCGCAGGATGCCTTTGATTTTGCCGGCCAGGAAAAAAGTAATGCCCAGGATGATGGCGGCAAACACCAGGTTGGGCAACAGGAACAGGAAGCGTTCCCAGTAGTCGGCCAATACTTTGCCAAAGTCTTTGACAAAATTTCCCGGCTCAAACGTTGCACGATCTTCCATAGGGCAAAAGGGGTATGGGGTACTGCGTATTGCCTGCTGCTTGAGTATTGCCTGCTGCTTGTGCGTGCACGGCTGCTGCCAGGAACGAAACAATTCTGAAGCAATTCTGTAGCCTGCCTGTTTACAACCATGCGTACACGTAAGGCTTAAGCGCGTTGCCTAAGCCTTACAAGTGCGCATGCTTTTCAAGTAACAACGCTTCTTACAAATTATCCGCCCGGTAGTTGAACTTGTCAAACACCAGCGAAACGGCCTCGTCAATTTTATTTCCTCCTTTGGTAAACGCGTTGCCGTCCATCAGCCCGGAAGCATAGCCTTGCCAGACGAGTTTTCCCGTCTTGCGGTCTACCAGGTGCACCATGAGGCTACCTTCTTTCAGACGAACGGTCTCAGGGGTGGTATAGCCGTTTATTTCCCCTGCGGCCCAGTAGTTACTGCCCAACTGGTCTACCGATTGGATTTCAGCGGGCTTGTCGAACACGCGGAAGTTTACGATCAGATCAGGCTGGCTGGGCGTATGCGTATAGCCGCGGGAATCCATTTCGTGCTTTACTGCGTCCCTTATTTCCGCTTTTAGCATCAAATCATTCAGAAAGAAAAATCCCTCGTCAAGCTTGTTGTCCACCTGGGAAGCAAAGCCATAGGTATTGGCTTTTGCCGGATTAATATTGGTGTTTCCGACAGCATCTACCGTGTAAGCCTTTTTAGAACAAGCCGCCAAAAACAGTGCAACCAAGACAACGAATACATTCAAGTACTTCATAATCACCTCCTTTAATTTAATTGAACATAAAACAATGATGCTTTACCCGGAT
>CADCTQ010000218.1 GCA_902805615.1 uncultured Cytophagales bacterium
CTTTGTTCCGTTCCCCCGTGAACACGAGGTGCTTGCCGTCGGGCGACCAGCCGTGCAGGTAGGAGGGACCCCGGGGCGTGACCTGCCTGGGCGTGCCGCCGGTGACGGGCACGGTGTAGATGATCGAGCCGCCCAGTTCCCGCACGCCGCTGCTCAAGCCGAGCATCTTGCCGTCGAACGAAAGTACGTGGTCGTTGTTGTTGTTCTTCACCGCGCCGGTGTTGAGCACCTTCGGCTCCCGCCTCGCCAGGTCGAGGGTGTACATGAGCCCGTCGCTGTTGTAGAGCAGCGTTTTGCCGTCGGGCGTCCAGTTGGGCGCCTGCAACGACTTGGGCGAGGTGTACACGGTTTCCCGGTCTCCCGTGGCGACGTCGAGGATTTCGATGCGGCTGCCCAGGTACTCGCGGTAGGGCACCAGCGTGGCCGGGGCGGGTTTGGTGATGCGCACGTCCCGGAAAATGCCCCTTTCCACCACGTCTTTGTTGTGCGAACCCACGAACAGCCCCACGTACACTTCCTCGCCCAGGTCGAGGTCGGCGACCTGTTCGGTGACAAAGGGCTGCCCGAACCGGGCCACCCGCATGGTGTAGGTGTTGCCCTTGCGTTCGAGCTGGATCACGTCGGCGCCGGTGATCGTGGACTTGATCTCTTTGGTGCTGTCGCCGGCGGCCGGGCGGTATTGCAGGGAGGTGAGGCCGTCGCCGTGGACCACCGCGTTGACGTGCGCGGCGTTGCCGTCGAGGCGCTGGCGGGCCATCCAGCCCACCTTGCGGTGCGGGTCGGTGCCTTTGCCCACGAACCGGGCCCGGGCGTACACCAGGAAATCGCCTTTGAGGCGCTTCCAGGCGAAGTGAAACTCGTCGTGGTCGAACCAGACGTTGTAGCCGGAACCCGACAATTCGTACTCCCCGGTTTTGGCGTTGTAGGCCGCCGAGCCGGGATGCAGCACTTTGCCCACGTCGCCGTGCCCCTCAAACGCACCCACCGCCTGGCCGCGGACGGTCTGCGCCACGATCAGGGCGAGGCCCGTGAAAATCAATGCCAATACCCTGCTGCTGTGCATGTTGCCGGTGTTTATTCATTCGCGCCACAAGTTGGCTAAAAAAATGAGAATGATCGTAGTTCTTTTTGGATTTTGGGTGGTACATTGATTGGGTATGATGATTATGATTAGTACACTGATTTATTATGATGATTATGATCTGTTATGATTTTTTATTCTGATTCTCTTTCAATCTAAAATCAGTCCTGATCATAACCATCATAACAGATCAGTGTACCATAGACCGCAAAAAAAACCCCGGAAGGCGCAAGTGCTTTCCGGGGGGTAGGGTTATTTGGCCGGTTGTTTTACTTGGTCAGGATCATGCGCTTGCTGTCAAGCTCCTGTCCGTCGGCCACCAATGAATAGATGTACATGCCGGCTTTCAGGGAACCTCCTTTGAGCGTCAGGCTGTCCGTGCCTTTAGACAGGGAATAGCTCCCGATCTGTTCGCCCTGCATGTTGTATACGTACAGGTTGGCAGCGGCAACGTCGGCGGGCAGCCGGTAGCGAATCGTGGTGTTCTCTGAGAAGGGATTCGGTTTGTTCTGAAAGAGTTCGGCTTTTTTGCCCAGCAGACCCGTAGCATTCTCCGCCGCATCCAACCGGCCGGCAGTCTTCACTTTCGAAATTTCCGCCCTCAACGCTTCAATCGTTTGCTGCTGCTCCTGAATGGCCGATACCAGGTAAGGAATGAGGGCCACGTAATCAACCCCCAGGTATTTGACCGCATCGTGGGTTTTCTTCCCGTTGTCGTCGATCGTCTCGGGGTGCAGGTTGTCAGACACCACGGAAGGGAGCACCGCCTGAACCTCCTGGGCGATAAAACCGGCTTTGGGTCCCTTGGCCAGCCCCATGTGGGCGTATTCTTTTTTATAGTTGTATTCTTTGGGTTGCAGTTTGGTTACAACCGCCAATCCGTTGCTGATGGCTTTTTCTCCTTCTTTCAGCTTCTTATCCGAAGCGTTGATGAGCGAACCCGTATAAGCCAGGTTGCCTCCCGCGTACACGGCATATACGAAGGCCCCGGAAACAGTTGAGGATGAAGTGCCCCACACGCCATAAGATGAACCCCCTCCGGTTGCTTGGCCATGTACCCCTACCCGGGCATTGGCAGTCTGGCTTTTGTTAGGCACCCTCCCGTACACGGCGATATTCAGTCCCCCCGTGCTGTTGGTGTTGATTTCCGATAAAATGCCGTAGTTGTTGGTGTTGGCAAAATTGTTAACGATCTGCGCGTAAACCCCGCTGACCGTTTGTGCAAAGGAAGTGCTGGCCGTAAAAAGCAGGCACACGGAAAAAGTGGATAATTTTCTCATAAGAATAGGTTTTTGGTAGTTTGTAATAATAATACCCTAATATAAGTGTTACCTATTCCTATGCAAGTAAATGATATTACTTTTTTGTTAAGCGCGTATTTGCTGCATCCGGCAGTGCGTGAAGAACGACGCTCCGCAGAATTGCCGGCAGCGTTAACCGCTACGGCTGATTTTTGTTGATGTGAAATAAAATTAGAATAAATGAAATTATATTTACGTTTAAAAAAATATTTGCTTCATTAAACATTAGTGCCCACTGAAATTCGGGAAACAGATTAATGGTACACTGATCGGTTATGATGATTATGATTTGTTATGATTTTTTCTTCTGATTCGGCTTCAGTTGATTCCGCTTCAGTCCGAAATCAGTCCCAATCATAACCGTCATAACCAATCAGTGTACCATCTCAGTGTACCACTATTCCAGTACCTCCAGCGAACGAAGCTCCGGGCCGCCGCCCGCGTTGCCGATGCCGGCGGCGATGTAAATTTTGTTGCCGAAGCCGACGGCCTGGGTGCCGTGGCGGCCCGTTTGCAGCGGCGGCAGCGTCTCCCAGGTGCCCGATTTGGGATCGAAGGCTTCGGTCTGGTTGTGGGCCACTTTCTGGGTGCTCTCCCCGCCGATGACCAGCACCCGGTTGCCCAGCGTAACGGCCGTGCAACTGGCCCGCTGCGTGGGAATGTGGGCCGCGGCGGGCAGCGTCTGCCAGGTGCCTTTCTTGAAATCAAACACGTCCGTTTCGGCAACCGTCAGGTCGGCCACGTGGCCGGTGCGCTGGGTGGAACGACGGCCCGCCGTCACCACCAGTTGGTCGCCGACCACGGCCGCCTGGAAATGGTCGCGGGCCCGGGGGGCGTCGGGCAGCGTACGCCACTTGCCCGTTGCCGGGTCAAATTCGTCGAGCCAGGCCACGTGCCCGTCGTAGTGGCCGTCGGTGATGCCGCACACGAGGTAGAGCTTGTTCCGGTACACCACCACGCCGCCCGAGCCGCGGCGGCGGTTCTCGGGAATTTCGGCGCCTTCCCGCCACGCGTTCTTTGCGGGGTTGTAGATGTAGAGGCGGGGCAGGGGCGTTTCGTGCGGGTAGTCGCCGGTAAAGGCGCCGGCCACGTAGATTTCGCCGCCGTGCGCCACGGCCTGGAAGTGGTGCATTTCAACCGGCACGGGGGCGGCGTCCGTCCAGGCATTTGCCTTGGGGTCGTACACGTCCACCGACTGCTTTTTGCGTCCCCCGAACAGGTAAAACTTGTTGCCCACCCGCACGAACGCATTTTCACCCCGTGGCGCCGGCTCCTGCGGCGGCTTGAGCGTCTTCCACGCCGTTACCGCCGGCCGTCCCGAAAAATTACACAAAGCCAGCAGCAACAGCAGTCCGGCGGGAATCAGGCGGAGTTTCATAAGCTTAGAGTGGAGTGGTAAGGGGTTAGGAGTGGGTGAGGAATAAAATTTACCACGGAGACACGGAGGGCACGGATTACCACGGAGAAAAAGGGAGCGAGGAGCGAGAAGATAGGACCGCAAAGGGCGCAAAGAAGACGCAAGGACCGCCAGGCGTACGCGTATTTCTTTGCGCCCCTAGCGTCTCCCTTGCGATCCTTGCGGTTAAGTTCTTTGCGCCTTTGCGTGAAACCTCCGTGGCCAATTTTATTACCGTAACCTTAAATGCCGCTACAGCCAACCACTGACTGCTAGGCAGTTACTTGAACGACCTTCCCCGTTTCGATGGATTTGTAGATGGCTTCGATGACGCGGACGTCCTTGAGGCCCTCTTCGCCGGGCACCTTCGTGGGCGTGTTGTTGAGGATGCACTGGGCGAAGTCGTCCATCTGGGCGGCCTGGTGCACCACCTGCGGCAGGTCCATGTCGCCCTTGTGCGTGCGGCCCTTGATGGGGCCGTAGCCGTAGCAGGGACCCATTTCGTACCAGCCCTTTTCGCACGTGACGTACATCCGTTCCACGCTGGCGGCGTAGGTGCTGGTGGAATTGGCCACGGCGCCACTGGGGAATTTGAGTTGCCACAGGATCGTTTCGTCCACCTCCTTGAACTTCACCGGGTCGGTCTTGTACTCCTGCGCGAATACCGACACGGGTTCTTCGCCCGTGGCGTAGCGGCTGGCGTTGAGGGCGTAAATGCCGATGTCCATCATGGAGCCGCCGCCGGCCAGCGCTTTTTTGAGCCGCCACTGGTTGGGGTCGCCCATGCGGAAGCCGTCGCTGGTCTCCACGATCTTGATGGCGCCGAACGGCTTTTCCTTCGCCCACTGCATCACCTGCTGGTGGTGCGGCGTGGAGTGCAGCCGGTAGCCGATGGCAAGCTGCCGCCTGGCCTTTTTGGCCGCGTCAATCATCTGCTGGCACTCGGCCACCGACACGGCCATCGGCTTTTCGCAGATCACGTGCTTGCCGGCCTGGAGGGCGCGGATGGTGAATTCGGCGTGCATGGCGTTGGGCAGCACCACGTACACAATGTCAACGTCCTTGTTGTCAACCAGCCGGTCGTAGGTTTTGTAGTCGTACACGTTCTTGTCGGCAATGTTGTACTTGCCTTTCCACTCGGCCGCCTTGGCGGGGGTACCCGTGACCAGGCCGGTGAGCTTGCAGAACCTGGTTTGTTGCAGGGCCGGGGCCAGTTGGTGCTTGCTGTAGCCGCCCAGGCCCACCAGGGCCACGCCCAACTGCTTGCCGCCCTGCACGAAACCGGGGTTGGCGGCCCCGGCCGGACCGGCCAGCCACGACAACGCCGGCAAACCCATTGCCGCTGCGCCCATCTTGTGCAAAAAAGACCGCCGCGAGTCGCCGCGGCCGGAGAAAAGAGTATCGTTGTTCATGGGAAGGGGAGTTAAAAGTCGTAAGTCGTAAGTCGTAAGTGGATCGGGAAGGAAGCGTAGTTGTGGATGGCTTACGACTCCTTTCTCTACTTACGCATTGCCAGTTCTGACGGGCAAGATCCCTGCCCGATCCCACTTACGACTTATGACTGGCGACTTACGACTATATTAAGCGTTTACCGAATCATACACAATTACTTTCGTCCACAGGGCCGAGCATTCTTCCACGAATTTAAGGTGCGTGGGGTGGACCTGGTAGGCGTCCTGGTCCTGGCGGTCCTTGAACAGCAGGAGCAGCGAAAAATGGTACGACGCGTCAATGACGGACCGGTTGGTGTCGGCCGGTACGCCGACGTGCGCCGTTTTGATGACGTTGATGGCGGGCAGCGTCTGCAAGCCCTTCAGGAGTTTGGCCCGGTCGTCGGCGCTGCCGGGGTTTTTGAGCCAGAAATATACGTGGTGCACGAACAGGCTGGCCGGGGGCGTGGCCGGGGCGGCCCCGAGTACGGTGCCCGTCAGGCCGGTGGCGGCCAGGGCCACGGAAGATTCCTTGATAAACTGGCGCCGGGAAGACTTTTGCATGGGCTGAAAATGGTTTAATGAACGTTGCGGGCAAAAGTAGCGGGAAAAGTACCGGGGTTACTGGTACAAATTCATCATTTATCGGTATTTTGAGGGGTTAATAGCTACGTGGATGTGGAAATGAAATGAAAGTGGAAATATGAAGCGCTTCAACCAGTACGAACCCTTCAACATTTCGCTCTTTACGCTGAGCGAGTGGCCGTACCCGTTGCACAACCACAACCACTTCGAGATCATCTTCATCCACCGGGGGGAGGGCGTACACGTGGTCAACGAACACCGGTTCGACTACCGGGCCGGCGACGTGTTCCTGCTCGGCCCCGAAGACCACCACCTGTTCGAAATCACCACCCCCACCGAGTTCTGCTACGTCCGGTTCACCCAGTTGTTCTTCCGCGGCGACCAGCCCGGGGAGCGCGACAAAGACTGGCAGCGGACCGTGGAGTACCTCTTCCACACCCCTTACCAGGCGGGCGGCAGCCTCGTGAAAGACCCCGCCGAGAAGCAGCGGCTCGACCACCTGCGGGCCGTGCTGCTGGCCGAATACGGGCACCGCAAAGCCCCCTTTGCCGAGCACATCCTGGGCCACGTGCTGCAATCCATCATCAGCATCCTGGCCCGCAACATCACGGCCGAGGCCCTGGGCGCCACGGGCGAAGGGGGGCGGTCCCGCACGCTGGAAGAAATCCTGGTGTACGTGCGGCAGCACATCTACCAGCCCGAAAAGCTGCGCCTCGAACACCTGGCCGGACACTTCCGGTACTCGCCCAACTACCTGAGCATTTTTTTCAAGCGGCAAACCGGCGAATCGTTGCAGCAGTACATCCTGCGCTACAAGCTCAAGCTGGTGGAAACCCGCCTCCGCTACAGCGACTGGAGCGTTTCGCAGATCGCCTACGAGTTCGGCTTCACCGACGAGAGCCACCTGGGCAAGCTGTTTAAAAAGTACTACGGACACACCCCGCGCGGTTTCCGGCAGTCGGTGCAGGACGGCCCGTCCACCCCGGCGCCCGGCGCGTTGCCGGGGGCGAATGGTTACGCTTTCCCGGGCGACGAAAAGGCCCGTTAACAAAAACACCCCCACCCGGATACATTCCGGCCCCCTCCCTTTACATTTTCACCCCCTAACTTATACAAAACCAAGCCCCCCAAGCGACCCGGTTGGCTTAATTTTGTATAACTAAAAATTCAATTAGTCCAAACTTTTACTGGGTAAACGCTTCGCGCCAGGGACCACAGTTCTACAGCATTTCACTCTCTATCCTAACTCCAAACCACACGTTTATGGGAATCAAAAAGGTGTACCACCAACCGGGCAACCTTACGCGCAGACGGGTCATTCACCCCTTGGGTACGCTGCGGCTCCTGCTGCTGGCAACGCTCCTGCTGGCCGCGCAGGTGCCGGCCGCGTGGGCCCAGGCCCCCGGCCGGGTCACCGGCAAAGTAACATCCACCGCCGACAACCAGGGCATCCCCGGCGCCAGCGTCGTGGTGAAGGGTACCACTGCCGGTACCACCACCAACGCCGAAGGGGAGTTTACGCTGGACGCCGCCGCCGACGCGGTGCTGGTGATCTCCTACATCGGCTTTACCACCGAAGAAGTGCCGGTTGCCGGCAAATCCCGCATTGAGGTGTCGCTGGTGGAAGACATCAAGGCCTTGAGCGAAGTAGTGGTCGTGGGCTACGGTGAAATGAAGCGCAGCGACATTACCAGCGCCCAGACGACCATCACGGCCAAAGAAATCGAGCGGACGGTCAACACGACCATCGAACAGGCCATCCAGGGACGCACGGCGGGGGTGTACGTCACCCAGAACACCGGTCAGCCCGGCGGCGGCGTATCGGTGAACATCCGCGGCATCAACACGATCAACGGCACCAACGAGCCGCTGTACGTGATTGACGGGGTGCAGATCCAGCCCACCCTCTCGTACGGGGTCACCAGTTCCACCAACCCGCTGGCCTTCCTCAACCCCTCCGACATCGAGTCCATGGAGATTCTCCAGGGGCCGTCGGCCACGGCCATCTACGGTTCCCGGGCCACCAACGGCGTGGTGCTCATCACCACCAAGCGCGGCAAGGCGGGCGACGTAAAGGTAAGCTACGGCTACTCGTACAACCTGCAGGACCGTCCCCGGCTGCTCGAAACGATGAACCTGCGCCAGTACGCCCAGATGACCGCCGAAATCCGGGGCATTACCGGGGGCGACCCGCAACCCGAATTCCGTGACCCTTCCATCCTCGGAGAAGGCACCAACTGGCAGAAGGAACTGTTCCGGAGAGCACCCCTCAACAAGCACCAGCTGAGCCTGAGCGGGGGAAGCGAAAAAACGACTTTCTACCTTTCCGGTGAATACTTCGACCAGCAGGGCGTGGCCCAGGGATCGAGCTTCGACCGCTACAGCGTCCGCCTCAACGTGGACAACCAGGCCCGCAAGTGGCTCAAGCTGGGCGCCAACATCAACGTGAGCCAGACCGACGAAGCGCTGAGCACCCAGGAAAACGTGATCCTCAACGCCCTCACCATCGGGCCGCACATTGCCGTCCGCAACCCCGACGGAACCTGGGGCGGGGCCGACGAAACCAACGGCAGCAGTGTGCAGTTCACGCCGCTCAACCCCGTCGCCATTGCCAGCCTCGTGGAGAATGATTTTCGCCGGCGGCAAGTACTGGGCGGCATCAACGCCGACATCAACCTGTTGAAAGGGCTCGTGTTCCGGACCACCTTCAGCGGCAACCTGGGCTTCAACAGCGGCTCCTTCTTTACCCCCACGTACCGGCTCGGTGACAAGCCGAACGACATTGCCACGCTGGCCCGGACCACCGAAAACAGCAGCTACTGGAACTGGAACCAACTGCTCCAGTACAACCTGGAGACGGGTCGCCACAGCATCGGCGCCATGGTGAGCCACGAAGCGCAGGCTTCCTTCTGGGAACGCGTCGGCGGCACGAGAAGAGGCTTTGTGACCAACGACCTGCCGGACCTGGAACTGGGCAGCACGGAAGGCGGCGGCAACCAGGGGGGCCGTACCCACTGGGCCATGGAATCTTACCTGGGCCGCCTCAACTATACCTTCGGCGACAAATACATCGTGCAGGCTACCGGTCGTTTCGACGGTTCGGCCCGGTTCGGCCCGCAGAACAAGTGGGGCTTTTTCCCCTCCGTTTCGGCGGCCTGGCGCATCACCCAGGAGCCTTTCATGCAGAACATCCCGGTCATCAACGAGTTGAAGCTCCGCGTGGAGACCGGCGCGACCGGCAACCAGGGCAACATCAGCTACTACGGTCCGCTGCAATCCCGGACGACGCCCTGGGGGGCCGGCTTCCGCCTCGACCGCTATCCCAACCTGGGCATGCAGTGGGAAGAAACCAAAACCAACAACATCGGCTTCAACCTGAGCGTGCTCCAAAACCGCATTCAGCTCGAAGGGGACTTCTACGTGAAGAAGACCAGCAACCTGCTGCTCGAAAACCCCCTGCCCGACTACATGGGCACCAACGGCGAAGGACGCATCCAGCCGCCCAACGTGAACATCGGCGAACTCGAAAACCGGGGCTACGCCTTTACGCTCAATACGATCAACGTGGACCGGGGCGGGTTCCGCTGGAACACCAACTTCAACGTCTCGGGCTTCCGCACGGAGGTGACCAAGTTCTACTCGGAGACCGCCTTTGTGAGCCGTTCGGCCTGGTACATGAACAACTGGACCCAGCGGGCCACCGTCGGGCAGGCGCCCTGGCTGTTCCGCGGCTACATCGAAGAAGGCTTGTTCCAATCCGTGGATGAGATCAACAACAGCGCCATCCCGGCCGACAACAACGGCAACCGGCTGGCCGTGGCGCCGGGCTCGGTGTGGGTGGGCGACGTGAAGTACAAGGACCAGAATGGCGACGGCATCATTGACGAACGCGACGAAACCACCATCGGCAACCCCTGGCCGAAAGCGACCTTCGGCCTGACCAACACCTTTACCTACAAGGGCCTCGACCTGAGCGTACTGCTTACGGCCGCCTCCGGCAACGACGTGTTCAACTACCTGCGCTACAGCAGCACCAATCCCAACAACATCAACCTGGGCCGCAACCTGCTGGCCGAAACCTTCAACTACGCCCGCGTGGCAGGGGAAGGCCAGGCCGCTTACCTGACCAACCCCGAAACCACCGTGCCGCGGCTGGTGGGCTCGGACGTGAACGGCAACGGGAACCGGTTTACCCAGAAGTACGTGGAAGACGGCTCTTACCTGCGCATCAAGAACATTTCGCTGGGCTACAGCCTGCCGGCTTCGCTGCTGGGCAAACAGCCGGTGGTGAAAGGGGCGCGCTTCCAGGTCGGCGTACAGAACATCGCTACGTTCACCAGGTACAAAGGCTACGATCCCGAAGTCGGCGCGTACGTGGGCCGCGACGGCGATCCCAACAGCCCGGTGATCGGCGTGGATTACGGACGGTACCCGCTTACTCCCATCTATACCTTCAGCGTAGGCGTTGATTTCTAATCCTCCTTCAAACTACCATGATGAAAAACCCCAAATATACCCTCTATGCCGCCTGCCTGCTCCTGTCGGGACTGCTGGCCGGCTGTAAGGAAGAATTCCTGGAACGGCCGCCGCTGGACCAGATCGTGGATGCCAACTTTTACAAGACGGATCAGCAGGTGCTGGCCGGGACGGCTCCCCTGTACAACATCGTCTGGTTTGCCTACAACGACAAAGCTTCGCACGGGCTCGGTGACGCCCGCGGCGGGGTGCTTACTTCCGGCTCTTACCAGCTGGAGAACGTGCAGTTCAACACCACCGGCCTGACGGGCGAAAACGTCAACGCCTGGCGGTCGTTCTACAACATCATCGGGCAGGCCAATACGGTGATTACCAACATCAACCAGTTTGCCGGCCCGCAGGTATCGCCCGACATCAAGCAGCACGCCCTGGGCGAAGCCCGCTTCATGCGCGGCGTGGCTTACTCCTACCTGGTGCAGAACTGGGGGCCCGTGCCCATCATCACCGACAACTCCACGCTGCTTCAGGATACGTCCATTTCCCGCAATACCGTGGAGAGCGTGTGGGAACTGGTGATCCGCGACCTGCGTTTCGCCACCGAGGCGCTGCCGCCGTCCCCCGTGCAGCCGGGACGGGTGACCCAGTGGTCGGCCGAAGGGATGCTGGCCAAGATGTACCTCACCCGGGCCGGCATTTCCGGCGGCCGCAACCAGTCGGACCTGGACAGCGCCGCCTACTTTGCCAAACGCGTGATTGACAACAGCGGCGCTTCGCTGCTGCCCAACTACGAGGACCTGTTCCTCACCCGCAACAACAACAACCCCGAAACCCTGTTTGCCTTGCAGTGGACCTACAACCACTTCAACTACACCCAGTACGGGGTGCAGAACAGCGTGCAGGCGTACCTGGCCTACGGCTCGGAAATCACCGGCTTCGGCGACGGGTGGGGCGGCGACATCGGCGCTTCCTACGACATGATCCAGAAGTACGGCGAAGGCGACAAGCGCCGGAAGGCTACCTTCATGTATCCCGGTGACCACTATCCGTACATCACCCAGAAGTCGGGCAACAACCCGCCCCAGCAACTGCGCGTGCCGGTCAACACGGCCACGGTGAACGGGGAGAGCGTACGGGGCAACACCCGGGCCTGGGTGAAGAAATACGTGGTGGGCCGTCCCGAAGACAACAACGACCAGGTGGTGCAGCAGGGTACGGGCATCCAGACGTACATGCTGCGCCTGGCCGACGTGTACCTCATCTACGCCGAAGCCGTGCTGGACAAGAACCCGGGCGAAGCCCTCAAGTACTACAACGCGGTGCACCAGCGGGCCGGCATGCCCGCCCGGACCGAGGCGCTTACCTTTGACGAACTGTTCGCCGAAAGACAGCGGGAGTTTGCCATGGAAGGGCAGTTGTGGTACGATTTCGTGCGCCTGCACTACTACAACCCGCAGAAGGCGTACAGCATGCTGAGCAACCAGGAGCGGGGCTTCTACGTGATCGAGCCGAACCTCCTCAGAGACCCCACCGACTGGAAGGTGACGCTGACCGAGTCGCGCAAGTACAACGTGAATTCGGGCAACTTCATCCTGCCCATTCCCTCGGCCGAACTGTCCCGGGCCCCCAACCTGAGAAAGCCGCCGGTGCCCTTTGATTTCACCAAACTGAAGTAATACCAGGATTCACCTGATTAAACGGATGAATCGGAGGATATTGATCTGATTGATAAATAGTTGTATCTAATCAAATACGTACTCCGATTCTTATCAGCATAAGTCTCCACCCAGCCTGCCGTCGGCGGACGGTCTCCCGGCCCCGCGGGCGGCAGGCTTACCCCAACCTCCTTAGCCGCAGTCCATATGCAACAGTATACGCTATCCGGTTCCCGGATCCATCATTTCCTCTTCTTCCTTTTGCTCGGCGGCCTGGCGTTGCTCTCCTCCTGCCGGGAGGACGAAGACACGGGGGCCGCGCCGGTCATCGAAAGAGTCCGCTTTACCGACCCGGCCACGGCCGACAGCTCCTTCACCAAGGCTACCCTGGGCAGCACCCTGGCCATTGTGGGCAAAAACCTGGCCTCGGCGCAGTACGTGTTACTGAACAATTACAAGATTGCCGTAAACCCGGTGTTTGCCACCGACAACCACCTGATCGTGCCGGTGCTCGACAGCGTGCCCACCGTGGCCCAGGACCCGAACGTACCCAATGAACTGACCGTGGTGAACCGCTACGGACAGGCGACGTACAAGTTCCAGGTGCTGCCCCCGGCGCCGGTGGTGGAGCAGGTCGGCAACCAGTTCGTGAAAGCGGGCGAAACCGTGACCCTCTTCGGCAAATACTTCTTCTTCGTGGAAGAGGTAACCTTTCCGGGCGGCGTCACCGTGACCGACTTTACGACCAACGCCAACGGCACGGCCCTCACGGTAAAAGTGCCCGAAGGCTTTGACCCGACCAAAGGCGACGTCATCGTCACCACGCAAAGCGGCTCCTCCATGCCGGGCCGGACGTCCCGGTTCTACGCGGGCGAAGGCATCGTGAGCAACTTCGACGACATCTTTCCCTGGGGCTGGGGCCTCGACAAAGACAAGAACGTCACCACCGTCACGCCGGGCGGCGTCATTCAGCCGCTGGACAATAAGTTCGCCCTCATCAACATGAGCCTGCCGGAAAACTACGGCTGGTCCAACGACAAGGTGATCAACCTGGTGGATTGGGGCGGCAACCAGACCTACCCGACGACGCCGGCCGACAAGTACAATCCCGAGGCCCCCATTGCCAACTTCGATGCCCGCATGGAAGTGGCCGTGGTCACCCAGTCGTCGCTGGCAGGCGTTCAGTTGCAGGTGTTTTACCAGAACAAGGATAACGTGGAAATGACGGCCAACGTGGACCTGAAGAACTTCATCCGGAGCACGGACGGCAAGTGGTACACGGTTTCGGTGCCGTTGAGCAGCCTCGCCAACGGCAACGTGAAGCTGGCTAAGTACGGCGACATTCTGACCGGTAACAAAGACAGCCAGCACCACTTCCGCGTGGTCATCGTCAACACGACCCCCGCGGCGGTACCGGCCATCATTGCGATTGACAATGTAAGAGTCGTGAATGCAGTAATGCAGTAAGCACGAAGGCCGGCACAATGGCCGGCCTTGCCATTGTCTAAGCACCCCGAAAAAGCCCTGTCTCCTTAGGCAGGGCCTTTTTTATGCCTTACCGGGCAGGGCCGGGCTGAATGGGGCTCCGCCCGGCCCGGGCAGGGTCGGCCCCCGGTACGGCCTTGCCCTGTTCACTGCTTGCCCTATTTATTGAGGGGTGGTCATACGGAATCGGTTGGCACCCTGACGGGTAATCATACGGAACCGGTTGGCAAGTCATCCCCCTGCCCCCTTCGGCCATCGCGAGGACCTTCCCGCAAGGGGGACCGGTAGTGGGCGGCTCCCCGGCAAGGCAACGGGCCGTGCCCATCAGCCGCGGATCGTTGCCTTGCAGCGAAGTTACAGCGAAGCGTTGCCTTGCCGGGGACAGTTGCCTTGCGGCGGCACCGACAGGTACGGAGTCCCCCTTGTGGGTTTGCCCGCGGGCAAGGGAAGGGGGCAGGGGGATGACTTCTGCCCTCTTCCCACCAACTTTCTCAGCCTTGCCCTTTGTGGGTGTGCCCGCGGGCAAGGGCGTGGGGCTGCTCGTGCCTTTGTTTGGTACCGGCAGCAACGCACGCGTTTTGGGCTACTGGCGGGCTGCTTCCGCTTTGAGGACAAACGCCTTCAGCGGCGCATCGTTTACCGCCGCCACCACGATCCGCTCCTTTTTGCCCGTAGTGATGAGTTTCAAATCCTTTACGTCGCCGTCAATGATGAAGCCACTGGTGGCCGGCGGCACGGGGGAGAACTGCCCTTTGCCGTTGCCCTTCAGCAGCAGGCCGTAGGAAGCATCGTACCGCCCGGCCGTTACTTCCGCCTGGTATTCGTTGCCCGCCAGCAGGAGGTCCGGGTGGCCGTCGCCGTCCGCGTCGGTGCACACCACCGCGTTCACCGGGGCCAGCTGGGCTTCCACCGGCAGGGGGTGCATCCCAAACCGGCCGTTCCCCTGGTTTTCCAGCCACACCGTCCGCGTCTCCTCGCACGTCAGTTCGAGCATCCCGTACCGGTCATTCTCAGTAAAGAGCTGGCCCACGGCCACCCCCGAATACGCCTGGTGCTGGGGAAACTTGCTTTTGATGCCGGGCACCTGCTGCGCAAACTGGTCCCGCCCGATGGCCGGGTACAACCGGCGTTGCCCGTTCGCATCCGGAATGTAATACGCCATGATGGGATCAATGCTGCCGTTGCGGTCCAGATCTTTCGCGTACAGCTTGATGGGCTGGGCGGGAGAAGCCCGGTAGCGGTTGTTGAGGCCCAGGTTGCCCGCCACCACGTCCGCGTCGCCGTCCCCGTCCAGGTCGGCGGCGCACAGGCTGCGCCACTGGCCCTGCGTGTGCGCCAGTCCGGTATTGGCCGTCGTTTCGAGCAGCTTGCCGCCCGCATTGCGGAAAAACCGGACCGGCATCCACTCCCCGGCCAGGAGCAGGTCGGGCTTGTGGTCGCCGTCGAAGTCCGTCCACGTGGCCGCCGTCACCATGCCCGGGGCGGCCAGCGGCGGACACACCGTTTCGGTGACGTCGCGGAACGTGCCGCCGTCGTTTTGCAGCAGGTAGCTGCGGGGCGCCACCGGGTACTGGCTCGGCGACACCCGGCCGCCCACGAACAGGTCGGTATCCCCGTCGCCGTCGTAGTCGGCCCCGGCTACGCTTTGCGCACTGGTGTTGATCGTGGCCGGCAGGGCCGCCTGGTCGAGGGTGAAGTTGCCCTTGCCGTCGTTGCGGTACAGGCGGGGCCGGTAGTACGGCGAACCGGCGTCGTACTCGTAGCCGCCGCTGTTGACGAACAGGTCCAGGTCCCGGTCGCCGTCGGCGTCGAACAGCAGGCAGCCCAGGTCTTCCTCGTCCTTTTCGCCCGTGGTCAGGTCCCGCGACCGGAACGTGCCGTCGGGCTGGCCCGTGAAGAACCGGCCGGATTGCCCGTAGGCCCCGCCCACGAAAAAGTCGGGGAGGCCGTCGCCGTTCACGTCGCCTTCGGCCAGGAAGGGGCCGAGCTGCGAATATTTCTGGGGCAGCAGCCGCTGGAAGCTGTAGTCGTCAAAGAATTCTTCCTTATGGCGGAAAGCGATCTTTTTCCCGGCCGTCACCTCGGCAAACAGCGGTTGCAGGGCGGCTGGAGCCGGGAGGAGGCCCTTCCCGGTGGCTTCCCGGTGGCGCAGCGTCAACGCCTGGTCGGCGGGCAGGTCCCGGAGCGTCTGGTGGCGGTCGTCGGGCCAGGCAATCGTGACCGAGTCAATGCGGGCGGCGCGGCCGACGCCGAAGTGCAGCCGTTTGTCCACCGTGGACACGTAGCCCCGCACCGGGTTCTGCTCGGCGGCCTGCCGGTTGCCCCCGGCGTACACCGTCACCTTGGCCCCAAACCCGTCCGGGTTCCGCGCGGCGCCTTCGAGTCGCAGGGCGAGGTAGTGGGCGTTGCCGCCTTTGGCCGGGCGGGCCTCGTTGCGGAAGACGGAGGCCGGGCGGTTGATGTTGCTCACCACCAGGTCGAGGTCGCCGTCGTTGTCGAGGTCGGCGTAGGCGGCCCCGTTGGAAATGGCCGGCTCGTCCATGCCCGCGGCGGCGGAAAGGTTGCTGAACGAGAGGTTGCCGTTGTTGCGGAAGAGGTAATTCCTGAGCGGCACCTCGCCGTAGGCGGCCAGCTTCTGCACCACCGCCCGGTTCCGTTCGGGGATGTTGGTGGAATACTCCCGGGCCAGGTCGTCGCGGTAGAGGATGTAGTCGCTGTTGAGGAAGTCGCGGCCCATGCCGTTGGTGATGTGCACGTCCCGCCAGCCGTCGTTGTCGAAGTCGGCCATCAGCACGCTCCAGCTCC
>CADCTQ010000219.1 GCA_902805615.1 uncultured Cytophagales bacterium
CGACCATACTGCGTACGCCAGCCCTACCGGCACGCTCTTCAGCGATACACTGAAAAAGTAGAAAGCCGCTCCGTATCCAATCACGACTACCGCGCTGGGAACCAACTTGGTGAACTGCTCGCTGGCCTTCAGGGAACTGGTGGCGATCACTTCAAATACAACGGCTAAAAACAGGGCTGAAACTTTCATGTTCGTAATGCTTTGGGGTAAACCTTTCGTCTTGCGTCCGGAAAATCTTTAGCGATTTTGCTCCGATTATTACACCGTCTGCGCCTCGCTTTTCGGACATAAATCATCTCAAACCGCCCTTCGTAACCAGGATGGGGCTATTCTTTCGACCAAATCCGCTTAAGGCTGCACCAGCATCCCGCTTTCATCTGTCAATGCCGCGCGGCGCTGACGGGCCCGGGCGCCCTGCCGGACGGCCGGCGGGACGAAAGCTTACCGGCCCCAACCCCGGCATTCCGGCTTTTTCTTACGCCCATCCTGCACGCGTGGTGAACTGTCGTAAGCTTCGCCTGAGGGCCACTTTGGCCGCCGGCAGGGGGCGGACGGCGTGGGGTTTTCACTAAAAATGGGGCTAAACCACCTGTGTAATAAGCAGATAAGCAATTGCCGTTTTTTGAGGGTGGGCCTGTCTACTTTTGCCCCTTATCTATTTTACTTCCTCAGTATTCTTCCAAGCAAAACAGAAGAGCGGCATGAAAATCAACCACGCGGTAAGACTGGTAGCTTTGCTGGCCTTTGGCATTGGCAGCAGGAGCATTACCCTGGCTCAGAACGGAGACTCCACGGATGCCGACCACTCCCTCCAAGAGCTTATTCACCTGAAGGCGCAGACGGACGCCAGCGGGTTGCAGCAGATTTTGAACGAAAACGTAGCGGCTTCCTCCCGCAAGGCCCTCTCCTCCCGCGAAACCCCCGGCATCGTTACGGTCATTACCGAGGAAGAAATCCGCTACTCGGGGGCCCGCGACATCGTGGACCTGCTCCGCCTGGTGCCCGGCGTGGACTTCGCCACCGACCTCGGTTTCATTGCCGGCATTGGCATGCGGGGCAACTGGGCCAGCGAAGGCAAGGTGCTCGTGCTGATGGACGGCCAGGAATACAACGAAATCCTCTACCAGTCGGTCCCCTACGGCAACAAGTTTCCGCTGGACCAGATTGCCCGGGTCGAGATCATCCGCGGGCCGGGCTCGGCGGTGTACGGCGGTACGGCCGAGTTCGGGGTCATCAACATCATTACGAAAGGCGGGGCCGGCCAGCAAACCGCTTCGGCCTCGGGCACGTACAGCACCCTGCCGGGCAGCTACGGCCGCCGCAACCTGAGCGCCGGCTTCAGCAAAGCCATCGGGACCAAGGCCCACGCCGATGTGTCTTTCTTCAAAGGCCAGCACATCGCCAGCGACCAGACTTTCTACGATTACTATCCCGAAGACAGCACGGAAACGGAAGTTCCCTTGCCCATGGATGCCGCCCGGCACTCTTCAACCGACGCGACCAACTTCAACGCGGGACTGCGCTACGGAAATACGCACGTGCGGGCCATCTACGACCGCTTCCACGTGGAGCACCCGTGGAACATCACCGACTATTCGCACCTGTTCCTGTCGCTTAAACACAACCTCCGCTTTGGGCGCAAGCTGACCATCACCCCGCTGCTGAGCTACACCAACCAGACGCCCTGGGAAACGACCGACGCCGCCGACACTGAAAGCGGGTCTTTTTTCCGGATCAACGCCCGCCGGAGCAAAGTGTCAGTAACGGCCCTGTACGACATTTCCCGCAAGGTGAACCTCACCTTTGGACAGGAGTACTTCCGGGACTTCGCGCAGAATCAGCGGGGCGAAGACTATTTCGGCGAAGGCCAGAACCAGGTGCAATACCACACGGCTTCCGTGTTCGCCCAGGGACTGGTGAAGCACCGCGTGGCCAACCTGACCCTCGGCTTCCGCTACGACAAGCACAGTGCCTTTGGTTCGGCGTTCGTACCCCGCTTCGCCCTCACCAAACGGATTGACAACTTTCACTTCAAAGCCCTCTACAGTCACTCCTACCGCGCCCCCGGCATCGAAAACATCACCCTCAACGAAGCCATCCGCCCCGAACGCTCCCGGGTCAGCGAGTTGGAACTGGGTTACCAGTTTACCCCCGACATGCTGCTGTCGGTGAACGCCTTTGACGTGCAGACCAAAGACGTGATCATCTATTTCTCGGACATTCCCAATGACAGTACGTACATTGAGGAGTACCGGAACTATGACCTGACCGGCAGCCGCGGACTGGAAGCCGTGTACCAGTTGCGCAAGGAACGCTGGCACCTCAACCTGGGCTACTCATTCTACCGGGCACTCTCCAACGCCACCGCAGACGCTTACCGCGTGCCGGGCAAACAACACGTTTTCCTGGCTTTCCCGGCCCACAAGTTTACCCTCCTGGGCAGCGTAGCCCTCACCCGCGACCTGCGCATCAATCCTTCGGTGCTGTATTTCAGCGAACGGTACGGCTTCACGGAACTGGACGGCGACGGCAACCCGGTCCTGACGCGGCTGGCCCCGCAAACGCTGGCTAACCTGTACGTGAGCTACGACAACCTGCTGGTGAAGGGCCTCGACCTGGGCGTAGGCGCATACAACCTGTTCAACTCCCGCCAACCCATGCCCCGGGCGTACCAGGGCGAAATTGACCCTACGCCCGGCCGCAGCCGCGAGTTGCTCCTGAAGCTTACTTATCACCTCTCCTTCCAGTCCTCTTCCTCCGCAACGAAATGAAAGCTGAGCAATCCTTCCTGAAGATCCTGGCTCCCGGGCTGTTCTGTCTGCTCATGGCGCTGCCCTCCCGCACCGTAGCCCAGACGACCAACCACAAGGCGTACGCCATCTTCCTCTACAACTTTACCAAGTACGTGCACTGGCCCGAAGGCAGCCTGACCGGCGAATTCAAAATCACGGTGGTTGGCAGTTCCAAGGTAACCCAGGAACTGACCACCCTCGTGCAGAACAAAACCGTGCTGGGCAAGAAAATCGTGGTTTCGCAGGTGAACACGGCCCAGGAACTGACTCCGGCGCACCTGGTGTACCTGTCGGGCGGGCGGAGCGGCGACCTTGAAGAACTGCTGCAAAAGCTGGCGGGCAAACCGGTGCTGGTGGTTACCGAACGCGACGGGCTGGTCCGCAAAGGCGCCAGCATCAGCTTCGTGACCCTCGACGACAATTCGCTGCGGTTTACCCTCAACGACAAGTCTCTCAATAACCTCCAGATTGCCCAGGAACTGAAAAGCCTGGCCTATAAGGAATAAACGCCGAAGCGGGTAAAGCGCCGGGAACGGACTTCCGGCATTACGAACGAACCGGGTGGAAGGCGCAGACGGCGTCTTCCCCCGGTTTACGCCTTTCGTACGGGTCCATTCGGGTAGTATTACCCCCGGGCAACGATGGCCCGATGATTGCGGCAAGAGGAGTGTTTTAGCGGGTCGCCTCGCATAAATCCTCTACTGCATCGTTTGCTATGATATGCGTTGTCCTCCCCGTACCCGCGGCCCGGCCATTTTTTCCGGGAACAGACTTTTTGCGCGGTCGTCCGCGCCGGCCGCGGCCCTTCCATAATTTTTCGGCCCCGTAGGGGTTTTCTTCCAACAGATTGTCTTATTTACGTAATCATTCCGCGGCTGACTCATGTTTTTATCCATTAAACTCTGGTGTGCTTTCGTAGCCCTTGCCGTCTCCCACCCTGCTTCGACCCAACCCAAGTTGTACGACATTCTGCTGAACGGGATGCAGATCGGTGAACTCAAGGTGTATACCACTACCGCCAAAACCGGCGAAATCCACTACCGGGCGGACGCCGACGCTTCGGTCTGGTTCTTTGGGCGCAAAAACATCACCATGCTGATCTCCAGCGTGTACAAGGACAAACTGATGGAAACGGCGTCGTTCCACGAAAAACTCAACGAGAAAACCCAGAACTTGTCCCTCACCAACTGGGACGGCAACGGCTACCAGGTGACCCTCAACGACGAAAAGGTAGCCCTGCCGGCCCGCCGCATCACCTACAGCACGGCGATTCTCTACCACAGGGAGCCCAAGAACGTCACGGAGCTTTTTTCGGAGCGGTTCGGCAAATTTTGCCCCATCAAGCCGGTAGGGGTCGGCAAATACCAGCTGACCATGCCCGACGGCAAGCAAAACCTCTACACCTACGTCAACGGCGTGTGCGAAGAGGTAGAGGTCCACACGAACCTGTACCGCTTCCGCTTCAAGTTGAGAAAATGAGTCACCCTACAGCTTAACCACTTTGTTGCGCAGGTAAAAGTCGGCCAGCACCAGCGCGGCCATTGCCTCCACGATGGGCACGGCGCGGGGCACGACGCAGGGGTCGTGGCGGCCCTTGCCCTCCACGGTGATCACTTCTCCCCTTTCGTTGATGCTCTCCTGGCCCTGCATGATGGTTGCCACGGGCTTAAAGGCCACCCGGAAAAAAATGTCTTCGCCGTTGGAAATGCCGCCCTGGATGCCGCCCGAAAAGTTGGTCCGGGTGCGTACGCGTCCCGCCTGGTCGGTGTAGAACTGGTCGTTGTGCTCGGAGCCGTACTTTTCGACGCCGGCAAATCCGCTGCCGTATTCGAAGCCCTTCACGGCGTTGATACTCAGCATGGCCTTGCCCAGTTCGGCGTGCAGCTTGTCGAACACCGGTTCGCCGAGGCCGGCCGGCGTCCCCGTCACCACGGCCGTTACCACGCCGCCCACCGAATCCCCCCTCTTGCGGGTCTGGTCAATGAATTCAAACATGCGGGCCGCCATGCCGGGATCGGGGCAGCGCACGGCGTTGTCTTCGGCCTGCGGCAAGTCCAGTTCGGCGTAGGGCGTCTCCAGTTTCAGCGGTCCCACCTGCGACACGTACGCCTGCACGGTGACGCCGAGTTGCCGCAGCAGCAGTTTGGCCACGGCTCCGGCGGCTACGCGGGCCGCCGTTTCGCGGGCCGACGACCGGCCGCCGCCCCGGTAGTCGCGGGAGCCGTACTTGGCCTGGTACGTGTAGTCGGCGTGCGACGGCCGGAACTGGTCGGCAATGTGGGCGTAGTCTTTGCTCCGCTGGTCTTCGTTGAGAATCAGCAGGGCAACGGGCGTACCCTGGGCTTTGCCTTCGAACACCCCGGACAGGATCTGGAACTCGTCTTTTTCGCGCCGCTGCGTGGTGATCCGCGACTGGCCGGGCTTGCGGCGGTCCAGTTCACTTTGGATAAAGGCCGTGTCAACGGGCAACCCGGCCGGGCAGCCGTCAATCACCACGCCGATGCCCGTGCCGTGCGATTCGCCGAAGGTTGTAATGCGGAAAAGCTTGCCGTAGGAGTTCATGGGGGAGTTGGAGATTAAGTATTGGGTATTGAATATTGGGTATTAGGCGTTGGCTACTGCCGGCTGCCTCTTGCCGACTGCTTATTGCATCCTGCCGACTGCATGCTGCGGCGTTACTTTCGGTAGCCCATCAGCATCATGGTGCCGAGCATCATCAGCACGAGCAGGGCGTTGGCGATCTGGCGTACCGGGTACTGGCGTTGCAGGGGGCTGAGTTCGTTGCCTTCGGCGGCCATCTCACGGTACACGGGTTCGAGTTCATTCGCCTGGATGCGCCCACTCCGCAGGCTCGGGCCGGCCACGTCCAGCGACATCCGGGAGTGGAGCGTATCGTACTGCCGGCGGGCCGGGTTGAAGTACACCAGCCGGAACACCGAGTCGAGCGGGTACTGGCCCGGCTCCCGCGGGATGCCCGTGAACCGGAACGTCTTGCGGCCACCCGGCCGGTTGTGCTGCGTGCTTACGTTGACTTTCACGTCGGGCGGGTAGAAATCGATGGCCGTCCCTGTCCGGGCCGGCGCCAGGTTGACCGTGGACAGGTTTCCCTCGCCCGATACGCTCAGTTGGTACGTGAAGGGGTCGCCGGTGCGCAGCCGCCGGTTGCTCACGCCTTCTTCCAGCCGGAAGTTGCCCACCGGGATGCCGTCCCGCAACGGGTGCGGCGGCAGCGGTTTTACGTACACCGTGCGGGGCTGCGAGAAAAACGTGGCCGTATCCGGGGCGGGACCGCCTTTGGCCCCCGCCGCCCGTACTTTGAGCAGCCGGAAAGAGACCGCCGGCAGTTGCACCGTGTCGGGCGTAAGCGGGTAAAACGCGGCCTGGTACATCTTGTACTGCGTGTATTTTTTCCGGTTCACCGTCACCTGGCTCGTCACGAACTCGCGGAGGTTAAAGTCCTGTTCCCAGCAGTTGGCGGGCTTGAGTTGGCGCAGCAGCCGGAGCAGTTGTTCGCCTTCGTCGAAGGACCGCATCTCCACCTGGTTGTTCTCGGCCACGTACAGGGCCAGGGTCATCGTAAAGCCTTCTCCCGCAAAAACGGTATCCCGGTCGGTGCTGAGGGCCAGGAAAGCATCCTCCTTTTTCTCGGCCACCCCCTTCTCCATGCTCATGATCTCGTTGTACAACCGGCTGGCAACCGTGTCGGTGGGTGCCGGCCGGCCGGGTGCTTCCACGGTGATGGCCGCCCCGGGTGAGCGCAGTTCCCTGCCGTTGACGGTCATGCGAAAAGGGGGCAGGGTAAATTTGCCCGTTTTTGCGGCCAGGTAGTATTGCGTAATTCGTTGACTTATAATAACTTTACCAGTAGGGCCTTCTTTCAGGTTCACCGTTGTCACTTCGCGCTTCTGCATGCCGGCAATGTCCGGAAAAGGAGAGTACGTGTGCTGGTCCTGCGCCTCCCGGATAATGAGCGTAATGGTAAAAGGCTCATCGAGGGCAATGTTTTTTTTCCCCAGTTCAATGGCTGATTCCTGCGAAAAAGCCGTGCTGAAAGTACCGACTGCCGCGAGTAACCAAATAATAATTTTCCAAATGCTTGAGGGCATGGTGCAAATTTGGCGAATGCCTCGTAAAGCCAACGAAAATTATTAGCATTGAAATACTTTTTGTTAAAATAATTACATTTTATATTTGCAACGCTTTTGCAAAAGCGCATACTAAGCGCGTATGCTTAGACGTTCTTTCCCAGATGGTCCGGGCAGAACGGACGAGAGGCAAATGGCAACCTCATCAGCTAAAAAATTGTGTAACCTGCGCAGGGGGCTTCACCGGCCCGCCAAGCGCCCAAAACTTCAAACCAATGCTGGAATACGCCAAAACCATCCTGCAGAAAGTGAGTTTTGACCTAAAGCTCTTCGAGAAAGAGCTTCGAAAAGCAATCGCTTCCCTGTTGTCCGAAGAAATCAACCTCCTGAGGGCGTGGTGTTACGAAAAGTTCAAGGAGTACGAAGCCGTGCTCAACCATTGTTTTGCCCAGGGCCAACAGGCTTAATGCCATTCCAAACCCTTAGCTCCTTCAAGTACAAAGCCTTCCCAACCGGGAGGGCTTTTTTTATTTCCTTCACCTATAATATAAAGGGATAAAATTTACCACGGAGACACGGAGGGAGGGCACGGAGAACCACGGAGACGGGAGGAAGGGAGACCGGAGACCGAAGGAACTGAACCGCAAGGATCGCAAGGGAGACGCAAAGGGCGCAAAGAAATACGCGTACTCCTTGCGATCCTTGCGTCTTCTTTGCGCCCTTTGCGGTTCGGTTTCTCCTCTTTTTTTCCTCTGTGTTCTCGGCGGTTTGAATTCTTTTCTCCGTGGTTCTCCGTGCCCTCCGTGTCTCCGTGGTAACCCTATTTTCTTTGGAAACACGCAAAAAAGAAAGGGAACCGCCGCAGCCGTTCCCTTTCGCATTCCATTGTCAATCTTCAATGATCCATTTCTACTACGCCATTGCTTCCTCGGGCTTGGCGGCGTACTCGTCAATGGGCACGCAGCTGCAAATCAGGTTGCGGTCTCCGTAGGCGTTGTCCACGCGGCCGACGGTGGGCCAAAACTTGTTGTTCCGCACCCAGGCCAGCGGGAACACGGCCTTTTCGCGGCTGTAGGGCCGGCTCCAGGTTTCGGCAAGCGCAACGGCCGCCGTGTGCGGTGCGTTCTTGAGCACGTTGTCCCGCTTGTCGGCCTGGCCCTTCTCCACCTCGCGGATTTCTTCCCGGATGGCGATCATGGCGTCGCAGAAGCGGTCGAGTTCTTCCTTCGGTTCGCTTTCCGTAGGCTCGATCATCAGCGTACCGGCCACCGGGAACGACACCGTGGGGGCGTGGAAACCGTAGTCCATGAGGCGCTTGGCGATGTCCTCCACTTCCACCCCGGCCGCCTTGAACGCCCGGCAATCCACGATCATCTCGTGCGCGCAGCGTCCGTTGGTGCCGGTGTACAGCACCGGGTAATGTTCTTTCAGCCGCGCCTTGATGTAGTTGGCGTTCAGGATGGCAATTTCCGTGGCCCGCATCAGGCCGTCGCCGCCCATCATGGCAATGTAGGCGTACGAGATCGGCAGGATGCTGGCGCTGCCATACGGCGCGGCCGATACGGCGTGGATGGCCTGTTCGCCGCCCGTCTTCACCAGGGCATGGCCGGGCAGGAAGGGCACCAGGTGCGCCGCTACGCCGATGGGACCCATGCCGGGACCGCCGCCGCCGTGCGGGATGCAGAAGGTTTTGTGCAGGTTCAGGTGGCACACGTCGGCACCGATGGCGGCCGGGCTCGTGAGGCCCACCTGGGCGTTCATGTTGGCGCCGTCCATGTACACCTGCCCGCCGTACTGGTGGATGGTGGCGCACACTTCCTGGATGCTCTCTTCGAACACCCCGTGGGTGGACGGGTAGGTCACCATCAGGCAGGAAAGCTTGTCGGCGTACTGTTCGGCCTTGGCCTTGAGATCGGCCACGTCAATGTTGCCCCGTTCGTCGGTTTTCACCACCACCACCTGCATCCCCGCCAGCACGGCGCTGGCCGGGTTGGTGCCGTGGGCCGAAGCCGGGATGAGGGATACCGTCCGGTGGACGTCGCCGCGGCTCTCGTGGTAGGCGCGGATTACCATCAGGCCGGCGTATTCGCCCTGGGCGCCGGAGTTGGGTTGCAGCGACATGGCCGCAAAGCCGGTGATTTCGCAGAGCCAGTCGTTGAGTTCCCTGAACAGCTGCCCGTAGCCTTCGGCCTGGTTGGCGGGCACGAAGGGGTGCAGGCCGCCGATCTCGGGCCAGGTCACGGGAATCATTTCGCTGGTGGAGTTCAGTTTCATCGTGCAGCTGCCCAGCGGGATCATGGAGTGCGCCAGCGACAGGTCCTTGTTCTCCAGGGCCTTCAGGTAACGCAGCATTTCGTGCTCGGAGTGGTGCCGGTTGAATACGGGGTGCGTCAGGTAGGACGACTGCCGGGTCAGCGCCTGGGGGTATTGGAGCCGGATGTCGCCTGCCAGGGCGCCCATGTCAATGTGGTTGCTGCGCCCGCCCCCTTCGGCAAACACTTCAACCAAGGTTTTCACCTCGTCGAGGGTGGTGGTCTCGTTGAGGGAGACGCCCACGCGGTTGTCGTCGAAGTAGCGGAGGTTGATCTGGCGGGCTTCGGCGGCCTTGCGCAGCGCTTCTTTTTCCGCCGGGCTGCCCAGGGCCACCGCCAGCGTATCGAAGTAGTGTTCATTCTGGACCGTAAAGCCCACTTTCCGGAGGCCCTTGGCCAGCAGCTGGGTGAGCCCGTGCACCCTTTCGCCGATGGCCCGCACGCCCTGGGGACCGTGGTACACGGCGTAGCTGCCCGCAATGACGGCCAGCAGGACCTGGGCAGTACAGATGTTGCTCGTCGCCTTTTCGCGGCGGATGTGCTGCTCGCGGGTTTGCAGTGCCATGCGCAGGGCCCGGTTGCCCTGGGCGTCTACTGACACGCCGATGATCCGGCCGGGCAGGTACCGCTTGAACTCCTCGCGGGTGGCAAAGTAGGCGGCGTGGGGACCGCCGTAGCCCATCGGCACGCCGAAACGCTGGGTCGTGCCCACCACCACGTCGGCGCCCATCTCCCCGGGAGGGGTGAGCAGGGTGAGGCTGAGCAGGTCGGCGGCCACGGCCACGGAGATGTCGTTTTCGCGGGCCGCGGCAATGAACGGGGTATAATCATACACGGAACCGTCGCCGGCCGGGTACTGGAGCAGCACGCCGAAAAGCCCGGTGCCGGAGAGGTCGGCCTCCGCATAGTCGCCCACCTGCACCTCGATGCCCAGCGGAATGGCGCGCGTCTTGAGCACGTCAATCGTTTGGGGGAACACCTGGTCGGACACGAAGAATACGTTGGCCGCTTTGCGGGAAGATTTCCGCACGGCGTGCAGCAGCGTCATGGCTTCGGCGGCGGCGGTGCCTTCGTCGAGCAGCGAAGCATTGGCCAGGTCCATGCCCGTCAGGTCGCTCACCATCGTCTGGAAGTTGAGCAGGGCTTCAAGGCGGCCCTGGGCAATTTCGGCCTGGTAGGGCGTGTAGGCCGTGTACCAACCCGGGTTCTCCAGGATGTTGCGCAGGATGACCGGGGGCGTGATGCAGTCGTGGTAGCCCAGGCCGATGTACGACTTGTAGACCTTGTTGCGGGCGGCTACTTTTTTAAAGTCTTTCAGGAATTCGTATTCACTCTTGGGCGCCGGCAGGTTCAGGGGCCGCTTGAGGCGAATGGAAGCGGGCACCGTCTGCGCAATCAGTTCTTCCAAAGAGGCGGCTCCGATGGCCTGGAGCATTTCCGCGATTTGGGCTGCGTCCGGCCCCAGGTGACGAGACGAAAACGGCTCAGTCTGATTCAAGTTGATGTTCATTGCGTATGGCAAGCGTGATTGGACTGGAATGGAAATGGAGCCGCAAAGGTACGGATAATCGGGAGGATTGCCCGCCGGCGCCGGCTTTTGTTCAAGGGGATAACAGATTGTGCAAAAGGAATGTTCAGGTGCCGCCCACTAAAAAGAAACGGCGCGGAAGGTAATTCCGCGCCGTTTCTTACATCTTCTGGCCACGCCGCTACGCCGCCGTACCGCCGGCACTTTCCCCGGATTCCCTGGACCGGCCGGTCACCAGGCGCCACACGAAACTACCCGCCCCGGCTACCGCCAAGGCGATCACTTTCCAGAATTTGAGCAGCAGCACGAAGAAGCCGGCCTTGGCCATCACTTTGCCCGCCACCAGGCCGCCCACCGTCCAGGCGGCCACCTGGTCCACGCTGGGGTTGAAGTCGGCGTACTTGTTGCCGTCCGAGAACGTAACGATGTTGAGCACCTTGTCAATGTTGCGGTTCACTTCGGGCAGTTCGTCCATGGCCGCAATGGCGTTGAGCACCAGCACGCCCTTGCGGCCCAGGATGCGTACGTTGTAATTGAGGGTGTTCTGTTCACTCCCCCCGAATTTGAGTTCCTGGGCCCAGTGCAGGATCTTGCGTTCGCTGTCGTAGTACGGCTTGGCGGCCCAGCCCACCAGTTCAATGGATTGGTAGCCCTCTTTGATCCGCTCCTTGCTGGCTTCCCGGGTATCGTTCTGCATTTCGGCCAGCAACTCATCGTAGTCAATCTCGCCGGCGTCGTCATCCTTCACGTACCCCATCTCGTCGTACTCCACGTTGAAGGCCCAGGTGTGCGCGCCCATCACCCCCATCGAGTCCGGAATGATCATGCCCAGCGAGGATTCGGACTTGGGGTTGCCCCACAGGTCGCTGAGCACGTAGTTGCTCTGGTCGGCGTCCAGGTATTTAAAGCCGGCGGGTACTTTCAGCGTGCCGATTCCGTTTTTAAGCTGGATCACGCCGTGCTGGTACTTGAGCGTGGCTTCGATGGAATCAACCTGCACCTGGAGCGAATCGGCCGCCTGGCCGAAGACCGACAAGCCGAAGCAGGAAAAGAGAAGGGTGGCAAAGAATTGTTTCATAAAGAAAGGATGGATGGGGGTTGGTTGCTCGCAAGGCGGTTGCCGGGCGCGGAGGATAACCGCTTGGGGCGTCCGGATCAATTCCATTAATGCCCGGCCGGGCGGAAGGTAAACAGGTGCGTTCCGTAAATTTCTGCGGTTTCCGGGAAGATTGCGTTTCCGGCTGCCGCTTCCCTTTTTCAGACTGGGTGAAAACCCGCAACTTGCGTACATGTCCTGCCTGATCCACACCCAGAAAACCTTCATCGGCGCGATGCTGCTCGGCGCGGCCACGCTGGGGTACGCCCAG
Organism: uncultured Cytophagales bacterium; assembly: GCA_902805615.1. GTDB lineage: Bacteria > Bacteroidota > Bacteroidia > Cytophagales > 172606-1 > CADCTQ01. Next base: position 12,085 of record CADCTQ010000219.1, read on the forward strand.
CCGTCGCGCCCCACCGACGCCACCGCCCGGGAGTACGCCGCCACCATCACGGCCGAAGAGCTTTCCAGACACCTGCACATCATCGCCGCCGACAGCATGCAGGGGCGGGATACGGGTTCGCCCGGCCAGAAGATGGCCGCCGACTACATTGCCGCGCAGTTTTTCGACAGCAACCTCAAGCCCGTGATCAAGTACCCCGACGGGGTGGAGGGCTACTACCAGGAGTTTGAACTGGTGAAGCGGATGCCGCCGGTCGCCTCCCTCGAAACGGGTACGCAGCGCCGCGAAAGCCCCCGGGACTTTCTCGTGCAGGGCGTGCAGACGGCGGTGCCTTCCACCCCGCTGGAAGTCGTGTTTGCCGGCTACGGCATCGAGAGTGAGCGGTATTCGGACTATGCCGGCCTGGACGTCACGGGCAAAGGCGTGCTCTTCTTCGCCGGGGAGCCGGTGGGCAAAAGGGGCACCAGCCTCGTCACGGGCACCACTTCCCCCTCCGAGTGGACCAACGCCACCCGGAAGAAGGCCGAGCTGGCCCGCCAGAAAGGCGCCCAGGCCGTGTTTATCCTCTACCCCGACCAGTCGTCCGAGCAGTTCCGCCAGTCCCTGAAGGCTTACGGGCAGGGCCCCTCCCTCAAACTCAAGTACAAAGACGCCGCGCAGCAGAACGCCCCCGTGTTCACCGTCGGGCGGGAACTGGCGGCCGAGATCATGGGCGTTTCCGAGAAAACCCTGCTCCGGCAGCGGCGCAAGATCGCCCGGCGCAAAAAACCGGCCCGCCTGCCCAACGCCAGCGTCACGTGGTCGGCCCAGGTGAGCGAAGAGACGGTAAGCAGCGAAAACGTGCTCGGCCTGGTGCCCGGCACGGACAAAAAGGACGAGATCATCGTCATTTCGGCGCACTACGACCACGTGGGCGTGCAGAACGGCCAGGTGTACAACGGGGCCGACGACGACGGTTCGGGCACGGTGGCCGTGCTCGAACTGGCCCAGGCCTTTGCCCGGGCCCGGAGCGACGGGTTCGGACCGCGCCGCAGCATCCTGTTCATGACCGTGTCGGGCGAGGAAAAGGGCCTGCTGGGTTCCGAATTCTACACGGCCCACCCGGTCTTTCCGCTGCAAAACACGGTTGCCAACCTCAACATTGACATGATCGGCCGCGTGGACGAGGCGCACGCGGGCAACCCCGACTACATCTACCTGATCGGCTCCGACAAGCTGTCGAGCGAACTGCACACGATCAGCGAGGAGGCCAACGGACGGTTCACCAAACTTCAGCTCGACTACAAGTACAACGACCCGGCCGACCCCAACCGCTTCTACTACCGGTCGGACCACTACAACTTCGCCAAAAACAAGATACCGGTCATTTTCTACTTCAACGGGACGCACGCCGACTACCACCAGCCCACCGACGACGTGGAAAAGATTGATTTCAACAAGATCGAGAAAATTGCCCGGCTGGTGTTTTTCACCGCCTGGGACGTTGCCAACCGCGAACAACGCATCAAAGTAGACAGCTTCAAACAATGAAGTTTGCGCGTTTGGGCGTTAGGGAGTTTAAGAATTACTGCATCTTCATGGATCACGGACCAATGTGTGTACGCCTGACTCTCCAACGCCCTGACTCTCCAACTCCCCCACTCCCTAACTCCTTCCCTCCCCATGTCCACGTCAAATATCTTTCAGAGTGCCTCCGAGAAAAAGGCCTTTGACATGAAGCACCGGCAGACGATCAGCCATAACATCGGCAAATACAATACGGCCGTGAAAACGGGGCTGGGCCAGTTCCGCGACCACGAACTGGCCCGGAGCCGCGGCGCCTACATCAAAACGCAGGTGATCGAAAACCTCGACAAGTACCTCTTGCAGTTCGAAGAGAACTTCCGCAAGCGGGGCGGCCGGGTGATCTGGGCCGAAACCAAGGAAGACGCCCTGCGCGAAATCCTGGCGATCTTTGAACGCAAGCAGGCCCGGTCGGTGGTCAAGTCCAAATCCATGGCAACCGAGGAAATTCACCTCAACGAGTACCTGGAGGCGCACGGCGTGGAAGCCGTTGAGACCGACCTGGGCGAATACATCTGCCAGCTCTCCGGGCAGAAGCCCTACCACATCGTGACGCCGGTGATGCACATGTCGAAGGAAGACATTTCGGAGCTGTTCTTCCAGAAACTCAAAACCGCCCGCACCAACGACCCGCAGGAGCTGACGCTGATTGCCCGGCGCATCCTGCGCGAGAAATACACCAGCGCCGACGTGGGCATCACGGGGGGCAACTTCCTGGTGGCCGACATCGGGGGTGTGGCCATTACTGAAAACGAGGGCAATGCCCGCCTGTCGGTGGGTTTCCCCAAAACGCACATTGCCCTGGTGGGCATTGAAAAGGTGATTCCGAGCCTCCAGGACCTGGACCTGTTCTGGCCCCTGCTGGCTACCAGCGGCACCGGGCAACAGGTGACTACCTACAGCACCGTGCTCTCCGGTCCGCGGCAGCCCGGCGAAACGGACGGCCCCGACGAAATGTACGTGGTGCTGCTCGACAACGGCCGCACGACCCTGCTGGCCGAACCCGACAAGCGGCAGGCCCTCAACTGCATCCGCTGCGGCGCCTGCCTCAATGCCTGCCCGGTGTACCGCAACATCGGCGGCCACTCCTACGACAGCACCTACAGCGGCCCCATCGGCTCGGTGATCACGCCGCACTTCGAAGGAATGCAGAAGTTCAAGCACCTGAGCTACGCCAGTTCGCTGTGCGGGGCGTGCAGTTCGGTGTGCCCCGTCCGCATTGACATTCACAACCTGCTGCTCTTGAACCGGCAGCAAAGCGTAAAGGCCGGCCTGAACGACAAGACGGAAGCCATTGGTTTTAAAATGTGGGAACAGGGAATGAAGAGCAGGAGGCTGATGAACTTGGTGGGGTTCCGGTTGAAAAACTGGGCGTTGGGCACCCTATTTAAAGATACCTGGGGAAGGCGGCGGATCACGCCAGCCTTACCCCCAAGATCCTTCAACCAGCTATGGAAAGAAAAACGTAATAAATCGTAGATGATTTGATTATGTTGTTTCTTACGGGTACTAAGATAATGGGTAAAATCGGCCCCGTTTGAAATTTTAGATGAAGCCCGTCTTTGCGTAGACAAAGGTGGTTTTTAAAGGGATTAACCTTTTTTGATCCCGGTACGAACGGGCCCAAACGGCCGGTGAATGCGCCCGGCCGGGGGATCAATGCCCGTCATTTTCCGGATGAATTTGCGCTTTTCGGGCACCAACGCGCCGGCCGGACGACGAACGAAGCACGGTGCGGTACCTCACCAAACGACAAAAGCCGGGAACAAGTCCCGGCTTTTGTCGTTTGCCAATGGGCGTTTAAAATCTTTCAGGCCAGTTGTTCGGGCCGGCTTTCCACGAGGTAGCCGTCCATCAGGTTCACGACGCGGTTGCCGTACTGGGCGTTCACCTCCGAGTGGGTCACCTGGATGATGGTGATGCCTTCGTCGTTGAGTTTCTTGAACAGCTCCATGATGACCTTGGCCTGGTCGGAGTGCAGGTTGCCGGTGGGTTCGTCGGCCAGCAGCAGCTTGGGCTGCCCGATGATGGCCCGGGCAATGCCCACCAGTTGCTGCTGCCCCCCGGAGAGTTGGGTAGGGAACAGGTCTTTCTTGGCGACCATGCCGAAGCGGTCGAGGATGTCGGCCACCATGCTTTTGCGCTCCGACGACTTCACGCCTTTGTAGAGAAGGGGCGTTTCGATGTTTTCGTACACGGTGAGTTCATCAATCAGGTGGTACGCCTGGAACACGAACCCGATGTGGTGCTTGTGCAGTTCGGTGCGGCGGCGCTCCTTCATCTGGTGCACGGGTTCATCGAGGAAGTAGTACTCCCCGGTGGAAGGCTCCTCCAGCATCCCGATGATGTTGAGCAGGGTGGATTTGCCCGAGCCGCTGGGGCCCATGATGGACACGAACTCACCCTTTTTTACCTCCAGGTTGATGTTTTTGAGGATGAAAACGCGCTGGTATTTGGAGTCAACGAATTTGTCGATGCTGCGGAGTTGAATCATGACTGAAACGGGGATGGAAAGCGA
>CADCTQ010000220.1 GCA_902805615.1 uncultured Cytophagales bacterium
CGCCATGGCCGCGCCCCAGTAGAGCCCCGCCCCCACCGCCAGTCCCACCGCCGCCGACACCCAGATGGTGGCCGCCGTGGTGAGCCCCCGCACGTTGGCCCCCAGCCGGAAAATGGCCCCGGCTCCCAGGAAACCGATGCCCGACACCACCTGCGCGGCCATCCGGCCCGGGTCGCCGTTCCGGAAGTTCTGGAACGTCTGCGGAATGTAAATGGAAACCAGCATGATCAGCGTGCTGCCCAGCGTGATGAGAATGTGCGTGCGGAGGCCGGCCGGCTGGTGGCGGCTTTCGCGTTCCAGCCCGATGAGGCCGCCCAGCGCCAGGCTCAGCAGCAGCCGCAGCGCCACGGAGGCAGGCGTAATCTCACGTTGGGCAAACAAGTCGGTGATCAGGTCCACAGTAGGGAAAGGTTGAATGATTAAATGATTGCATGACTACATGATTATCTAACTACATGATTGCGCGACTTAACCCGGTACTTCATGGGTGCGGTCAGCCAATCATTTAATCATGCAGTCATTTAATCATGTAGTCATTCAACGGGAAAGCCCGCGGGAAGTGCAGTTGACTTCCCACGGGCCTGCCGTTTGTCGGGTTTCGCCCGGTATTGTTACTCCTGGAAGAACCCGGCGGAGGTGTTGCCGCTGTAGGTGTTGATCGTACCGGCATCGGCGTTGACGGTGGCGCCACCTTCTACGTAGAGGCCGTACCCATTGCCATTGGCGAAGGTAGAGTTAGACACCTTGGCCTGGGCCGGTGTGGAGCTGTTGCCGTAGAGCACCAGGTTAGACTTGACGACCACCCCGCTCAGCGGATTGCTGCCGGCGTAAGCTACTTCCGTGTAATCGAGTTCATTCTGGGGGTTGGCCGAGTAAACCATAATGCCCTTCCAGAAGCCTTTCGTCTTGTTTACCCCCGTGAAGGTAATCTTCTGGCCCGCCGTGCCTTTGGCGATCAGGTAGCCACCGCCGTTCTTTACGTACATGCCCTTGTCGGAAACAAACTCAAACGTGGCGCCGGGTGCAATTTTCACGCCCGACTCGATGCTCAGGTCGCTGGTCACCAGGTACTTGGAACCATCGGTGAAAGCCGGCCAGGTGACTTCAAGCATCGGAACACTGTGTTCCCCCTCCGTCTGCACGCCGTTGTAGCCGTTGCCGCCGTTGAACTTGGAAGCCCCGTCGAGCATGCCCAGCTGGTCGGCGTACACGTAGGCGGCCGTACCGGTGTTGTTGCCGGCCGCGTTGTTGGCGAAAGCCGCCAGTACTGCGCCGCGTTCAACGTAGAGGCCGTAACCGGCGCCGTTGGAGAAGGTGGAGTTGGTCAGTTTAACGTATGACGGCGTAGAGCTGTTGCCGTACAGTACCAGGTTGGATTTTACCGCTGCTCCTGCCAGCGCGCTGCTGCCGGCGTACGCTACGTCAATGTAGTCAATGTCATTTTGCGGGCTGGGTGAAGAGACCATGATGCCCTTCCAAAAGCCCTTGACCTTGTCTTTGCCCGTGAAAGTGATCTTCTGACCGGAGGTACCTTTGGCGATCAGGTAGCCGCCGCCGGCCCGTACGTACATGGCTTTTTCGGCAGCAAACTCAAACGTAGCGCCGGGGGCGATCTTTACGCCCGACTTGATGCCCAGGTCGTTGCTGACCAGGTACTTGGAACCGTCGGTGAAGGACGGCCAGGTGACTTCGGCGACTTCGTCGTCGGTTTCGCCCTCCGTCTGCACGCCGTTGTAGCCGTTGCTGCCGTTGAACTTGGAAGCCCCGTCGAGCATGCCCAGCTGGTCGGCGTACACGTAGGCGGCCGTACCGGTGTTGTTGCCGGCCGCGTTGTTGGCGAAAGCCGCCAGTACTGCGCCGCGTTCGATGTAGAGGCCGTATCCACCGCCGTTGGTGAAGGTGGAGTTGGTTACCTTGGCATTGGCCGGCGTGGAGCTGTTGCCGTAGAGCACCAGGTTGGACTTTACCGCTACCCCGGCCATGGCGCTGCTGCCGGCGTAGGATACTTCGGTGTAGTCTATCTCGTTGAGCGTGCTGGCGGAGTAGACCATGATCCCCTTCCAGAAGGCTTTCGTCTTGGTTTTACCAGTGAAGGCGACCGGCTGGCCGGCGGTGCCTTTGGAGATCAGGGCGCCGGAGGGGTTGCTGATGTAAAGCCCTTTGTCGGCGGCAAACGCAATGACCACGCCCGGCTGAATGGTCAGCTTGGCCTTTACGGTCACGTCGGTATTGGCCAGGTAATCAGGCAGGTTGGGGTCGGCAACGATGTTGGTCAGCACGCGGTCGGCGTTGATTTCGCCTTCCAGCACCACGGCGTTCACCGAGCCGGTAGCCGTCACTTTTACTTTGTCTTTGGCCGTGCCGTTGGTGCTGGTCACGGTCAGTTCCACTTCGTAATCACCCACCACGTCGGCCGTAAAGGTCGGTTTTGCTTCCGTTGCCTTGGCGAGGGCGGCGGCGCTGCCGCTGGGGCGGGTCGTAAATGCCCAGCTATAGGTGAGGGCTGCGCTCTTGCTGTCTTTGGAGGCGCTGCCGTCGAGGGTCACCGCCTGGCCGACCTGCACCGACTGGTCCGTGCCGGCATTGGCGGTTACTTCGCCCTTTGGATCGGTGGGCTTGCCGGGCTCGGGGTCTTTGGGACAGCTCGTGAGCCAGATCAGGGAGGAAAGCAGCGTTAAGTAACTGAAGAAGTTCTTTCTTAATAGGTTTGATCGCATGGTGGGGTAGGTTTTAAAAGTTGCAACAAAACTATCCGTCACCCCCCCCGCTTCATTGTATATTTCCGACCAATTTTGCAATAGTAGTCATCGGTCATCGACAACCCTCAAACCATGCACCCTCTCCCCCGCTTTCTTCCCGGTCTGGCCCGCATGATGGGCGGCGTGCTCCTGGCGGTGGCGGGGGCAGTGGGCGGAGCGTCCGCCCAGGCGCCGCACTTCGAACGCCTCGACCTGGAAAGCAGCACCGGGCAGCGCAACGTGAGCAGCAGTTGCCAGGACGGGCAGGGCTTCCTGTGGTTCGGCACGCAGAACGGGCTGGTGCGCTACGACGGCTACGAATACAAATCCTACGACCACGACCCCACCGATCCCAACTCCCCCACCCCGTATTCCAACATGACCCTGCTGGGCGACCGGTCCGGCCGCATCTGGTCGGGCACGCTGGGCGGCGGCCTGGACGTGTTCGACACCCGAACCGAAACCTTTACGCACCTCACCGCCGATTCGGCCGACCCCGCGCGCCTGGGCAGCGACCAGGTACTGGCCCTCACGCAGGACCGCAAAGGCCGCATCTGGGTGGGTACGGGGCACCGCGACCTCCACCTGGTCACCGGGGTACGGCGGGGCAGGCACACGGGCTACCGGTTCCGCCGGTACCCCCTCGCACCGGGCGGCGCCGTCCGCAGGATCAACGCGGTTGCCGAAGACGCCGCGGGCATCCTCTGGCTGGGCACCACCGGCGGCGGGCTGGTGCGGTTCGATCCCGCCACCGGCCATTCAGCCGTCCTGGCCCCCGGCGCGGCGGCCGGCGCCGCCGAGTCGTTCCGGAACGTCGTGTCGGTTGCCGTCGGGCCGGCGGGTGAATTGTGGGCGGGCCTGGTCAACGGGCAAGCCTACCGGGTAGACCCCGTCGCCAACGCGTGGACGCCGGTTTTCCCGCCCAACGAACCTCCCCGTGCGCGGGTGCAAAGCCTGTTGCCCGGCGAAGGGCCCGGGGAACTGTGGCTCGGCACGGATGGCAGCGGCTTGTACCACCGCGACGGCCGCACGGGCCGGGTGGAGCGCATCGGCGGCGAAGCATTCACGGGTGAAAGCGTATTGCACCTCTACCGCGACCGGGCCGGCAGCGTGTGGGCCAGCGCCTACCAGGACGGCGCCGGCGGCTACCACCCGCGCCGCCGGAAGTTTGCCACGTACCAGCCCCAAAGCCAGTCCGACGGGGCCGCGCCGGGCCTGGGCGTATTCGGTCTGCACGAAGGGAGCGACGGGCAGGTATGGGTGGGCACCCGGACCGCCCTGCTGGCCTACGACCGGCGCACCGGCGCCTCGCGCACCGTGTTCCGCACCGCCCGGGGCCACCTGCCCGAGGGCGTACCCAACCCCGTGTGCGCCGTGGTGCAGGACCGTACCGGCACCGTCTGGGCGGGTACGTACGACGGCCTGTTTGCAGTTGACCCGGCCACCGGCGCGGTCACGCGGCACCGCCACCCGTCGGTAGACCCCGACCGCAAGCCCTATAAGGAAATCGTGACGCTGCTCGAAGACCGGCGGGGCAACCTCTGGATCGGCACCATCAGCGGTGGGCTGGTGCGCCTCGACCCCGGCCGGCGGAACTTTACCAGCTACCGCCACGATCCCGGCGACCCGCACAGCCTGGGCCGAGACCAGGTGCACGCCCTGCACGAAGGGCGGGACGGCAAGCTGTGGGTCGGCACCTGGGGCGGCGGCCTCAACTGCCTCGACCCGGCCACCGGGCGGTTCAGCCGCTACCGCCACCAGCCCGGCAACCCGCAAAGCCTCAGTGACGACCAGGTGGTGTCGGTGCTCGAAGACCACGCGGGCCAGGTGTGGGTGGGCACGTACATGGGCGGCCTCAACCGCCTGGACCCGGCGCGCGGGACCTTTACCACCTACCTGCACAAAGACGGACTGCCCAACAACAGCGTGTACGCCATCCGCGAAGACGCGCGGCGTAACCTCTGGATGAGCACCAGCTACGGGCTGTCGCGGCTCGACCCGGCGCGGCGGACCTTCCGCAACTACGACGTGCGGGAAGGCTTGCAGGACAATGAGTTCCACGCCGTGAGCTACCGCAACGGCCGGGGCGAACTGTTTTTCGGGGGCATCCGGGGCTTCAACGCCTTTCACCCCGACAGCGTGCTGGCCCGGGAAACGACCGCCCCGGTGGTGCTCACCGACCTGCAGCTCTTCAACGAATCCGTGCCGGTGCGCCGCCCGGGCACCGACCCCGCAGTGCCGGCGCTGGACCAGACCCTCTCCCGCACCAAAAGCATCACCCTCCCCTACCACGCCCGCGTGGTGACCCTACGCTACGCGGCCCTCGATTACCTGCTGCCCGGCCGGCACCAGTACCTCTACCAGCTGAGCGGCGTGGAAAAAGGCTGGACCCACGCCGGCACCCGCCGCAGCGTGACCTACGCCAACCTCGAACCGGGCCAGTACACGTTCCGGGTCAGGCTGGCCGGCGGCACCGGGGCGCCCACCACGCTGCGCATCACCATTACGCCGCCCTGGTGGCGCACCGGGTGGGCGTACGCGGGGTACGCGCTGGCCGCCGCGGCCCTGGCCTACGGGCTGGTGAAGTACCTGCTGGACCGGGAGCGGCTGCGGGGTCTGGTAGAACTCAAAAAGCTGGAATCCGAAAAGCTCAAGGAGGTCAACGCCCTCAAAACCACCTTTTTCACCAACGTTTCGCACGAGTTCCGCACGCCGCTCACGCTCATTCTGGGGCCGCTGGAAGACAAGCTGGCCGCTACCCCGCCCGACCACGCCGACACCCGCACGTTCCGGCTGATGCACCGCAACGCCAACCGGCTCCTGCAACTGGTCAACCAACTGCTCGACGTTTCCAAGCTGGAGGCCGGGGGCATGTCGCTCGAAGTGGGCCGCGGCGACCTGCTGGCCTACCTCGACGCGCTGGTGAATTCGTTTGGTTCGCTGGCCCACGGCCGGGGCATCGGCCTGGCGTACATGGCGCCCAGGGGCCCGGGCTGGTCGTACTTCGACCGCGACAAGGTGGAAAAGATCCTCACCAACCTGCTTTCCAACGCCTTTAAGTTCACGCCCCGGGGCGGCCACGTGCGGGTGACGGTGCAGTGGCTCGACGCCGGCCGGCACCCCATTGCCGAGCCGGCCGCCGGTCCCGAAGGGGCTTTCGTGCGCATCACCGTGGCCGATACCGGCGTGGGCATTCCGCGGGAGCAACTGCCGCACATCTTCGACCGCTTCTACCAGGTGGACGGTTCCCACACCCGGCAGTATTCGGGCACGGGCATCGGCCTGGCCCTCACCCGCGAACTGGTGACGGTGTACCGGGGCGAACTGGGGGTGGAAAGCGAGCCGGGGTCCGGCGCTACGTTTACCGTGAGCCTGCCCCTCACCCTCGAACGCCTGCCGCCGGAGGTTACCGTGCTGAGTGAACAGCCGGCCGCCCCGGTAACGCCGCCCGTGCCCGCCGCGGAGGCATCCGTTCCGGCCGCACCCGCGTTGGAGCCGGCGGGCACTTTCCCGCTGCTGCTGCTGGTGGAAGACCACGAGGAGGTGCGCCAGTACGTGCGCGACAGCCTGGGGCGGGAATACCGGATCGTGGAATGCACGGACGGCGAAGAAGGGTTCCGGCAAGCCGTGGGGGCCGTGCCCGACCTGGTGATCTCCGACGTGATGATGCCGGGCCTGGACGGCCTCGAACTGTGCCGGCGCCTGAAGACTGACCCCACCACGAGTCACATCCCGGTGATCCTGCTGACGGGCCGGGCGGGCACCGAAAGCCGGCTCGACGGCCTCGCCACGGGCGCCGACGACTACCTGACCAAGCCTTTCCACGTCAACGAACTGCGCCTCCGGGTGAAGAACCTGCTCGACAACCGGCAGCGGTGGCAGGAGCGGGTCCGGCAGCGGGTGCCCTTCGTGCCCGGCGACACCCCGCTGTCGCCCCCCGACGAGGCCTTCCTGCAACGGGTCTACGCGGTGGTGGAACGGCACTACGCCGACCCGGACTTCCGGGGGGAAACGTTCGAGGACGAGATGGCGATGGGCCGCACGCAGCTCTACCGCAAACTGAAAGCCCTGACGGGGCAGTCGCCCAACGAGTTCGTGCGGGCCTACCGGCTGCGGGAGGCCGCCGCCCGCCTCAAAGCCGGCACGGGCACGGTCGCCGAAACGGCCTACGCCACGGGCTTCAACAACCTTTCCTATTTCTCCAAGTGCTTCCGCGAACAGTACGGGGTCCCGCCGTCGGAGTACGGATCAACAGGGTCTGAACCTTGATGGGCTTGATGAAAGGATGACCAGGATTTGGGTGGGGATGCGGATAGAGATAGGGTTGAAACCCTATCCTATGGATATTGCTACCGCATCTGGCAGCGTACGCTGGGCGGAGAGGGGTCACAAGGGAGCCGGCACGGATGGGAGCAACGTAGGGTCGGGTTTAAACCCGGCCCATCAGGGATGATGCTCCTGTGCGGTAATACGATTCCCAAAGCGGCCCTACTATCCATAGGATAGGGTTTCAACCCTATCCCCCCAAACCCTATCCCCAAAACCCTATCCCTCCCCAACCCTATCGTCCATTCCCATCCGCAGCGCAAAGCGTGTCAGAAAAGCCATGTAAGAAAAGGAGCCGGAAAAGCATTTCCGGCGTTTCCGGCAATGCGCCGCTCCTTTCCTGCCTTTTCCCTTTCGAGCCCATTTTCGGAGAACGCCAAAACGCGGGTCTTTTCCCATTTTCCCGTACCCAAGCTGCCCGTTTATGCTACCACGGATCTTGCATTTATTGCCACAAATCTTGCGCACCGGGTTGCAACATGGCGTTTCCGGCGTTTTTAAGCGGTTTTCGATTTAGTAATCTCCGTGGCAGGCCGGCGGGCGGATGCAGCCCGGCCAATCCCGGCGGGAGGGGAACCCGGGACGAAAAGTTGCGCAAGAAGTGGCCGGGAAGGGGCTCCGGGGCGGTTTTTACCCGGGCAACGGGTGGGTTTGCGCCGTCACCGGCCAGGCCAGGAGGAAAAAAATCGGTTTGTAATGATTTTGTCACGATTTGAAACAAGCGTGTTAGACTTCGGCCCCCCTCCCACCCTACTTTTGTACCACGCCGGCAAACAATGAATAATTACGAATGACGAATACCTCAATACTCTAATTACCCTGATACCGAATACCCCAATACCCCCTTTTTCCACTAATCAAACCTACGAGCTTAACCATGAAAAGAATTACGAGCAACCTCATGCTATTGCTGGCCGCAGTGCTGGTGATGGCAGCCTCCTGTAAAAAAGAGAATCCAACGCCTACCGACCCCACCGACCCGGGCAAGCCGGGCGCCAACAAGAAAGAGCAGCTTAGCAAGACCTGGAAAGTAGACGCCATGCTGGTCAACAACAGTCCCGCGCAGGGTGTGGACCACAGCGGCTACTCCTTCACGTTCAAGGCCGACAACACCTACAGCATCACCGCCGGCACCTTCTCCGGGTCGGGCCCCTGGGAACTCAACAGCACCGGCCAGCAGGTCCTCCTGAGCAAAGGCACGGCCAGCGAAAGAGTCGGCGTCATCGTGAACCTCACCGACAACCGCCTCGACTTGGAATTCACCGACGCGGGGACCGGCAAAACCGGCGAAAAGAAAACCCTTTTCAAGCTAAAGCAGTAGTACTCCCCATGCAACGCATCCTGTACTTACTGCTGCTGGCCGGCTACCTGATGGTGGCCTGCCGGACGGGCAAAAAAGAAGCGCCCGCCACCGGGGGCGTTCCCGCCGGGGGCGTTCCCACGGAGGGCGTCCCGGCCGGCCACGCGCTGACCTTCGGCAGCGGCGGCGGCTTCACCGGGGCCGTCACCACCTACACCCTGCACCCCGACGGCCAGTTGTACCGCACCAAAACGTTCAACGCCACCACCGGGCCCGAACTCATCGGCAAGCTGGACCGGGAACTGACGGCCGGCTTTTTCAAAAAGGCCGCCGACCTGCTCGGCCGCACCCCCGCCTTCCACCACCCCGACAACCAGTATTACTTCGTGAAGCTGGGGGCCGGCGAGGCGCAACCCTCCATTACCTGGGGCTCTCCCGAGCACCCGGCGCCGGCCGGCGTGGAGGCATTCTACCAGGAACTCATGCAGCATACCCAAGTGACCCGCTAACAAACCAAATCAACCTACAAAACGATGAAAACGAATACCCAAAGAGTCGCCGGACTCCTTTGGCTGGGCTCGCTGTGCCTGTGGCAACCCGCCCTGGCCCAGGAACGCACCCACCCAATGGCCCACAAGGCCGACCGCCAGGCCACTTCCGTTGCCACCCGCGCCCCCAAGGCCGCCGTCATCCGCGGCGGTGAAGGGGCAAACACCCTGGGCAACAAGGCCGGCCGCCGGACCGCCCTGCCTTTCGCCACCCACCTGCCCGCCGGCCGGCTGGCGTTCGGGTCCGACATTCCCGGCCTCCAGGTGAAGCGGTCGGCCCAAACCGACCTGCCCATCTTCATCAGCGGCGCCGTGCCCGGGGCGGGTCTGAGCAGCGCCAACGGCCGCGTAGACCTGCAAAAGGCCGCCGTCTCCTACCTCGACGGCGTGAAGGACGTGCTCCGCATCCGGGAGCCGAAAGCCGAATTTACCGTGCGCCGCACCGACATGGACGACCCGGGCCAACTGCACATCCGCATGCAGCAGTCGTACCGGGGCGTGGAGGTGTACGGCAGCGAAATCATCCTGCACGCCAAAAGCAACCAGGTGCAGTCGCTCAACGGCCGGTACTTCCCCACGCCCCAGCTGGCCGACGTGCAGCCCGACCTCTCCGCCGAACGCGCCGCTGCCGCCGCCGCCACCCACCTGCGGGGCAAGGCCGCCTTTGCCGCCCTCACCGCCGAGCAGCAGCAGCTCCTCGACTACGAAAAGCCGGAAGCCAAACTCGTGATCTACCACGTGAACGACGACCCCGCCAACGCCCGGCTCACCTGGCACGTCACGCTGCGCCCCAACTTCATTGACCTGTGGGAATACTTCGTTGACGCCAACACCGGCGCGGTGCTGCACCAGTACAACCACACCTGCGCCATTGACGGGGCCCGCACGGCTACGGCCAAAGACCTCAACGGCACGACCCAGACCGTCAATACGTACCAGATGGGCAACGGCTACTACTTCATGGATGCTTCCCGGCCCATGTTCAACGCGGCCCAGACCAAGCTACCCGAAAATCCGGTGGGTGTAGTCTTAACGTTCGACGCCCGCAATACCAGTTCCAAAGACTTTAAGGTGTACGACATTGTCAGCACCAACAACGTGTGGAACAACCCCACGGCCGTTTCGGCCCACGTCAACAGCGGCAAGATCTACGAATACTTCCGGACCATCCACGGCCGCAACGCCATTGACGGACAGGGCGGCAACATCATTTCCTTCATCAACGTGGCCGACGACGACGGCACGGGCCTCGACAATGCCTACTGGAACGGCAAGGCCATGTTCTACGGCAACGGCAACGTGGGCTTCAAACCCCTGGCGGGCAGCATGGACGTGGCCGGCCACGAGATGTCGCACGGCATCAACGACAAAACCGCCAACCTCGAATACCAGGGCCAGTCGGGCGCCATGGACGAATCGTTTGCCGACATCTTCGGCGCCATGAACGACCTGGAAGACTGGAAGATCGGCGAAGACGTGGTGAAAACCAGCATGTTCCCCTCCGGCGCCCTGCGCGACCTCTCCGACCCGCACAACGGCGGCTCCAGCCTTAACGACAACGGCTACCAGCCCCGCACGATGGCCGAGATGTACACCGGCAGCGAAGACAACGGCGGCGTGCACATCAACAGCGGCATTCCCAACTGGGCGTACTACAAGTTTGCCACCGCCATCGGTACCCAAAAGGCCCAGAAAGTGTACTACAAGGCCCTCTCTTCGTACCTGTCGCCCAAGTCGCAGTTCATTGACCTGCGCCTGGCCGTGGTACAGGCGGCCACCGACCTGCACGGCGCCAACTCGGCCGAGGTGAACGCGGCCAAGGCGGCCTTCGACGCGGTGGGCATCTACGAAAACGGCGGCGGCCAGGAAGACCCCTCCGACCTGCCCACCAACCCCGGCCAGGACTACATCCTGCTGCACGACGCCAGCGCCAACGACAGCGACCCCAACACCTGGTACGTGATCAACACCGCCGGCACCGACCTGAAACCCCGCTCCCGCACCACGGGCATCAACAAACCCAGCGTGACCGACAACGGCGACTTTGCCTACTTTGTGACGGCCGACCACAAGCTGCGCGCCGTGAGCCTGACGGGGGCCGCCACCGAATCGGAGGTGCACAACCAACCCATCTGGGACAACGTGGCCATCTCCAAGGACGGCAACCGCCTGGCCGCCGTATCCATCGCCGCCGACACGTCCATCTACGTCTACGACTTCGAGAGCGAAGAATGGGCCAAGTTCGTGCTCTACAACCCCACCAACTCGGAGGGCATTTCGAGCGGCGACGTGCAGTTCGCCGATGCCCTGGAATGGGATTACACCGGCCAGTACCTGCTCTACGATGCCTACAACACGATTTCGAAGGGCGGCAGCAGCGAGTCCATTGACTACTGGGACGTGGGTCTGATCAAGGTGTGGGACAACGAAACCGAAGGCTTCGGCGACGGCACGGTGGAGAAGATCTTTACGGGCCTGCCCGTAAACATCAGCGTCGGCAACCCTTCGTTCTCCAAGAATTCGCCCTTCATCGTGGCCTTCGACCGCTACGACGGCGCCAAGGACGAGCACTCGATCATCGGGGCTGACCTGGAAAAAGGCCGCCTGGGCACCATTGCCACGAACATCAAAACCTTCGGGTACCCGACCTACTCGAAGGCCGACGACAAGATGGCCTACACCACCATATCGGCCGCGGGCGACACGGTGATCAACGTGGTGGCCCTGAAGGCCGACAAGATCAGCGCGACGGGTGCGGCCCCCACCACCATCGTCACGGAAGGCAAGTGGGCCGTGTGGTACGTGCAGGGCGAACGGCAGGTGCTCAGCAGCGCCAAGGACATTACGGCCTTCCGCTTCGGGGGCGTTACGCCGGCCGCCGTAGCCACCATCAACGGGACGGCCATCGCGGTTACCGTGCCGCCGGCCACCGACCTCAAGACGCTGATCGCCACGTTCACGCATTCGGCGGAAGCCACGGTGAAGGTGGGCAACAAAGTCCAGGTGAGCGGCGCCACGAAGAATGACTTTACCCGGTCCGTCACCTACACCGTAACGGCCCAGGACGGCACTACCAAAACCTACACGGTGACCGTAGCGACGGGCGTGAGCACGGCCGTGGAGGACCGCAACAACATCAGCGGCAAGCTGACGGTGTTTCCCAACCCGACCAGCGGCCCGTTGCGGGTGCACCTCGACGAGCAGGCCCACCAGCCGGCCACGGTGGAACTGATGAACGCGGCCGGGGCGGTGCTGCACCGGCAGCAGGTACAACCGCAGTCGCTGCCGGGCCTCACGCTGGAAACGGCCGGCCTGCCCGCCGGGATGTACACCCTGCGCCTGACGGTCGGCGAGAAGATCGCCTACAAGAAGGTGATGGTGCAGTAAGCCATTGGCCCTTTTAAAAAAGAAACCGCCGGTACAGTGGTACCGGCGGTTTCTTTTTGACTGCTGACGCGAAGGAAAACGGGCTGGCGCGAAGCTGTGCTTCGTGCCGGTTATGTCTTCCGCCTCTGGCGGAACGAAGGCTATTTCTCTCCGATGCATTGCCGCCCTTGCCTCAACCCGCTGGCGCAGGCGTCCGCCTGTGCCTTCCGGACCCGAAGCATCCGCTTCCCAGCCGACAGGCTTACTCATCCTTGCAGTGCCGATACCGACCCATTCACCAGCTGTAATGAATCGTTCCTTGCATAATCAGGATGTGGAACAAGTGCTTGCGCGACAAGGGCAAGCGGACGCTTGGAAGGGGAAGGCACAGGCGGACGCCTGCGCCAGTGTGTCGAGGCAAGGGCGGTGCCCAGGCATTGGAGGCAATGCATTGGACATGTAGAGAAACACTTATTACGCGGAAAACAACCTCGTTCCGCCTGAGGCGTCAGCCATAGTAGGCACGAAGCACAGCTTCGCGCCAGCACGTGACAGCAGTTCGCGCCAGCACGTTTTACTTCGCGCCAGCCCGTTCTACTTCGCGTCAGCTCGGTCTGCTCTGCGACAGCCCGGCGCGGCTATTTCGGGGCCCTGATCCGGTACACCAGCGAGGTGCGGTAGTTGATCTTGATGTACAGCAGGTACGACCCCTTGCGGGGCACGTCGTAGTAGCAGGCATAGTAACCGTCGGCCTCCCGGTACAGCGGCAGGACCTCCGCCCCGTCTTTGATGTTGCCGGTGGAAATGACCACGCGCATCAACTTGTAGGCATCTGCGTAGGTTTTGAACCGGAACTGCAACTGGCACCCCGCCTCGGTGCGGATCACGCCTTCCGCCGGCTGGAACAACTGGATGTCGTTTTTGTAAAACCCCTCGTAGGCCAGGGGAAAAAAGTCAAAGGACCGCTTGGGCAGGGGGTCTTCCACCAACTGCCAACTGATGTCTTTGGGGTAGTGCGTGAGGATGAACTGGTGCGGCCGGGTCAGGAAGAACTGGTCCCGGAAATCAAAGTAGAATTCGGTGACTGGGTAATTGGTGTACCCGCTGGCCCAGGTTACGTCCACCGGGTACCAGGTGCCGCCCAGCTTGACGGCATTCCAGGCGTGGTTGATCTGCCGCTGGCTCACCCCTATTTTTCGTTCATCGCCGCACCGGGCGTAGCCTTCGATGGTGACGGACTCCACGCCGGTAAGGCCGCACAGGGCTTCGAACAGGTTGGCGTACCCGCCGCAAACGGCCCGCCTCCGACGGAACACCTGGTCGTAACGGTCCTTCAATTTGCGGGGCTTGTGGTATCCTTTTACGTCGTAGCGGATGTGGTGCGCCATCCAGCAGAAAACGGCCCGGGCCTTTTCGTGCTCGGCGGTGAAGGTGTTGCGGATGAACTGGGCCAGGTGGCCCGGGGAACGGTCGTGTTTTTTGGCGGCCGTACGCATGATGCTGTCCACGCGGGCGTAATCGCAGGTCCGGTAATCGGGGGACTGGGCGGCTGCGTAGCCGGACAACACCAGCAGCAAAAGGCAGCAGAACGGGCGGATGGGGAAGCCCGGGACGAGCCGAAAAGGAGTCATGGCAACGGGAGGTTGGTTTGGGGTAGCCCTCCCGGGCGGAGAAGTTAGGGAAGAAATGCGGGAAAGTGAGGCGGCACCCGGCCGGTCTGTTTCCCGGGGCGGCCCGGGCAGGGTCGTTCCCGGCGTGGGGGCGGTTTTGTTCACGACCCGGGGCAAAAATGTTTTTTTTACCGTCTTTTTCCGCGTTTGCCGCCCCCTTTTCTCAGCCCGTCCCAAATCTTCGTTTTTAGAACTTATACAACAAAAAATTGCACTATGCCGTTAAAAAACGCGCATTTGCAAGCATTGTGGTAGGTTTTGCAAGATCCCTGCTATACCATTTTCTCGTCATTTTTTGCCTGGTACGCCTGTGTTAGCCTTTGCAATGCCCGTGTTAGACAATTGCCGGGAGTTGCCCATAGATTTGTTCCCATCAAACCGACAAAACTATGACCCCTTCAACCTTTAACACTTCCGCTGCCGTCAAAGCGGGGAATGGCTTAACGTACCGTGAATTTGTTCCCAACGAGGCGCTGCAACCCTTCGTGGATTGCTACTGGCTGCTGGAGGGCGAACCGCAACCCAGCAACCAGCCCGTGCGGGACAAAGTGCTGCCCCACGCCCACCCCGAAATGGTATTCGTGTACGGCAACACCTTTAAAGCTTCCTTCGGTGACGACGCGCCGCGCCGGATGCCGCGTAACTTCATCGTGGGCCAGCTCGACAAGTTCATCAACCTGGAAACGACCGGCACCACCGGCGCCCTGGGCGTGAAGTTCAAGCCCGATGGCTTGTACCAACTGCTGCAACTGCCCATGACTGCCTTTACCAACCGCAGCCTGATCCTGACGGAGGTACTCGGGGAAAGCGCCGTAACGCTGACCGGGCAGATCATGGCGGCCGACTCGACCCTCACGCGGATTGCCCTGGTGGAAAGCTTCCTCATGCAGCGGGTACCCAGCAAGCCCAACGCCCTGCCGTACATTCCCAAGGCGGTCAACAAGATCATGGGCAGCGGCGGCAGTGTTTCGGTGGGCGAACTCACCGACGAGTTCGGCGTGAGCGAACGGCAGATGGAGCGGAAGTTCCTGGAACGGGTAGGCATAACGCCCAAGCTGCTGGCCCGCATCGCGCGGATCAACCACGTGTTCAAGCTGCTCCGGCTGCACCCGCAGTTCTCGTGGCTCGACGTGATCTACACCTGTGGTTACTTCGACCAGGCGCACTTCATCCGCGATTTCAAGAACCTGGCCGGCGAAACGCCCACGCAGTTCTTCGCCCGCAAATCGTCGCTGGCTCCCATCTTCCAGGGACGGTAAGGGGGTATTGAGTATTGGGTATTGAGTATTGGGTATTGGGTATTGAGTATTGGGTATTGGGGCCGCCCATTTTTTATTTTCAATTGTCAGTTTTTCATTTTCAATTGCCTACCCTGATCAACCATACAAAACGTACAGCCATGACCACCGCGATTTTTCCCGTATTGGTAGCCGACGTGGCCCAATGCATGGAGCAGCACGTAAACCAGATCGCCGAGGATTACTACCTGGACCTGTACCGTTGGGAGGTAGTGGCGGTCCACTTTTTCCACCACTGGCTGTCGTCGCGGCAGGACAACCTGCTGGCGCCGCGGCCCGGGGGCGAATGGACGAAGGGCCTGCGGGCCGTTGCCGAGATGCAGCAGCACCCCGAACAGTTTGCCCGCATTCCCAAGGTAAGGGCCAGCGTGCGCAAGGCGTTCATGCTGGAGCTGGCCGACCGGTTTCCGCAGGTACGGACGGTGCTGCTCGACCAGGTTCAGTACCTGGAAAGCCACTCGCTGGGCTACGACTTTGCGGCCCTGCTCAAGGCCGTGCCCGACGCGGCCACCCGCGAACGGATTCAGGGCCAG
Organism: uncultured Cytophagales bacterium; assembly: GCA_902805615.1. GTDB lineage: Bacteria > Bacteroidota > Bacteroidia > Cytophagales > 172606-1 > CADCTQ01. The sequence continues at coordinate 15,780 of CADCTQ010000220.1, forward strand.
GTCGGTGAATTTTTCCTCCAGCGGGCCTCCGCCTGGCTCGGCGGCCTGTACAGCATGGCGGCGTAGTCAGTAGTCAGTAGTTAGTAGTTAGTTGTATTGACAGAAGGTTGTGGTGGGGAATACCATTCACTACGGGGACGCGGAGTATCACGGAGGACTGCGAAGCGACTCTCCCAGCAGGGATTCTTTCTCGCCAGCGGCAAGATGGGTACGAAGGACCGCATCGCGGCTGGCGTCGCATCGCGGCTGGCGTCGCATCGCGGCTGGCGTCGCATCGCGGCTGGCGTCGCATCGCGGCTGGCGTCGCATCGCGGCTGGCGTCGCATCGCGGCTGGCGTCGCATCGCGGCTGGCGTCGCATCGC
>CADCTQ010000221.1 GCA_902805615.1 uncultured Cytophagales bacterium
TCCGACGTTGGAGAGGGGTAGGGGACGGGTTAAAACCGTCTTTCCATTTTTGGGCAATGGCGAGGGCGGTTTCGAGCATAGCCGGTTCCCACTGCTCAACCTGCCAGTCGGAATGCGCAAGGGCCGAAGCCCGGAGCAGGGTTTGCGCTTCGGCGCAATCGGCCGCCGTTTCGAGAATGGTGTACAGGGCTACCTGCTGGGCGTGCAGTTGCGGATCTTCGGGCGGCACCGGGGCCGCAACGACGGGCCGGAGCGGCAGGAAAGCGTTGGGCAGCACGCCCACAGCACGTTCGGTGCCGCGCTGCGCGATGCGGTCCATCGTTAAAAAATCTTCCTGATATGCCCGTCGGCTCTCCTCGGTAGCCAGACCGCTCCCGAGCTGTTCCAGCACCACGTACTTCAGGTTGGGGCACTTGGGGAGGGTACTTTCCAGCAGCGCGAAGACTTCCGCCGGCACTGCACTGTCGTGGGTATCGCGCCTTATCTGCCGCGTTGGGTTCACCTGCGAATCGCTCCAACTGCCCCCGGAGAGGTGCATTTCGCGCACCCGCCCGAGCGGATAAAGCGACAGCAGTTCATCAGCTCCCACGCCGAAGTTGCGCATCTGGCAGTACAGGTTGTGCAGGTCCAGGATGAGGAACCCATTGACAGGTTCGAGCAACCCTTCGAGAAACGCCCCGTGCCGGCGTACTTCCTCGGGGGAATACGAAAAGGCCAGGTTCTCCAGCCCAACCGGGCAACAGCAGGCGTCGTGGATGCGCATGAGTCGGTCGCGGCCCAAGGCCAGGGTGGCGGGGGTAAACGGAACGCTGATTGGGGCGCCCTTGTGGAAATCCGCTCCGGTCATAAACCCGAAATGCTCCGTCACGTGGTCAAAGTGGTACGTTGCGGCCAGGGTTTTCAGCCGGTTCAGCCACTGCTGCTGTTCTCCCGTCCACTTTCCCGCAAACAGTGAAAAGAAAACGCCGTGCCCGACCAGCCGGTTTTCGCGACCAAACACTTCGAGCAGTCCGGTGAACCATTCCGGCATTCCGGCCGGGTCGGAAATCGTGTCGAAAGACCATTCGAGGGCCTGCACTTGCCCGGCTTCGAGGAGGGGCAGCGCCGCCAGCAGGATGTTGGCGTCAAGGTTACAGGCGATGGAGGAATGGATGGAGGACATGGTAAAAAGGCCGGCCGAAGCCGGCCCATTGCACGGAAAGAATTGGAAACGGGAACTGCAAGGTACGGGCCGGGGCATTAACCCATACCGCAGCCGGGACAGTCGTAAGGCGCCGGCTGTTCCTTGGTCTTGCCGTCTTCAGGTCCGGGCTGTTCCTCATTGCACGAGGTAGTTACCGTAGCGATCGTCACGGCTACGGCAATGGCTTGGAGAAGCGTTTTGGAAATTTTCATGGCTTTATCGTATCGGTTAAGCGTGAGCCGGGTCAGGAGCACCGGCACAAACTGCGCCCGGAAGAGAACGCCCGGCTGCGGCAGGTTCTGCTTCCAGGCTCCGTTTACCCGGACCCTTCTGCGGGGGCAATGGTTGCAAGGGGGCTTGTTTCTTTGCGTTTTTACTTCTGCGCCACCTCTTCCTTGCCTTCCACCAGCAGGGCTTTCATTTCGCGGCAAAGCTCGGAGCCGTAGTTGGAATTGGTAAAAATGGCGTAGCCCATCTTCAGGTCCTTGTACACCTCGAACTGGCACTGGAAGTCGCCGTTGTTGCCCCCGTGCCCGAACACCGGTCCGTAGGGGGACTCCCGCACGGCAATGCCCAGGCCCATGCCATCCTTGTAGCGGGGCTTTTTCTCGCCCTTTTCGAGGGGGGGTTCCGAATGCATGGTGAGCATGCGGGTGTAGGTGGCCGGCTGCATCCCCTGCGCGTTGAGCAGGCCCAGCATGAACTGCGTAAAGCCTTTGGCTTCCGTGTACATGCTGTAAGCCATGCCGGGTTCGGAGGCGTAGTTGCGGAGGGAGGGAATGTTGTCGAAGTGGCCGTGGGCCGCCACTTTGGTCAGTTCCTCGTTTTCGGCGAAGTGGACGTTATAAATGTTCATGGGGCCCACCACCTCCTCTTGCAGCACCTGCAGGATGGGTTTGCCGGTGATGTGGGCCACCACCCGCTTGAGGTATTCGAATCCTTCGCCCGAGTAGCCGTACTTGGTGCCGGGCGTAAACTTGATGTCCAGCTTGCCGTCGGCATTGTTGTAGGCCCAGTTGGGAAAGCCCGTCCGGTGCGAAAGCACGTGCCGGGCCGTGATGAGCTTGTAGCGGTCGTCGTGGGCAATGTCTTCGAACGGCAGGTACTGGTACAACGGCTTGTCGAGGTCAATCACGCCCCGTTCGGCCAGCCGGTTGACCACGTACGCGAACACGGATTTGGTGATGGAGGCCGCCTGGAACAAGGTGTTGTCGGTCACTTTTGCCCCGGTAAATGAGTTCTCCACCCCGTAGGTCTTGTGGTACACCACCTTGCCGTCTTTGATGAGGGCCAGCGACACCCCGGGAATCTGGTAGAACTGTTGGTAAGCCTCCACGAACTGGTCGAGTTGTTTGGCCTTGCCGGCGTCGAAGGCGTGGAGAATGCCTTGCTGCGGAACCAGTTGGGGTGCCGTGCTGCGGGTTACTTCACCCAGGGGTGCGGCGGCTTTCCCGCCCGCTTTCAGGGTTACTTCCGCCAGCGTCTTGTCGTCAATGCGGTACACATCGTCCTCTTTCCGGACCAGGGCCGCCGGCATGGTGATGCGGTAGGTACCGGCGGGCAGTTGCACGGCGTACCGGCCCAGCGAATCCACCTTGGCGTCCACCCACAGGGCTTCCGTTTGCACGGAGGTGAGGCGCACCCGGCCCGGCAGCTTCTGCTCCGTCGCCTCTTTCCACCTGATCTTGCCGCTGATCGTGCCGAGCCCCTCGCCGGCCTTCATCAGCACCAGGTCGCCTATGTTACCGGGGGTTTTGAACTTATAGCCGCCCTGCCCCCAGGGGATGACGGTGAAGTCGTCTTTGTCTTTGTCAAACACGTTGAGGTCGAAGCCGATGGAGCGGCCCGGGTACAGGTGTTCGGCGAGGCCCACGCGCCACTCGTACACGGTACGGTTGCCCTTCCGGACCGTCTTCGCCTCCACGTTGTCCCAACTGGCGGCGGCGGACACGGGGTCCCAGGTCATTTTGTTGATGTTCCGGTAAGTCTTGCTCATCATGTAGGCAGCCACGCCGGAGCCGAACGGCAGGTGGCGGGCATCAATGTACAACTCCTGGCAATCCTGCGTATTCCATTCGCGGTTTTTGGTGGTATCCACCACGTGGTCGTCGTCGGTGACTTCAAGGGCCAGGTACACCGACCGGTCGTCGGGGTTGTAGGCCACCCGGTAGTGGGCGGCAAAGTCGGTGGCGCTTTTGGGGCCCGGCCCGTCTTTGTATTCCCCCAAAGGGTACTTGGTGAGGTCTTTCGGCCAGTCCGACAGGTCGCCGTCCACGGTGAGCT
>CADCTQ010000222.1 GCA_902805615.1 uncultured Cytophagales bacterium
CGCGGCGCAGGCGGTTTTCCTGCTCGAACCCTTCGCCGGTACGCACCGAGTGCAGCCACTTCTGCGAGGAGCCTTCCACGTCGTCGGGGTGCATCACTGCCTTCCAGGCTTCGTCGGGCGCCTCCTCGGGTGTGGTGCCCGTGTACTGGTACCACTGCTGGTTGTAGTAGTTGACGCGGCCGTCGGGCAGGGCCGTCCAGGCCATCTGCGGAATGGCTTCCAGGAGCATCTCGAACCGCCGGACGCTTTCCTCCAGTTCCTGCGTACGGAGGCGCACCCGTTCTTCGAGCTGGTTGTTGAGGTCGCGCAGGTTTTCCTGCCGGGCTTTGAGTTCGGCATTGGCCGTGCGCAGTTGCCGCTGGTTCTCCTTTTTCTCGGTCACGTCCTGGCCCACCATGATGATCTGCCACACCCGGCCGTCGGGGAGGCGGCGGAACACCTTGCCGCGGGTCCACACCCACTTCCACTTGCCCTGGGCGTCCTTGATGCGGTACTCCACCTCCCGCACCTCGTTGTCGTGCGCTTCGGCGAAGCCCCGCAGGAAAGCCGTGCGTTTGAGCAGGTCTTCTTCCAGCACCCACCGCCGGCGTTCCACCTCGTTCATGTTCACAAACTGCGTGGTCGGAATGTCGAGGCCGCGGCCGGCGTGGCGGTTGGCGTACACCACGCGGTCTTCGATCAGGTCCACGAGCAGGATCACGTCGGGCGTGGCGTCGGCAATGGTTGCCAGCAGGTGCTGCTGCTGGCGGAGTTCTTCTTCGATGCGTTTGCGGCCGGTGATGTCGCGGGCCGTGCCCACCACCTGCCAGGCTTTGCCCTCGGCCGTGCGCCGGAACACGACGGCCCGCACGTAGAGCCACCGCCAGGTTTTGTCGGCGGCCTGCATCCGGAACTCATTCTCGACCACGTCGCTGTCGGAAGCCTGCTCGAAGAGCCGCGCCCGGTCTTGCATCATCGCCAGGTCGTCGGGGTGCACCAGCGGGTAGAACGACACGCTTTGGGCGTCGCGGACGGAGTAGCCCAGCACGTCCTGCAACCGCTGGTTGACGTACACGTTGTTGTTGGTCAGCAGGTCGTACACGTAGATGATTTCGGGCGTGGCCTCCGTAATGGATTGCACGAAGTGCTGGTTCTGCCGCAGTTCGAGTTCGGTGCGTTTGAGGGTGCTGATGTCTTCGAACGAGGTGATGAGCCCGGCGCCGAACCGCACGGCGTTGACCCGGAACCACCGGCGGCGGCGGCCTGCGCGGACGTACTCGTACTCCAGCGTCTGGCTGCGGCCCGACTCCACCACCTTGGCGTACTGGCCGATGATGTCCTTTTCGGCGTGGTCGGGAAAAATGTCGAGCAGGGTTTTGCCCGCCAGGTCGGCCAGGCGGTACCCCGAAAGCAGTTCTCCCGCCGGGTTGACGAAGGCAAACGTGAAGTCGGTGATCCTGCCGCCGGGCTCCCGCACGGGCGTCAGCACCACCACTCCATTCGGCAAATGAGCCAGTAGCTGCTCATAAAACCCGCCGGAATCCTCATGGTTATTGTTGGGTGCGAACATACGTGTACTCAGCAAGAAAGGCTTTCCGGCAATGCAAAGGGGGTACTGGGAGGAAAGCCTTTACGGTTTACCCGCTCCGGCAGGCTGTTCCTGCCGTAAACGCGGTTGGTGTAAATCGGGGCGAACGGTAATCGTGCACGGGTGCCTATACGGCAAAACGGGAGTGCGGTTCGATAGCGTGGTGCACGGACTGTTCCTGATAACGTACGAAAGGCCGGTTTTGTATGCGGGGACAGCCCGAAAACGGTGCATTCCCGGGCTGGAACTGACACCCGGCGCGTGGCTCCGAAAGCTACTGATTTCCCGCCAAAATTTCCCGGTTTCTTTTTTCAAAGGCCGCCAACCCTGGCCCGGCGGGGCGCGTACACAGGGATGCAACGTACCAGTAATCACCTGGGATAGACATAGATCAGAGACACGTTTTAGCCCGCACGAGCCGGTTTCGTCTCGTGCGGGCTTCTACTTTCCCGTCCACCTACGTACCCGCACTTTGGAAGCTTTCACCGTCCGATCCTTACACGCCGCCCTGCACGTAAAGGTACACGGCCCGGCGCACCCCGAGGCGGTGGTGCTGCTGCACGGCGGCCCCGGCGTACCCGATTACCTCGACGAAGTGGCCGCGCACCTGGGGCGCCGCTTCCGGGCCATCACCTTCGACCAGCGGGGCGCCGGGAAATCAAAGGCCCTGGACGGGTCGTACGCGCTGGACCGGTACCTCGACGACATCAACGCGGTTGCCGGCCACCTGGGCCTGCGGACGTTTCACCTGCTGGGGCACTCCTGGGGCGGTTTGCTGGCCCAGCTCTACGCCCGGCAGTACGCCCCGCGGCTGCGCAGTCTTTTCCTGAGCAGTCCCGTGCCCGGTCCCGGCCGGCAGTGGGCCGCCATGATCGCCGAAGAGTCGGTGTTCATTGCCCGGCGGTTTTTGGTGCCCGACCTGTTGCGGATCAGTTCCGGCTGGGTGCGGGGCGAGTTGGGCGGTTCGGAAGCCGGCTGGCAGCAATTCTACGGCACCGTGTGGAAATACTATTTCTTCGACCCCGAGGCAGCCCCACCCCTGGACCCGGCGCTGCGGGCGGGCATCAGCGGGAAAGCCGCCGCGGGAACCGTCCGGGCCATTCTCAAAACCTCCGCCCGCGTACTCGACGGCCTGGCCGATGCCCTGAGCGTGCCGGTGGGCGTGCTGTACGCCGAACGGGATTTTCTGCAACGGACCCGCCGGCCGGTACTCAAGCGGTTTCCCGCCGCCCGCGGCTATGAAATTCCGGGGGCGGGTCACGTCGCCTGGGCCGACAACGCCGCCGCCTTCCACGCCGCCCTGGCCGACTTTTACGGGCAAATAAAAACCGCGTAGCCAGGCGGCCACGCGGTTTTTAACAAATCAGATACAGGAGAATAAAAATTGCGTACGGTCTAACCGTGCACAAATACGCCATCGAGGAAAGAGCCGGCCAGGGCAACGACCAGGGCCAGCACCAACGCCGGCCAGAAACCCCGGACCTCGAATCCCTTGAACAGCTTGTCCACCAGCTTGATGATGATCGCCGTGACGAACAGGCGCACGAAGAAGCTCAGCAACCCCAGCGTTACAATGGTAAGCGGCAGGCGGAGCAGCCAACCGATGGTTGCGTTGAGCAACCCGACCACGATGGCCACCACAATGGCCAGCCCGAAACTGCGGATGTGAATCTGGGGCATGATATACGCGACCACGAAGATGATGGCGGCGTTGATGAGTAGATGAATGATGAAGTCCATGGTTGAGGATTTGTTTTCTGATAGTCTTCTACGGAGACGTGGGGAAAGGGTTAAGGGAGATTTTGGGAGTTTGAGCGTTGGCGCGTTTAGGAATTTGGGGAGTGCACGGCTCAGGGCGTTACCTGGATTTCAAAAAACCTGATTCAAAGCGGCATTCAGGTGGTTAGTTGTTGTGGCTCCTCCGGGGAAGGCGCCATTCCATACATGTCCCCCGATTTCCCCAGATTCTCCCCGATCTTCCTTTGCGATCAGGTTCGTACTGGTATTATTATTAGATTGAGGAGCGTCTGTCGAACCCGGAACAACCAACGTTGAACGAAGCCGGTCAGCCGCAGCAACCCATTCAATCACCACTAAACACATTGCACGCGTGAAAACGTTTTTTCTGCTGTTCGTAAGCCTTTTGGCTTTGCGCGGCACGGTTTGCCTGGCGCAGGCCAAATCAGACTCCATTCAAACCAGGAAGGTGTTTGGCGGCACCCGTTTCGAACTGAACGGAAAACAATTGACAGCCCGCAAACTCTCACTCATGACCCGCAGCAATCCGGCCGCCCAAGCCGAGATGAAAAAGGCCCGTACCAACCACGCACTGGGTTCCCTCATCAGCGTTGCCGGTGGCTTCCTGATCGGCTACCAGTTGGGCGGTCTGATCCGGGGCGATCAACCCAACTGGCTGGTAGCCGGTGCGGGCGTCGGATTGTTGGGGCTGTCGGTGCCGTTCGGGGTGGGGTACAACAAACACGCCACGAGGGCAGTAGAACTATACAACGCCGGGCTCGGGGCGGCCAATACCCCCGGGGTAAACGTACGGGCCGGCTTTGCCTTCAATCACATCCGCCTGGGCGTGACTTTCTGAGTGGCGCAAAGGCGAACGATTCCGGGTAGTGCGTCGCGTTGCGGGAAAGGGCCGCATGGCGGGAAGGGGTCGCATCGCGGCTCCCCTCCTCGGAGTAGGGCCGGGGGTGGGTTAACCGGAAGGCTACGCGTACTACAGGGATCACCACATCATTGTAGCGCTTTCTCTCCACGCAAATGCTCCTTTATAAGGCATTACAATCACCCAGTCCAAAACAGGCTAATACAGTGATCCCTTGATCACTTGCATCATGGAGGTAAACCCACCCCCGGCCCCTCCGAGGAGGGGAACCGCGATGCGACATCTTCCCGCATCGCGACCTGTGCCGCCTGTCAAGGAAGCATACCCCACTAACACCACCCTTCTTTCATTGGGTCTCTTGCCTTTGTTTAAAACCTTTGGTGAAATCACCTCTCCCTATCTTTCTCCGTGCCCTCTGCGGGTTAAACGCTCTAACTCCCTAACTCTCCACCTCCGTTACCCGGCTGCTCAGGGTCCAGAGTTCGCGGGCGAAGTAGTCGCTGCGGGCGTCCCCGGAAGGGTTTTTGGGCTTTCTTTTGACGTAGTACAGGCCGGTGCGGCCCTTTTCTTCGGGTGAAGCCGCCAGGTGGATGCTTGTTTCGGCGCCCTGCTCGGGGGTGATGAAAAAAGGCTTGAACAGGCTAAAGCCCAGGGCCAGGATTCCCCCGTTGCCCGCGCCGAAGTTGGTCTTGACGGCGCCCGGGTGGAGGCTGTTGGAAGTGATGCCGTCGGGTGCCAGCCGCCGCGCCAACTCATTGGAGAACAAAATGTTGGCCAGCTTGGAATTGCCGTAGGCCACCATGCTGCTGTATTTTTTGGGCGCAACCAGGTCGTCGGGGTGGAAGCGGGCGAAGCGGTGGGCTTCCGAAGAAACGTTCACGATGCGCGGCGCGCGGCCCTTACGCAGCAGGTCGAGCAGCAGGTTGGTGAGCAGAAACGGTCCCAGGTGGTTGGTGGCAAAGGTGGTTTCGATGCCCTGCGCGGTGGTCGTGCGCTGGTCCACCATCAGCCCCGCGTTGTTGATGAGCACGTCCAGGTGCCCGTAGCGGTTGCGCACTTCCCCGGCCAGCCGGCGCACCGAGGCGAAGTCGGCCAGGTCCCCGAGCAGCAGGTCCACCTTTTTGGTGCGGCTGGCGGCCAGTACGTCCTGCCGGGCCTGCTCCCCCTTGGCGGCGTTGCGGCACACCATGACGAGGGCCATGCCCTGGCGGGCCAGTTCGCGGGCCGTTACCAGGCCGATGCCGGAGTTGGCCCCGGTAATGAGGCAGAGGCGGTTGGGCGTTGCGGGGTTCATAGGGGAAAATGGGGGTTTTGGCGACAAATCCGGAAAATCTGGAACAGGTAGGTTTTGGGATATTAAACCCGGGAATGGCCGAATAGTTAACGATAGTTTCGAAAACCGCAACTCTTTTTGACATGCCTCCTACCGTTCGCCGCCGCAATGCAGACCATAAGCATCAGAAACTCAATTGGTACCGCCGGGCCACGCCGCCCTCGGCCTGGGCGCCGTACGTGTTCGTGCGGCTGCTGCTGTACCTGACCGCCGGCATCGCCTGGGTGCTGGCCGGGCTGCCCTTCGACGTAGGTTTTGCCCGCGGGAGCCTGGCCGGCCTGGTCGGTTTGTACGTTGCCCTGTGGGCCCTCCAGCGCCGCTTTGCCGGGGGCAAACGCTTCGGAACCGCGTTCGGCGCGTTGGCCTTCGGCGTCGTAGCCCTGGCCGGCGCCGCCCTCACCCACCGCCACGACGCCACCACCGACCCGGCGCACCTGCTCCACCAGCCGGGCGCCGTGACGCACTTCACCGGCACGGTGATTTCCGAAGTGCAGGCGCGGCCCAACCGCTACAAGGCCGAAGTGGCCGTACGCGAGATCCGCGTGGACGGCCAGTGGCGGCCCGCCGCGGGCAAGGTGCTGGCGTACCTCGACAAAACCGCCGCGCCCCTCCGCTACGGCGACGAACTGCTGGTCCGGGGCGCGCCCCGCCCGGTGCCGCCGCCGGCCAACCCGGGCGAATTCGACTACCGGGCCTACCTCGCCATCGGGCAGGTGTACCACCAGTGTTTCGTGAAGGCCGGTGCGTACGAGGTGACCGGGCACGGGTCGCCCAACCCCGTGTTTGCCGCTTCCCTCCGCGTGCGGGCCTGGGCCGACGGCGTGTTCCGGCAGTACGTACCCGACCCGCGGGAGTACGCCATTGCCACCGGGCTCGTGCTGGGCATCCGCGACGTGCTCGACGACGAACTGCGGGACGCCTACGCCAGCGCCGGCGCCATGCACGTGCTGGCCGTGTCGGGCGCCCACGTGGTGATCGTGTTCTGGATCATCACGCTGCTGCTCGGGGGGCTCAAGCGGGTGCGGTTCGGCAACCTGCTCTTTGCGGCCGTCTCGCTGGCGCTGCTGTGGTTCTACGCGTTCGTGACGGGGCTTTCGGCCTCGGTGCTGCGGGCAGTGGTCATGTTCTCGTTCGTGGTGGTGGCCGAAGCTCTGGGCCGCGAAAAAAGCACGTACAACCTGGTGGCGGCCTCCGCCTTTTTCCTGCTCGGCTGGAACCCGCACCTGCTCCTCGACGTGGGTTTCCAGCTTTCGTACGTAGCCATCCTGGGCATCGTGTACCTGCAACCCAAGTTGTACGGGTGGTTGGAATTCGACGGTTACCTGCCGGATAAAATCTGGGGCATGAGCACTACGTGCCTGGCGGCGCAACTGGCCGTGTTGCCCTTCAGCCTGTTTTACTTCCACCAGTTCCCGCTGTACTTCCTGCTGGCAAACCTCGTGGTGATTCCGCTGTCGTCGGGCATCCTGTACGCCGGGCTGGCGCTGCTGGCCGTTTCGCCGGTGCCGTACGCCGGGCCGGCGGTGGGGTGGCTGCTGGGCAAAACGATCTGGCTGCTCAACGCGTCGGCTTTCCTCACGCAAAAGCTGCCCTACGCGCTTGTTGGCGGGTTTGCGCTCAGCCGCCTGGAATTTGCCGCCCTGGGCGGACTGCTGGTGTTTGGCCTGCTTTTCCTGCAATACCGGCGGCCCTGGCAACTGGGCGTGGGGGGTAGTATGCTGGCGGTGCTGGTGTTCCTCGATGCCGCGGCCGAAAGCCGCCACCAGGGGCAGCGGCGCCTGGCCATCTATTCGGTCAACGGCTTCTCCACCTGCGACCTCATCGAGGGCAAGCGGCACGTGTTCGTGGCCGACTCGGCGCTGCTCGCCAACGAAAATAAGATCCGGTTTCACCTGCTCAACGACTGGTGGGGGCACGGCGTGACCACGCACACGTACGCCCATTTTTCAGACGTTGACCCCAAAGCCCAGGCGTGGCGGCACTTTGACGGGTATTCGCTGCTGGTGTGGCGCGGCAAGCGGTTTACTTTCCTGCACCGCCCCGTTTCCCGACAATGGCTGGCGGCCCTGCGCACGGATTACCTGGTGGTGCAGCACAACGCCCTGCGCAAACTGGACGGCCTGGCGGGCCACGCCGGGCATCTCATCATTGACTCTTCCAACAAGTACTACCTGGGCAAAAAGCTCAAAGCCGGGGCAACGGCCGCCGGCATTCCCTGCCACTGGATGGCCGAAGACGGGGCGTGGGTGTGGGAGGAATAATTCCGATCTTTGCGGCTACGTCATTCCAGGTCAAGTCTATGCAACCCCTCCAGTACCATACCGCCGAACGGATCGCCTACCTCACGCTGAACCGGCCCGACAAACGCAACGCCCTCAACGCCGCCCTGGTCACCGCGTTGAAAGAAGCCCTCCACCAGGCCAACCTCGACGCGGGCGTAAAGGTCATCGTGCTCAAAGCCAACGGCAAAGCCTTCTGCGCCGGGGCCGACCTGGAAACGCTCCAGCAGTTGCAGCAGAACAGCTACGACGAAAACCTGGCCGACTCGGGCCACCTGGCCGAATTGTTCGAACTGATGTACACCTTGCCCAAGCCCATCGTCGCCCAGATCCAGGGGCACGCGCTGGCCGGCGGCTGCGGGCTGGCGGCCATCTGTGACTTTTCGTTTGCGGTGCCCGCCGCCAGGTTCGGGTATACGGAAGTGAAGATCGGCTTCGTGCCGGCCATCGTCAGCGCCTTCCTGGTGCGCAAGATCGGGGAAGGCCGGGCCAGGGAACTCCTCTTGTCGGGCGAAATCATTCCGGCCGAAAGGGCGCAGGCGTACGGCCTGGTCAACTACCTGGTGGAGGAAGCCGACCTGGAAAGCCGCGTGAACGCCTTTGCCCGGCAGCTCTGCACGGGCACTTCCGGCCAATCCGTCGCCGCCACCAAGGCCCTGCTGGCCCAGCTTCCCGGCCTGTCGCTCCCGGCCAGCCTCAAACTGGCCGCCGAAACCAACGCCCAGGCCCGCGCCACCGACGACTGCCGCCGCGGCATCGGGGCATTTTTGGCGAAGGAGGAAATTCAGTGGTAAAACAGTCGTAAGTCGCCAGTCGTAAGTGGGATCGGGAAGGAACCGTTTCCGGGCACGGCTGACAACGCCCCTCCTAACTTGAGGAATCATCAGCCTCAACGCAGCATATCCCTTCCCGATCCCACTTACGACTTACGACTCCCTACTCCTCTTCCGCTTGCTTCAGGGTTGTCGGGGCGATTTCGTTGGTGCGTTTGTCGGCGCGGATGCCGGGAATGGCGTCGGGGTCAATGAGGCCGATGCTGGCGGCGTGTTCGGCCGCCTCCACGGTGTCTTTCACCAGCAGCATCGGCACGTTCAGGCGTTGTGCTTCGGCAGCCAGTTCGGCAAACTGTTTACGCCGCCGTTCCAGGTGCCTTTTCCGGAATACCTCCCGGATGTAGATGACTTTGACCCGGTTGGGATAGTCGTTAAGCACCTGGAGGTAGATTTTGGGGTCTTGCTCCCCGCTGTCGCCGATGAGTACGAAGGGCAGGTCGCGGCAAATCCGCATGATGTGCTCGATCTGCACGGTCTTGTGGCGCACGCTGTCCCCGACGAGGAACTGGTCTTTGTCAAAGCCCATGTCGCGCAGCATCAACGGCCCCTTGGGAATGTTCTGCACGTCGCAAAAGTCGGTCAGCAGGTCGTAGAAGTTCCAGGGGCTGCTCGACACGTAGAAAACGGGGTTGAACAGGGTGGTTTCGGGACCGCTTTCCAGGGCCCGGTAAAAAGCGGCAACTCCCGGGAAGGGCAGCCGGGTACGGGCATTGTTGAGAAACGCCAGCCGGGCCATCCGGATGCGGTTGGTTACGCTCGACACCAGGATGGTGTCGTCAATGTCGGAGATCACGCCGAACTGGCTGGTCGGCGGGGGAACCAGGATGTGCCCTTCGGCGGACACCCCGCCACTGTCGGCCACGAAGGGTTCGATCAGCTTTACCTCCGCGCGGTGCCATGCGTGGGTGGTTGACAGCGGTTCCGTAATGTTGAGGCGAAACTCGAAGTACCCTTCCGCATTGGTGGTGGCAATGTGCGTGTTGCCGCCAAGCAACAGTTGCACCTGCACGTTACTGACCTCCCGGCTGTGCACCCGTTCGTACATGGACAACAGGTTGCGCCACACGGAATCCTTGTCGGTGGCTTGGGGAATTTCGCGGTCTTCCAGCACCCGGCCCCGCAGGTACACTTCCTCCGCATTGCCAAAACCCCGGTAGGGCACCACCTGGATGGGCCTTATCCGCCCGCTCCGGCGTTTGTACTGGCTGAGTAGTTCGTCAAAGTGATCGTCGGCGTTGCTGGCCAGTTTGCTGAGTACATTTTTCCAGTGCGGCATGGGGTATTGGGTATCGGGTACTGGGTATTGGGTATTGGGTATTGGCGTTCTGCCAAGATTATACAAAAAAGTAAAAAATACTACCCGGGAGGGATGAGACGCGGAAAAATACCCTTCCGGGCCGGGGAATGGTGCGTACTTGGCGGTTTCATTTTATTCAAGAACTGCCATGAGAAAGACCCATTTGCCGGTGCGGCTGCTTACGATGCTGCTCGTGCTGCTGCTGGCCGTGTCCTGCAACAAGAAAGACAAGGAAAAACCCGAAGTAGCGACCGAAGCGGAGGTGGAAGAAGCCGAAGAAACCACCGAAGAATTCTTCGAAGCCCTGGAAGAAAACGACCTCGAAAAAGCCCAGACGCTGGTAACGCCCGAAACGCGGCCGGTGCTCGACGTGGTCATTAAAGACGCCCGTCAGCACGAAAAGAAGCACGGCGAGAAACCCGAAATCAAGGTGGTGATCCTGGAAAGAAAGCCGATGGTGGAACAGGTGAACCTGAAGGTGCAGATCACGGTGGGCGAAAAGGTGCGCAAGGAAACCCTCAAGCTGGTGCTGGTGGAGGACGACTGGCGCATCGTACTGCCCCGCAAACAACTCTCCCTGGTGCGCCTGGTGGTTTTCCACGAGCCGTTCAAGGTTGTGCTGGTGGAACACAAGGTTGAACACCACCACGGCCACGACGACGACTGCAAGCACCACAAACACAAGCACAAGCATAAGCACCATCACGACGACGACCACCATTAAGAAGGCAGACCGGAGGACGGGAACGGACTTTTGCCGGGCTCCGGGACGGGTTGATTAAGGGATAGGAAAAGGGAGAGATTGGAGGATAATTTGCGCCCTTTGCGCTTCTGCTTTGCGGCCTTTGCGTGAACCCGCCTTCACGGCAAAGGCGCGGCGGAGGACGGCAAAGGGCGCAATGCATTAAGGCCGGGAAGTGGAAATAAGGGGCCGCTTCGCATGTTAAGACCATGAACGCCCTCTTCGCCGCCCTGTTAACATTTGCTTCATTTTCTCCCGCCGCCGAAAACCCGGCCAACACGCCCCTCGCCGTGGGCATGTACCGGCTCGAAGACCAGAACGCCGTACGGGTGTTCGTCACCAACAACAACGAGGACAAAGTAACCGTCCGCATCAAAGATGCGCACGGCAACGTGGTGTACACCGACGTGGTGAAGAACTACGAAAAATTCGGCCGCAAGTACGTGTTGTCCTCCCTGCGCAAGGGCCAGTACACCATCGAGATCAGCAACCGCAATTCGGTAGTGACCCAGCAGGTGATTCTGTAAAGAATGCGCTCTTCATACTGTACGACCAAATAGCAGGCCCCCGCGGGCCTGTTATTTTTTTTCGGCCGGCTTGAAATCCAGCGCCACGCCGTTGAGGCAGTACCGCAGCCCGGTGGGCTTGGGGCCGTCGTCGAACACGTGCCCGAGGTGACCGCCGCATTTGGCGCAAACCACCTCCGTGCGGGTCATGGCGAAGCCGCGGTCTTCGTGCGTCTCCACGCTGTTTTTGCGGAGCGGCGCGAAGAAGCTCGGCCAGCCGGTGCCCGACTCAAACTTGGTTTCGGAAGCAAACACCGGGTGGCCGCAGCCGGCGCACACGTAGGTGCCCTTCGTTTTGTTTTTCAGCCACTTGCTCGTGTAGGGCCATTCGGTGCCCTTTTCCCGCAGCACGTAGTACGCCTTCGACGAGAGTTGCGCTTTCCACTGCGCTTCCGTCCTGGTGATTTTTCCGCCCAGCGTATCGGACGGGTAGCGTACGGCCGCTTCATTCCCGGTGGCCTCAGTGGTACAGGCCCCGGCCAATACGGCCAGCACCCACAGCATTCCCAGCAAATATTTGCTCATATCGAAAATAGACGTTAGATGGGAGACGGCAGACACGGGTCCGGAAGGGACATCAGACGGGAGACAAGCGTCCCGTCGTCTGCTGCCAAAGAAGCGCTTTGCGTCTGATTGCGTCCCGGGTCCCGCCCCACTCCTTTTCCCATACAACCCGTATTTTTCCCTAATGGTTTCAAAGCCAGCCCCTTGTTCAACACCCCTCCGTCAGGCCCCGCAAATGCCCGGTTTGTACCCTCCAATCCAGCGGCACCCTTGAAAATCATTCGAGCTAAAATGCATCGCACCCCATCTGCGGCATGGAACCGCACGGCACTTCCTGAAAATCCTTCGAGCAAATACGCTTCGGGCACTAGCTGCGGGATCGAACCCCAACGCGTTTGCAAACCTTCCGCAAACCTAAATCTGCGTCCATCTGCGCCCTTATCCGCGAGACCCTTACAGGGCAGGTCTGCGAGAACCCCTTTCTTCCCCCGCGCCATCCGCGTGAAACCCTTACTCTTTCCTCCTGCGCGATCCCCGGGAACCCCTTCTTTCCCAACCCCCAATATCAGTGCTCACCCACCAAACCAGGCAGCCCGTTCTCCGTATAAGTACCTATACTGCAACTTTTAACCATACATAAACACGTACCCAAGCCATGAAAACAGATAAGCCCCATATCTTCTCATTCCTCACCAAAGGCGCCGCCGTGCTGGCCCTCTCCTGCTGGCTGGTCTCCTGCGACAACCCCAGCAACCGCCAAACCGCCGAACAGGAAGTAGCCGAAGAGACGGCCGAAGCCCGCAAAGGCGTCAATGAAGCCGCCGAAGACATCGAAAAGGGTGCCGAAAAAGCCGGTGACAAGCTCAAGGAAGCCGCCCAGGACCTCGGCGACAAAGCCGAAAAGGCCGGCGATAAAATTGAAAGTGCCGCCAAAGACGTGGGCAATGACATCGAACGCGGCGCCGACCGCGTCGGGGCCGAAACCAAAGACGAGCGAAATGAATTCGTGACCGAAACCCGCGGCGCCCTGCGCACCCTCGACAACAAGATTGACGCCCTGCGGGCCAAGATTGACCGCGCCGGCGACAACGCCGAGGCCGGCATGAAGGAAGAACTGGGCGAACTGGAAACCAAGCGCAAGCGGCTGGACACCCAGCTCGACAAGGCCGAAAACGCTTCGGGCAGCGCCTGGCAGGACATCAAGCAGGGCCTGAAAGAGGCCGCCAACGAACTGGAACAGGCTTTCGACAAGGCCGAAGACAAGTTCGACCGCAACTACGACAAGAACAAGTCCTAACCGGAGACGGGAGACGTTAGACGGGACACGCCGGACCACTTCCGTCCGGCAGCGCCGCCTTCGGGGGGCGTTGCCTTTTTCAGGGGGCGGGTAATCTGCCCGGCCGGGAAAAAAAGGCCGTCCGCCCGTCCTGCTGTAACCCCGGGGCGGGTCAGCCCGTATCTCAGGTACCTTAACCACTTTGAATCTACTTTTATGGGAACTATTGCATATAACTACGTGGGACTGGTAGACGCCCTCAACGACCTGAAAGCCCGGGGCTATCCCGGTGATTTCCGCATTGTGGGCTGTGGGGACGACAACGATGAGTCATGCCGCCTGCAATCAGATACTTCGGGAAAGACCTACGAAGCCAGTCAGTTGGTGATTAAGGAACACTACCGCTTCGAAGGCCCCTCCAACCCCGACGACATGTCGGTGGCTTACGCCATCGAGTGCGAAGGCGGCGAAAAGGGCGTGCTGGTGGATGCTTACGGCACGTATTCCAGCCGCCGGCTGGGCGAATTCATCCGCGACATTCCCATTCTGATGGACCCGGGGGAAGGCGTGCAGGGCGGATAAACGCAACGAAATCATTTGCTTCGCAACCAGAAGCCTGCCCCGGAGGGTAGGCTTTTTTCGTGGGTGGCCGCTTTCGTGGGTGGTGAGGGTGGTCCCCACTCAACAAAGGGCAACCGGCAACCCCGCATATGGCCGCGGTTTGGTAAATTTGGCACAAATTTCCCTCTCCCGTGTTCAACGTTCCCACCGACCTGCTGACTGTCAGCGACCTTACCTACCGCATCAAAGAAGTGCTGGAATACGAACCGGAGTTGCAGGACGTAACGGTACGGGGCGAAATCTCCAATTGCACCCTGCACGGCTCGGGCCACGCCTACTTTACGCTCAAAGACGAAGACGCCCAGTTGAGTTGCGTGATGTTCAGGCGGTACGCCGAAACGTGCAACCGGAGCGTGTTCAAACACGGTACCCGGGTGGTGGCCCAGGGCAGCGTGACGGTGTACCCGCAACGGGGCAACTACCAACTGATGGTCACGGGCCTCCGGGCCGACGGCGAAGGGGATCTGTACCAGGAATTCCTGCGGCGGAAGGAAAAACTGCTGGCCGAAGGGTTGTTTGACCCCTCGCACAAAAAGCCGCTTCCCCCCTACCCCCGCACGGTTGGCGTAATCACCTCGCCCACCGGGGCGGTCATCCAGGACGTGCTGCGCACGCTGCAACGGCGTTTCCCCGCCGCCGACGTACTGCTGGCCCCGTCGCTGGTGCAGGGCGAGGCGGCGCCGGCGTCGGTGATGCTGGCCCTGGAGGGGCTGGTGCGCCGGGGGGGCGTGGACCTGGTCATCATTGCCCGGGGCGGCGGCTCGGCCGAGGACTTGTGGTGCTTCAACGACGAGGGCCTGGCCCGGGCGGTCTTTGCCTGTCCCCTGCCGGTGGTGTCGGCCATCGGGCACGAAACCGACTTTACCATCCTTGACTTCGTGGCCGACGTACGGGCGGCTACGCCCACGGCCGCCGCTGAACTGGCCGCCCCCGACCGGCTCGACCTGCTGGCGGCCCTGGCCGGGGCGCGGCAAGGAATGCTTACGCACCTCAAGTACCGGCTCTACAACGGCTTGCAGCAGCTCGACGACCTGGGCGACCGGATCAACTGGCAGAAAAAACTGCTGATCGAACGGCAGCACAACCAGTTGGACCTGCTGGCGGCCACCCTGCGGCAGCATGACCCGCGGCTTTTCCTCGAAAAGGGCTTCTCGATGACCCTCCGCAACGGCAAGGTCGTACGTTCAGCCGCCGAAGCCCGGCCCGGCGACGTGCTCGAGACCGTCCTTGGCGACGGCCGCATCCGGTCGGTGGTGGTGGAAGAGGATAAGTAAGAAGTGAGAAGCGAGAAGTGAGGAGTGAGAATCAACCGGACAACGAACAACCCATAACGACTAACCACCCATTCCCATGCCTGAAAAAGACTCCGAATTCGTCCTCGAACGGGCCATCGAACGCATCAAGGAAATCCAGCAGCGCCTGCAAGACGGGCAGGCTTCCTTCGACCAGTCCCTGCAATTATTCGAAGAAGCCGACGGACTCATCCAGCGCAGCCAGGACTACCTGCAACGCGCCGAACTCCGGCTCCGCATCCTGGGCGACGAAGACAAAGAGGCGTAGCCACTGGTCACTGGTGCATTGGTCAATTGTCATTGGTTGATTAGTGATTGGTCAGGCGCATACGACAACTTACGCGTACCCAATGACCAATGACTAATCAACCAATGCCGGAGGACGGGCCTCTTACCCCGCCACGGCCGGGGGTCGCTTGAGCAGCCGCAAGGGCAGGTACACCACCCACGCCACCATGAGGCCGATGGCCGTCAGGAACACCCAGGCGTAGTCTTCAATGTCGGACTTGGCCTCCGTGTTGACTTGCAGCAGGACGAGCAGGGCGGCCACCAGGATCACGTTGATGATCGTCATGAACCCGTTGAGCCAGTTGCGCAGGAGGTAGCTGAACGCGTTGCGGTTCTCGGCCGTGGCCGACCAGTGGTCGCGGTGGGGCACCGGGAGCATGTTCGGCGGCAGGGCCGTCAGGAACCGCCCCAGCAGCGAAACGGCCACGTTGAAAAGGATGATGAACATGCCCGCGCCGTAGAAGAACTGGCTTTTGGGCAAGTAATTGTCGGCGTGCCCCCACTCGTTGAAGTGCACCCCGACCTGGTCGGGCAAAAAGAAATAGATGTACAGCAGCACACCGATGAAAAAGAGCAGCGAGAACACTTTCGCCGCCCGGAAGAGCAAATAAACGGGCTTCATACGTGATAGAAAAGCCACTACCCGGGGCTCGGCCCATCCGCGGGGGACGTTACCGGGACAGATAGTGTCGCTGGTTTGTTTTGTCCCGCAAAGGTACGCAAAGCCGGGGGAAGCGTGCGGATAACGGCCCGGGAAAGACCCTCATTCCCAACAAATTTGGCCGGGCGTACGTATAAAACACTACTCTTTTAAGCCATTTTTTGGATGAATCACGCGCAACTGCTCCTCACCCTTGAAGAGCACAACCTAGCCATCGAAGC
>CADCTQ010000223.1 GCA_902805615.1 uncultured Cytophagales bacterium
TCATGGTGATCTCGCCGAACAGGTCGCCGGCCTGCATCACCTCTTTGGTCACTTCGTTGCCCGCCTCGTCGGAGGAAACGATTTTGATGACGCCTTTCTTGAGCAGGTAAATGCGCTTCACCTCCTCGTGCGAGAAGTAGATGATTTCGTTTTTATGGGCCCGCTTAAAGCCGGAAATGACGCAAAGGCCCTTGATTTCGGCTTCGTTCATCTGCGTGAACAACTCGTGGTTACGCAGGTACCAGTACTTGATTGTTTCCATGCCGGAGGGGGCTTTACGTGTAGGGAAGGGTTTTTGCACGGAAAGAGGGCCGCCGCCGGCCGGGCCGGTCACTTTACCTCTTCACGTTGAGCCAAGGTAAAGCGGAATCGCAAGGAAAATCTCTCGAAAGTATAACAATAAGATAAAAGTTTTCCATGAAAGCCAGCCTGGGGAGTGTATTTCCGGTTCGGGGGGCGTAGCCGGTCCGGCTCAGGCCCGCACAATGGGCAGGGTAAACCAGAACCGGGTGCCGGTGGCCGGCCCGGTTTCCACCATGATCGGCGACCCGTGCAGTTCCAGGATCTTTTTGACGATCACCAGCCCCAGGCCCATGCCCCCGGGCGGGGCGCTTTGGGGGTTGCCGGCCCGGCGGTAATACCGGTCAAAAATGTACGGCAGCACGTCCGGCGCAATGCCCGCGCCGGTGTCGGCCACCGAAATCTCCACCGTATTTGCCGACTCCGTGATCCGGATGGCGACGCCGCCGCCGGCCGGCGTGTACTTGATGGCGTTGTCTACCAGGTTCTGCAACACCCGCTCCATCATGCCCGCGTCAATCTCGACGATGGTGACGCCCTCGCCGTTGGTGCACGAGAGGGAAATGCCCTTGCGGTCGGCCTCGAACATGAACGCCTGGTACACCTCCTGCACCAGTTCCCGGAGGTTGATGGGTTCGCGGTGGGGGGTGCTTTCGAGGGCCTCCAGCTTGGAAAGCTGAAAGAGTTCCTCCACCAGGTGCTTGAGCTTGCCGGCGCTCTGGAGGATGATGTGGGTGTAGTAATCCCGTTCGGTGTCGGCCAGCCCGTTCTTTTTCAGCCACAGCGTCTCGGCGTACCCGTAGATGGCCGTCACCGGCGTGCGCAGGTCG
Source organism: uncultured Cytophagales bacterium (assembly GCA_902805615.1). Taxonomy (GTDB): domain Bacteria; phylum Bacteroidota; class Bacteroidia; order Cytophagales; family 172606-1; genus CADCTQ01. Next base: position 1,131 of record CADCTQ010000223.1, read on the forward strand.
TGGGAAATGTTGGCGACCAGTTCGCGGCGCAGCCGTTCGAGCATTTGCAACTCCTCCAGGTTGGTGGCCATCTTGTCGGCCATCTGGTTAAAAGTTTCGGCCAGCTGGGCCAGCTCCCCGGTGGCCCGCAGGCGGATGCGGGCCGTCAGGTCCCCTTCCCGGAACCGGCGCACGGTGGAAGTGATGGCCGTCAGGTTGCGGGTAATGAACCAGAACGCCACCAGCCCGATCACGAACGCCACCAGCAGGGTGACCGCCAGGGTGCGGCTCACCAGCCGGGCAATGTGGTCGCCCAGCAGCAGGGCCAGCGCAGAATCGTAGAGTTCACCCGTGAGCACCACGTACACGTACCCCGATAGGCGGCCGTCGCGTTCCACGCGGGCGGCCGAAAAGATCTTTTCCCGGACGTCGCTCTTGGGGTCGTCGCCCCGGATGAAAAGCGTTTGCCCGGAAGCAATGTAGCGTTCAATGGGGGCGAGGGCTACGCTTTTGCGGAGCAGGGAATCGCCGGGGGTGTGGTACGTGAGAATGCGCCCGGCCGTATCGAGCAGGTAGACCTCAATGCTGGGGTTGATGACCATTGCGTTGAAGAAAATCCGCTGCACGCCCTCCTCGTTCACCCCGTCCTCCACGAAGGGCGACATGTACTGCACGATCCGCCCGGCCACCTGGCCGTTGAGCCGCTGCTGGGCCGCTTCAAAGTACTGGCGGGCCGACGTGACGGTGATGTACACGTAGGTGCCGGCCACCAGGGTCAGCACGGCCAGAAAGGTGAGCGACAATTGCCAGTATAACCCGGAAAACCAGGTTCTGGAGAAGAAGCTGAGGGGGTTGGCCGGCTTTGTTTCAGTCATGTCTAATATCCATCGTGCTTATTCGGCGAAGCGGTAGCCGATGCCCCACGTTGTGAGAATGTAGGCCGGATGGTTGAAATCCGGTTCGATCTTGATGCGGAGGCGGTTGATGTGGGTGGTAATGGTGTGTTCGTAGCCCTCAAAGCCGGTGCCCCACACGCTGTCGAGGAGTTCTTTGCGGGAGTAACTGCGGCCGGGGTTGGCCGCCAGCAGCAGCAGCAGGTCAAACTCCCGGGGGGTGAGTTCTACCCGCTGTTCGCCCAGCGTGACCCTGCGCTTCTGGGGATCGAGGTGAAGATTCTTAAAGGCAATGGGTTCAACGGGCAGGGCCGCCGGCTTGGCCCGGAGCATGTCGCCCCGGCGCAGGAGGGCTTTCACGCGGGCCGTCAGTTCGCGCGCCCCGAAAGGCTTGGTCAGGTAGTCGTCGGCGCCCAGTTCGAGCCCGATCACTTTGTCCAGCTCTTCCGACTTGGCGCTAAGCATCATGATGGGTGTGGTAAGCCCTTCCATGCGCAACCGCTTGCACACTTCCAGCCCGTCCATGTCCGGCAGCATGATGTCGAGGATCACCAGGTCAAAGGGCTGTTGCAGGGCTTTGGAAAACCCTTCGGCGCCCCGCCTGACGGCCAGCACCTCTCCCGGCAGGTCGGCCAGGTGAATCCGCACCAGGCCGATCACGTTTTCGTCGTCTTCCACCATCAGTATCTTCTTCATGGTCTGTTTGTAAAGAGTCAAAACGCCAACAAGTCAAAACGCCGTCGCCGGGCCTTTCCCGGCCTTTTAAGGTAGCTTAATATACGCGTACAACCGCTGATTTACAATTTCCAGTACACGCCGGCACTCCAGTTGGGCGCGGCCAGGATGTTGCGGCCCGACAGGGCGAAGCCGCCCGACACGCTCAGGCCCAGGTGGTCCGTCCACTGGTAGTTCACTTCGGCGGTGGGGGAGAAATATTCGGTGTTGTTGGAGAAAATGCCGTTTTGCACCGCTTCCGCATCGCCGTTGAAGAAGGATTCCACGCTGTTGATCTTCAGGATGGGCGTAAATTTTTTGAGCGTGACCCCGATTTCGGCCCCGTACCGGAACTCGTCGGAAAAGCCCCGGGTGCGGTTGTTGAAGCCGATGTGGGCCGAGGCGAACACTTTGGCGCTCAGCGAACCGCTGACGTCGAGGCGCACCAGCTGGTTGAACTCCCCGTCGCCGGTTTGCAGGATGCCCGACCGGCCCCCGCCCGAGTTGCCCACGGGCAGCCCGAGCAGCACCGTGAAACTGGCGTAGAAGGGCTTGCCGGCCAGGAAGGTGTATTTGAACCCCACGTCCGTATCGCCGATGGCATTCACGGCATCCCCCGGCTCCGTGTTGCCGCTCTGCCGGTACTGGATTTCGTTGAGCGTACCCCGCACGAAAAAGGGGAAGTAGAAAATGCCGGTCAGGCGGCCCGTCAGCCCGTACTCCCCGTACAGGCTGGTGGTGTAGAG
>CADCTQ010000224.1:0-21950 GCA_902805615.1 uncultured Cytophagales bacterium
CAAGACCATTACCTATAATCTTCCCACGGCGGGAAAAGTATCACTGGCCATCTACAGCGCAGATGGTAAACTGGTTCGGACCCTGCTTGCTGCTCAACAACGAAATGCGGGTGAAAACACCGAAACCTGGAATGGTTTGGATGACAAGGGCGTTGCCGTGGCTTCCCCGAACACCTGCACCTGGAAACTGCTGGAAACGCAGGGCCTGAAGGCCGATTACCTCATGACGTTCGGCACCAACCTGCCGCAGGGCCGCGAGGAGTGGGAAGTAGGGTTGGGTAACCACGTGGGGCCCCGCTGCGTGGCCTCCGACGCTTCCGGCATCTACATTGGCTCGGGCAACGCCGAAAACGTGGCCAACGCCATGAAAATGACCTGGGACGGCAAAACCCGCCTCTGGAGCGCCTGGCAGCCCTCGGGGTTCATCGGCCGGTACTCTTACGCCATCATGGATGGGTGGATTTACCACCTGCAACAAAACGCCAGGGTGGGCGCGCACGAAGTAAATAAGCCCAATAAATTATACCAAAGAGTAGGAGACCCCGACCCTACCAAATATTCGACGGGTATCGGTTGGGACGTTTTGTGGCCAGGTGCCCGGCGGACCGGTGCTTCAGCCTGGGTAGAATCAGATGCCCAATCCATGGATATAGCTGCCTTCAACAGCGGCAGCAACCCTCAAGTGGTGATAAGCTACAAACTCCACAATACCATCCAGTGGCGCCACCCGCAGAACGGTACCGTGCTCAAGTCGGCAACCCTGCCTGCCCCCATCGGCGTAGCCATTGACAACCAGGGCAACGTGCTGGCAATCACCGAGAACAGGATCGTAAGAGTGGGCAAAGACAACTCAATCACTACGATCATCGGCGCAAACCTCGAATCGCCTTACCGCATTGACGTGGACCGCACCAACGGCGACATCCTGGTGGCTGAGCAGGGCCTGAGCCAGCGGGTGAAGAAATTCAGCGCCAACGGCACCCTGCTCAAGACGTTCGGCATCCGCGGCGGTCGCCGGTTCGGCCTCTATAACCCCTTGAACTTCAAAGATGTAGTTGATATCTGCCCCGATAACAAAGGCGGCTTCCTGATCGTCGAGAATACGGCCCCCCGGCGCGTAGCGCACTTCGGCAGCGCCGGCAACCTGATCGGCGAGTGGTACGGCGGCGGCTACTGGGTCCCCAGCTCTTCGCCCGACCCGGAAGACCCCACCACGGTGTGGTATACCATCAACGGCCAGGAGATCATGCGTTTGAAAGTGGACATGGACAAGAAGACCTGGCGCATCCACTCCGTGTACAACTACCTGAAGGCCGGCGACGGCAAAACCATTACCCCGGCGTTTGCCAAGGGCATGGACGTATTCGGCGGCGGTTACTACGACTGGCACGTACGCAAGCGCAACGGCGTAACCTACCTGGTGCGGCGCAACGAGTTGCAGGTGATCCGCGTGGATGAGTCAGACTGGTCGCTGAAGCCGTGCGTAAAAGTGAACTTCTCCAACGCCAATACCAAGCAGGCCTGGATCTGGACCGACGCCAACAGCGACGGCCTGCCGCAGAGCGGCGAATACCGCCGCTTCAACTGGGGTGAATTCGGGTACAACCGGTTGTCGCTGACGGCGCCCGTGGATTTTGACTACTACCGCTACTCCCTGGACGGCAAAGTGTACACGCACGATGTAGTAGGTTGGAACTCCGCCGGGTCGCCCATCTACCGCGACCTGAGCACGCCGAAGGTATACGGCCAGCTCTCGGGTTTCCCAGTCACGGCCGTGTACCAGAACCCGCCCAACTTCTTCGCCAAGGAATCAGCCGACGGCCCCCTGTACGTCGCCGTAAACGCCAACGTAACGTCTTGGAGCAACGCCAGCTACAACCAGATGCACCGCGTGGACAAAGACGGCTCCACCCGCTGGCGGGTAGGCCAGCACGTAGACAAGCCCCGCATCCCGATCCCGCACCCCAAGCCGGGCACGGTCTACACCTTTAAGAACAACGTGGGCGTGGTGAACGGCGTAGTGGTAGCCGCCGATTTCGTGGGCGGTTGGGACGGGCACCCGTCGGCCATTACCTACGCCTGGGACGCCGATGGGCTGGCCGTGGGCGGTCTCTTCGAAAACCCCAACCTGACCAATCACCCCCTGTGGCAGTATTGCCAGTCCACCGACAACGGGGCCGGCGCCATGTGGGTAGACCCCAGAACGAAGGACGTGTATTTCTACGGTCCCGGCGAGAACGAAATGCGGATTTTCAAGGTAACGGGCTGGAACAACTGGGTGCGGCTGAGCGGCAAGATCGGGGAGAAAACGACTACCATTTCCGTAAACGCCTACGCCGTGAATTCGGGCGGCAGCGCGGTGGGTTCGTTCGTAGCCGATAATTACGTAAGCGGCGGCGTTACCACCAGCACTACGGCCACCATTGACGTAACCGGCGTACTGAGCCCCGCCCCCGCAAGCGTATACCAGTCGGAGCGGAGCGGCAACTTCACGTATACCTTCAATTCCCTCAAGCCAAGCACGGCGTACACCATCCGGCTGCACCTGGCCGAGACGCAGTACGGCCAATCCAACCAGCGCAGGATCAACGTGGACGTGAACGGGGTACGGGCCGTAACGGACCTGGACATTTACGCCACGGCAAAGGCCCGCAACAAAGCCGTGGTGCGGGAACTGGCCGCTACGACGACCGCAACCGGCCAGATCAAAGTAGCCTTTACGAGCAGCATGGGCGTCGCCAAACTGTGCGGCATTGAGATCGTGCCCGGCTCGCCGGTAGCTCCGCCCAAGGAACCGGAACCCGAAGAACCGAAGCCGACCGATCCCAAGCCCGTTGATCCGACTCCGGAACCCGAGCCCGAGCCGACCAATCCTAAGCCGGTTGACCCGACCCCGGAACCCGAGCCCGAAGAGCCCAAGCCCGTTGACCCCAAGCCGGTTGACCCGACTCCGGAACCCGAGCCTGAAGAACCGAAGCCGACCGATCCCAAGCCCGTAGATCCGACCCCGGAGCCCGAGGAGCCGAAGCCGACTGAGCCCAAACCGACTGAGCCGAAGCCGACTGAGCCCAAACCGACGACGCCCGTAGAGCCTAAGCCGACGACTCCGCCCCCGACGTATACACCGGCTATACCGACGCCGACCACGCCGCCGGCCACGCCGCCGCCGGCCACGCCGACGCCGGCCACGCCGACGCCGGCCACGCCGCCCGCGGAGCCCACGCCGACCGCACCGGAGCCGGCACAGCCCGGACCGATTGGGGTAATAGACCCCGTGTTTGACGACAAGAAGATCAGGGTGTTCCCGAACCCGGCCGTGGATAAGGTCAACGTGACCTTCCAGTCGGAGAAGGACCAGGAGATTACGGTTCAGTTGGTGGATGCGCAGTCCAACGTGATCGAAACGATGACCAAGCCGGCCGGTGCCAACGTCAAGCTCACCTTCCAGGTGAGTCACCTGCCCACCGGGATGTACTTCCTCTACATCAAGAAGGGCGACCAGACCATCGTGCGGAAAGTGATGGTTCAGAAGAACCGGTAACCATCCGCGCGGGCCGGGCCCGGAACCACCCGGGCTCTCTCCCTTCCCTCAAAACGAAAAATGCCGGTTTATAACAAACCGGCATTTTTCGTTTTGAGGGAAGGGAGATTAGCGGACCGACCAGACGAGTTCGCAATTGGAATTGCCCTCACCGGCGCTGGTGATCTCCTCGCATATGCTGACGGACCAGGACTTGAAGACTTTGTCATCCGGCGTATACAGGCGCCAGGTCAGGACGAACTCATCCGCGCTGACGGCCAGTTTTTTCTCCGCCGGCACGTTGGGATCCGGGTCTTGCCGCTTGGCCAGGAACGGAGCCTCGGCCGTGCGCAGGGGATTGGCGAACACCATCGTTTCGGTGGCGCCGTCATACTTGAACCTGGCGTCTTTGAACAACCCCAATACCTCCGCGGCGCTGACGCTGAAGTCAGTCCATACGCGGTTGCCGGAGGCATCCAGCGTCTTCACCAGTTTCGTGCCGTGCGAAACGACTCTTTCGTTTTTGTCGCCGTCCAGGTAGCTCTCCATGAAATTGACGTATAATTCGATTTTGCTGACGCTCAATTTGTTGTCCAGCGAAACCCACCGGATTTTGTAGTCAATTTTTGAATTGAGCTGGTTCGTGGCCGGGAAGTTGGCGGTGTAGCTGTCGCGGGACTCTTTGGTGGCAAAAACGCCGTAGCCGTGCAGGCCCGGTTCCCAGGCGGGCAACGGGTCAAGGTCTTCGTTGCGGCAGGAACCAAATGCGCCCAGCAGGATAAACAGCAGAAGGACGTGTATTTTCTTAGTCATGTCGGTCAAAAGTTGATTGGAATGGATTATAATTTCAGTTTCACCACGTCCCAGAACACGGGAGTCTGGTCGAAGGTCACGTCGCCGACGCCGGCCGCGTTGCTATTGTTGCTGATTTCCTGGGAAGGATAGGGCAGGCGCAGGGGAAACTGCCGTACTTTTTGCCGGGGGGCGTCCACCGTGGAAGGCAGGCCGGTGCGGCGCATGGCGTTCCAGGTTTCAAACCCATTGCCCCAGTTGGCAAACCAGGCCTGCTTCAGGACCACGTTCAGTTTGGCCGCGTTGGAAGGGGCGTCCTGGTAGCGTTGCATCCACAGGCTTACGTAGGCATTGATGGCGGCGGCCGCAGGCTCCGCGGCGCTGGCGTCGCGCTGCTTGCCGAAGGTGACCACATTGGCAATGGACTCCCGGATGGCGGCTTCGAAAGAGGCTTCGGCATTGCCGGGAACGCCATTGTCGAGGATGGCTTCAATCTTCCAGAACTTGATCATGTTGTTGGTGAGCAGCGGGAAAATCCCGGCGCCTGAGCCACCCTGCTTGCCGTCAAGCACCCGGGGTGAATTGTCGTACAAACCCCCGGCCGGGTAGACGCCCGGTGCGGTACGCAGGGCGCCATCGAGCGGCAACCCGGTGCGGTCGCCGCGGTCGCGGCCGAAGAAGCCGGCCAGGTAATCCTGCTCTGCGGCAGTCAGTTGTTCGGGGTCTTTGCCGTAGAGGCGCTGGGTAGTAGGGGCGTGGGCTACCAGGTAACGGTACGCCGGGATGGTGCCGCGTTCACCCGGGTCCAGCGGATTGAGGACTTTGGTGTTCTGGCGCTTGAGGTAGAAAGGCAGGCGCGGGTCCTGGTCGGCAATCAGTTCGATCATGAACTGGTGGCTGATGTGCGGGAACGTGTTGTCGCCCAGGTACGCCGACTGAAACCACGGGTGGCGTCCTTCGGGAGAAGCGAGGCTGTTGTACCGGTACGTAAAGTCAGTGAGTGCGTTGGCCTCCACGTCGGCAAACGCCGCGGCCAGTTCAGCGGCCGAGCCGGGCCGGGTTTTGCGGGCGTTGAAAAGCAGCTTCAACTTTACGGCGCGGGCAAAGTTGCGCCAGCGGCTGCCGTTGTTGCCGTAGTACAGGTCGCCGGATACCGCTACCGGGCTGGTTTTGCCCAGGTTCTCGATGGCCACGTCGCAGAGCCCGATCAGGTCGTCGTAGATGTTCTGGTCCTTGTCAAACGCCGGCGCCTTATTGGCCGTTGGGGCATTCCCCTGCCAGGCTTGCGAGTAGGGAACATCGCCGAACATATCCACGAACATGCCCGTGAAATACGCCTTCATCGTTTGGGCAATGCCGAGGTAGTGGGGATTGTTGGTGCTTTCCGTCGCCCGGATCAGTTCGTCAATGTCTTTCATGGAACCGGAGTAAAAGGTGTTCCAGAGAAAGTTGTACGAGTTGTTGTTCAGGTTGAAATCATCGGCGCTGTTGATCAGGCCCACAAAACCGTGCACGTTGTAGTTCACCGCCTCCAGCGACCGTACTGCCCCGATCTGGGAAGCCGTCAGCAGCAGGTTGGGCGCGGCCTGGGTAGGGTTGTTGGGGTCGTCGTTGATGTCGAGGTCAGTGAGTTCGCAGGAAGAAGCCAGCATCGTGACGGCTGCCGCCAGGCTGGTCATTTTCAGGTATTTCCGGAAAAATTTCATATCGGGAAATGGTCAGGTAGGATTAGAAGGTAGCACTGAGGTTGATGCCGTACCGGCGGGAAGAAGGCGCAGCGCCCAGGTCGAAGCCCTGGAGGTTGGAGTCGGGGAAACTTGACAGCACTTCGGGATCAAAATTCAAACCCTTCAGCAGGTTGGGCGAACTGAACCAGAGGTTGCGGCCCGAGAGCATGATGCGGAAGGAGCCGAACACCTTGGTGTACTTCTCCAGGAAAGCTTTGGGAAACGTGTAGCCCAGCGTCGCTTCCCGGAGGCGGATGGTGGTGATGTCGTACACGTTGGTTTCGTCGGCACCGTACGCGCCGAAGCCATCCGAGAAATGGGAGTCAAAAGCCGTGATGGGGGTCGTGTTGCGGACCGGCTGGCCGTTGTCGTCGAGAATGGGTTCAAACGTGGACGGGTCGCCGTAGACACCGGGCACCACCCGCAGCGCTTCCCGGTCTTCGGATGTTTTCAACTGGCCGCGCAGCAGCAGCGAAGCGGCCGTGACCGAAAACATCTTGCCGCCCTGGCGCCAGTCAAACAGGGCGCCGAAGGTGAAGTTTTTGAAGGAAATGGTGTTGTTGATGCCCAGCGTAAAGTCCGGGTTCGGGTCGCCCAGCAACTGCGATTCGGATTGCACGAACGGCCGGCCGGTCAACTCGTTGATGAGCAGGTTGCCCTGGTCGTCGCGGGCATTCCTGGTGCCGAAGATCATGCCGTAGGGTTCTCCTTTGCGCATGATGGTCCCGAGCGAAGTCAGCGGGCTGCCCTGGAGCAGAAATTCCCCGGCCGGGCCCGCATCCAGGATGCTGGAGCGGATGCTGGTGTAGGCAAGGTTGGTGTTCCAGGTGAGGCCGTTGCTAAGCTTCACCGGCGTCAGGTTCAGGCCGATCTCCCAGCCCTTGTTGCTGATGATCCCGGCATTGATCATCTGCGTGCCAAACCCGGAGGAAGCCGGGAGGCGGGCTTCCACGATCAGGTCGGTAGACCGGCGGTCGAAGTACGTAAGGTCCAAACCGATGCGGTTCTGCAGGAATTGCAGTTCGGTGCCCACCTCGTATTCGGCAGTAAATTCGGGCCGGAGGTTGGCGTTGTTGAGGCGGTCGCTCAGGGAAGCATTGGGGAAAGGATTGGGACCCACGTTGGTGTTGTTGTAGGCCTGGCCGATCAGGTACACCGTGTTGACCCGGTACGGATCGGCATCCTTGCCCACTTTTGCCCAGGAAGCCCGCAATTTGCCGAAATTCAGCACGTTGCTCGACATATTGAAGGCGTCGGTAAAGACGAAGGTGCCGCTCACGCTGGGATAGAAATAATTGTTGTTGGCTTTGGGCAGTGTTGAAGACCAGTCGTTCCGGCCGGTAAAATTGAGGAAGGCGTAGTTGCGGTAGGAGAATTGCAGGTCGCCGTACACCCCGTACAGGCGGCGGAGGCTGTTGAAGTCCATGTACACCCGGGGATCGGCCGTGGCGTCTACTTTATTGAGGCCGGTGGAAGTGATATTGGTGCCGACGGCAAAACGGTTCTGCGTGGCCCGTTGGTTGGGGTTAAAGCCAACGATCCCCCGGAAGCCGAAGTGGCCCACGTCCTTGGAAACGGTACCCAGGAAGTTGAAGTCTACTTCCGTAAAGGTAATGTCGTCGGTCCACACGCGGCCGTCGGGGAAGGCCACGCCGCCTTTCCGCTGAATGCTCCGGCGGTTCTCTCCGTAGGTGTTGATGCCACCCTTGGCCGTGAAGCTTAACCACGGGGTCACGTTGTAATTGAGGGTCAGGTTGCCGAACACCCGGTTCACCTTGCTGGTGTACAGGTTGTACTTGGCCGTCCAGAGGGGGTTGTCCAGGGCGCGGTAGAAGATGTTTGAGCCGTCCACCGGGTTTTCGAACGGGTACTCGTTGAGGTCGAAGTTCCGGGGCAGGTAGAAGATGCGGTCATAGATGGAACCGGTGGAGCCCGAGCCGTAGTCGGCGTAGAAACTGGCGCCGGACTGGGGGTTCTGCTGGGTGGTATTCACGTAGTTTACGTTGCCCGAGAAGGTCAGGCCGTTCAGCAGCGTGGCATTCCCGCCGAAGTTAAGGGTCGTCCGGCCGCTTTCCGAGTTGGGCACCATTCCCCGGTTGCTCATCCGCGAGAAGCCGGCGTTGAGGGAAGTTTTATCCCCGGTCGAAGTGATGTTCACGGCGTTTTCGAGTACCTGGCCCATGTCGAAAAAGCCGCCCACAATGTCGTGGTAGGTGTACGGCACGTTTACGTCCACCAGTTCCGGGAAGATGTTGCGGTAGTTGCGGGCGTTGGTGTACGATACGGCCGGGTCGGTGTAGGGGTGCCGGATCATGCCTTCGGGAACGCCGGGCTGAATCACTTTCGAATATCTTTCAAACCCAAGCGCGGCGTTCACGCCATCTACTGCCTCGGTGAAGGGAGGTCCCCAGTTGCCGATGAAGCCCCCGTTATAGTTCTGGTTGGAGCCCTGGCCGTACACGTTCTGGTAGTCGGGCAGGGAAGATACCTGTTCAATGGAATAGGAGGCGTTGTAATTGACTTCCAGTCCTTTACGGCTGCTTTTGCTGCCCGATTTGGTGGTGATCACCACCACCCCGTTGGCGGCCCGGGAGCCATACAGGGCCGCCGCCGCGGCGCCCTTCAGTACCGTCATGGATTCGATGTTGTTGGGGTCAATGTCGTAGGCCCGGTTCGAAAAGGTAGAAGCCTGGTTGAAGCCGGTCGAGGCGTTCACCGAGTTGTCGAACGGAATGCCATCTACCACGAACAGCGGCTGGTTGTTGCCCGTGAAGGAGTTGTTGCCCCGGATGGTAATGCGGGTGCCCTGGCCGGGAGAACCCCCGCCCGAAGTGATGTTCACGCCCGGCACCTTGCCCGTGAGCGACCTGAGCGCATCGGGTTCGGAACGTTGGGCCAGTTGATCGCCCGATGCGCTGACCACCGCGTAACTCAGCGCCTTTTTTTCCCGGGTGATTCCAATCGCGGTAACAACGATTTCGCTGAGCTGCTTGGCGTCATTGACCAGTTTCACATCTACCACGTTGCGGCTCCCAACGGCTACCTCCTGGGTTTGCAGGCCAATGAAGCTGAAAATTAGCGTTGCGTCACCAGGCGCAGAAAGGCTGTAGGCGCCGGCAGCATCCGTGGTAGTACCCCGGCGGGTGCCTTTGATCACTACGTTTACGCCCGGTAAAGCGGCCCCGTCGTCAGCGGCCATTACCTTCCCGGTAACGGTTCGTTCTTGCGCCGATACGAGTTGCGGCAGGCCGATCATGAATAGAACGGCTGCGAGTTTGAGTAGAGTGTTCCTCATAGAATGCTTCGATCAGTAATTGAACATCGTTCGATTTCGGCGCATTCTATTGTTTTATTCGGTTAAAAGCAAAAATTGCAGAATTATTTACATACAAACTTGAAAAAGTATGAATTAAATATTGTTTAGGTGTATATATTCGAAATTAAATATCGGTTCTGGATTTACTGCTGCGTTAAAGGTTGTATATGTAAACGCTTGACTTACAGTTTTTTGGTTGTAAAGTGTTGCCCAGAGATTATCTGTTTAGAGTGAATCGGGGGGCGCCCCTCCGGAAATGCCCCGTGGCGGGCTGTAGCCGCCGAAAACGAAAGAACCAGGCCCGGAGGCCTGGTTCTGAATCGGTTAAGAAAATGACTAAAGCGAATCCCGCATGCTTTTTACCCCATCATTACTCCACGATGAGCTTGATGTGAGAAGTCCGGTTGCCCTCCTTGAGGGATACCAGGTAAGTGCCATCAGGCAGGTTGGGGCGCAGCGAGAGGAGTCCCTGCTGGGGCGAGAGGCTCTCACGGAACACTTCCACGCCCAGCAGCGAGGTGATCGAGACGGTGACTTTGTCGGAGTAAGCCGTCTTGACGAACAACTGCTTGCCGTCGCCGGGATTGGGATACAGCAGGGGAGTAGGCTGGCTTTGTGGGAGGAGTTGGGCCGTCACCAGCGGGGAGAGGCTGCTGGAGGCGTCCTGGTCAACCGTGCGCAGGCGGTAGTAGTTGAAGGGAGCCGGGGTGAGGTGCACGTACTGGTAGGTCTGGGCAGCAGCGGATTCTCCCTGAGCCTGCAGTTGGGCAATGGTGCGGAAGTGCTTGCCGTTGTTGCTGTGCTGGAGCAGGAAGTGGGACGTGTTGCGTTCACTGGCCGTGATCCAGCTCAGCTTCACCTTGCCGTCCTGGGTGGGGGTGGCTTTCAGGCTCACCAGTTCTACCGGCAGGCGGTTGTTGAGAATGGTGCTGCCCAGGGTGAAGGGACCAAAGCCGGTGACCAGATCAGAGGTCACGAAGCCGCCGTTGTAGCTGGCGCCGGGCGAGACGACCGGGTTGGTGTTGAAGCCCGTGCCGGGGCCCTGGTTTTCCCAGTGGGCAATGCCCAGCGGAGAGACACCCGTGCTGCTGCCCGTGTAGCGGGCTACCCGCAACTCCTGCCACTGGCTGCTCAGTGTCGAGACAATGCTGTAATCGGTCCAGTGCAGGGTAACTCTGCCACCGGCTCCGCCAACCGTAGGCCGGTCCAGCGTCCAGTGTTCCATGTAGCTTACGTGGTCAAGCGGAGGCTTCTGCACCTCAATTCCAACCGAGTAAGCACTTTGCCGGATGTACCTTGCTACGTAAGTCGTCTGGGTAGTCGCCGAGGGGTTGATGCCGATCTGGCCGAGGAAGCCCAGGTGACCTACCGGGAAGGTAAAGTTGTCAAGCGACGTAGTCACCTTTGCCATGGGGCCGTTGACGTGGCTGGCGTTGGAGCCGCCCGACACGAAGCTGCCTCCGCCGGTGACCGTTGACGTGGCGCTCAGGGTAAGCAGGGCGGCCGGGCTGGTGTTGAGCAAGCCGCTGGTCAGGGTAAGGGCATTGGTGCCGCCCACCAGCGTTACCGGCGTGCCGAGTTGGGCCAATCCATTATCGGTCCGGTTCATCACCAGGGAGCCCAGCGTGGGGGTAGTACCCGTAAATTTCAGCGATCCAAGCAGGTCTCCCGTGCCGGCAACCACCAGCCGGCCGCTGTTGCCGCCGGTAATGGTACCGGTGCTGTCGGACAAGGTGCCGTTCAACGTAAGCGTAGCGGTATTCAGCGTTACCCGGTTGTTGCGGCGAATCTCAATCATTCCGTTGACCGTCATATTGCTCAGCAGGGATACGCCGTCCGTCATGGGTTGACTCTGCCTGATGGTTACGTCGGCAAAGGAACTTGAACCGATGGTGGTAACGCGTTGCGCAGTAGCAGTGGGAGTAGACACCAGCGTTCCCGGGCCTACGAAAGTAACTCTGGAACCCGTTTTTGCGTCAATCGTGCCTTCATTATAAATGTCTCCGCACACATCGAGGTTCACCGCGGGGTTGATCGTCAGGGAGCTATTGGGATACATCCTGATGCTGCCTACCTGGGCGCCGGCGGCGCTGATGACCGGGTAGTTGGTCAGGCCGGAAGGAAGGGTGATGTTTTCACCGCAACTCGGCGCGCCGCACTGTCCCCAGTTATCAGCGTTGAACCAGTCGGTGTTATAGCCCCGCCACTCGAACTTGCTGATGGAAGGGAAAGGCTTGGCAACCGGTTGGGTACATTCAAACAGCGTGATGTCATCAATGGCAATGTCGTTGAAGCCATTGGTCAGCGCGCTGATGTTGGCAATGGACAGCGTGAAAGAGGAAAGAGAACCCGAATTGAGCAGGATGGTGTACCGGGCCCAGTTACACTTGGTGGTATAATCCTGCGTGATGTCTTCCCCGACGCGGCTACAGTTGATGAAGGCGCCGAAGGCCAGCTTGGCGGTGCTGTTGGTACCCGACAAGCTGGTGACGTTGAAGGATAATACGTAATTGGTGTTGGGCTTGATCCGGATTACGCCGTTGCTGTTTTCCAGCAACTGCGACCAGATCATCTGGGTGGAACTGCCAGCATTGCCGATGAGCATGTTGCCTCCGGAACCCCCTATTGAACTGGAGCGCTGCGTGTTGGCGGTCATCGAGCAGAAGTCGGCGTCGTAGTAGTTGGGGTTGTCGGCCACTGCGTAGTTGCCGACCGGGTCCAGGTTCCAGGAAGAATACCGGTATTGCGTATCGAATTGCATCCCCGTATTGCCGAATGATTTGGGATTGGCTACGTAATGGGCGTTTGCAACGGCGGTAACCGGCGTGCTGGTCAGGGTAAGTTGCGTAGGCCCGTCTACGGTTGCAACCGTACCGAGGTCTACCAGGGTAGAGCCATTGGTTTTATCAATAATCCGGATGATGTCACCAGGCATAATCCGTTGAACCAAGCCTCCGTTGGAGGTAGTAAACGCAGTATTAACGCCAGTGACAACTTTCCCGTTGGTGCTTATGGTACCCGGGTTAAGGAAATCGTCCGCATTGGTTTTGCATATAATACCGTTATAAGTAGTTGCCGGAGCTACCAGCGTAAGGTTGGTATTATCTGTGATTGTCTCGACAACACCGATCAGGACATTGGTATTGGTGTAAAGCGCGTAACCCGGTTGCAATTGCCCTTGAAATTGGGTGTTCGTACCAACAACATTCTTACCTAAAACGGAAATGGTACCTTGCAGCGGAATCTCGGTATAATTCACCTTAAAACGGGTGCTGTTGCCGGTAATGGGGCTGCCCTTGAAAGTAGGCTTATCCAGGTACAGCGTCTGATCCGACTCAATGTACCTGATCGTTCCCAGGTAAATGTTCTCCTGCGTGTACAGCTTACGTCCTGGCCGGAGTTCAGTAAGGAATTTAGTGTTGTCGCCACTAACCTTGGCTACCCCATTGTTGATTACCACGTTGCCGGCT
Organism: uncultured Cytophagales bacterium; assembly: GCA_902805615.1. GTDB lineage: Bacteria > Bacteroidota > Bacteroidia > Cytophagales > 172606-1 > CADCTQ01. The sequence goes on from CADCTQ010000224.1 coordinate 12,826, forward strand.
ATTCCCGTTAAGTAGTTATTGAAGTCGCCATTGGTAATTACGTTGGTGCCGCTGCCGCAAATGATGTCAATGGGCACCCGGTTGGTAAATACCTGTGAGCAAGTGCCAAAAGTTACCCGGCAGAACAGGTTGTAAGTTCCTTCCGAGCCGAAATCAGTGCCTTTGGGTGCATAGGTGGCCAGGGTGGCACCGGCGATGGGTACTTGGGTATTGGTCAGGTCATCCGTCCGCTGGTAAAACCACTGGTAGCCGGAACCGGCAGTAGGCGTCGTAACGGTCAGGGCGGCTCCCGTCGCATTGATCAGGAGAGACTGGGGAGCAGACGGGCTCACGAAATACATGGAGGTCGCCTGACCGGCCGTATACAGGGGCTGGCTGGAACTGATGGCGTTGGGCCGGGTGTCATTGGGCAATTCACTCACCACCACCCGGTACCGATACCCGGCACCCGTAGCCCAGATGGGCAATTGCACCTGTACCGAACTGTTCAGCAGCAATGTATTGGCGTTGTTGACGTTGACCGGGGCCAGGGTTGTGTTGTTGTAGTAATTGGGATCAAACACGCCCAGTGCGTTGGACAATTGCACCCGCACCTGGTGGCTGCCTGCGTTGATGCTTTGTGCCAGGCCATCGGCAAGGCTGCCGTTCGTAAACGGAGCTTCGTTGATGGAATAAGGGACGGTAATGATGCTGCCCGGAGTGATGCAGGTGTTGGCAAACGCATTGGTAACGATGGTCGCAATCGGGTTTATGCGAAGGTTGATCAACCGGATGGAGCCCGTGCCCCCGTTCATGATGAACTTTACTTCCCCGAAACTGCTCGTGTTAAACGCGGCATTGCCCAAAAAAGTAGTACCGAGCCACAAGTCGCCACTGTTGTTCGCCAGGGCAGTTTGTGTGGTACCCAAAGGGGTGGTATAGCTTACGGCGCTTCCCGAACGGTTGATTACCCAAGTGAACGTTTGACCGGCGTTGCTGCTCACTGAAGCCGGGGTGGTGCCGTTGGATACCGTAACGAAATTATCGGCGGTGGTCAGGCTGAACAGCAAACGGGCCGCGCCACCCGGCTGACTCGCGTCGTCACCCAGGTTGTCACCGATGCTAAGACTAGCCGCGTTGGTAGCGGCCGTACCGGCATTGGTAGCCGCCAGTTGAAACGTGACAATGGCAGCGGAGGGAGCGGGGGTAAGGTCACGGGAACGCAGGGCGTAGAGGTCGCCCAACCCGCCGCGGGTAAAAGTAAGATCGGTGGCGTTGGCTGAGACCTGGTTGCCCGCGTTGAGGGAAGCGTTAAAGCGGTCGAACTTGTTGACAGAGGCCAGGCTCTGGTTGTTGAAGGCCCGGTTGGTAACCGAGCCCGGCAGCACCAGCGGGAAGCCGGCAGTGGAATTTATAAAGCGTCCACCCGCACTCACCAGGGGGTTGGCAATCACAATATCGGAGCCATTGGCCGTATACTGACCAGTGAAGTGGGCATTGGTAATGGAAAGGGGTATGCCACAAGCAATGATAGCATTGGTGCCGCTAAAAGTATAAGTGCCCGTACCCGAGGTGAAAGTGGTACCTGCACCGGCAGCTACCGTCAGGTTTCCTGCAATGTTTATGGCACTGTTGAAAGCATTGTTCCAGGTACCGTTTACGGCTACGTGGTTGAAGGTCTTCAGGCCGCTGCCGTTGGAGAAGCGTAAGGTCCGGCCGGCGGCAATGGTAGTGGTTCCGGCTACCGAGAGGGCAACTCTGCCGATGTCGAACGTATTGACTCCGGGCGTGACGGTGAAGTTGACCGTGACGTTGCCATTGATATTGACCACGCCATCCACTGTACCGTCCAGGCGGCCCGACTGGGTGTCGAAGTAGGCCTCTTGCAGGGTGGTGATGCCCGAGAGGTGGTCGTCGAGCAGGCTGCCGCGGATGAAGGTAGTGCCCAACACGGTCAGGTTCTTGTCGAGCACTTGCAGCGAGACGTTGGGGGCGATGTTGAGGTTGGAGTTGACGGTAGTGTTGCCCAGCAGGGTTTTGGTACCGGCCGCTTCCAGGCTCAGCTGATGATAAGTCGTGGCCCGCACGGGCTGGTTGCCACCGTTGTAGCGGACCGTGTTGGGCACGGCCGTAGCCGAGAGGATGCCGATGGCCATGGGGGTGCTGTTGTTGTCGGAGTAGACCAGCGTGGAGTTGGCCCCGTTGACCCAGGTGCTGGTGGCCGTGACCCCGTTGAGGCGAAAGCCGATGTTGACGGTAGCCTGGTTGGTAAGCGTGACGTTGGGATTGACGATGACGCTGCCGGCCACAAACACGAGGGTACCCGTTCCGCTTATTGTCTGGTTGGCCGTGAAGGTGACTTGTCCGGTGCCCGACTTGCTGAAGGAGTTGGCCGTGGGGTTGTTGTGGGTGATGCCCCCGCCGAAGTTGATGGGCGAACTGGTGTTGGTGATGAAGCGGCCGGTGGTGGAAGTGATGAGGGGGCCCGAGAAGGTGTTTGTACCGCCGATGCCCGTGTCCTGGAAGGTGCCTTGGATGGTAGTAGTACCGGCCACCGTCAGGTTCTGCGTCCCGGCCTCCAGCACAGAGCCGCTGCCAATGGTCAGGTTGCGGGCGGTAAGGGCGCCTTGCAGGGTTTTGATACCTCCCGTGGAGGTAACCAGGTGGCTGTAGTTCGGGCTGGCAAATACCTGCTGGTTGATGTTGCCGTCGTAGTTGATCGTACTGGCAGCCAGCGGGTCGGTAACCAGGGTGGTGATGCTGTTGCTGGCTCCGGCGAGGTTGAGCACGTGGGGCAGCCCGCCGCCGCTCATGTTAATTGCACCCGTGCCGCTCAGGTTACCTCCCACCGACACAGTTTGCGTTGCGAAGGCGCTGAACAGCAGACTTCCGTTGACGTTGAGGCTACCCGCGACCGTTATGTGCAAAGGGTTGGTACCGCTGAAGCCCAGTGCACCTCCAAGCGCAACGTTGAGGCCATTGCCGCCGGCAATGGAGGGAGTGATGGTCAATGTCTGGGAACCAGCCGCGGCTTGCAGGGTAACGATAGCGCCGCCGTTGACTACCAGCCGTCCAATGGTTTGGGTAGGCACATTGAGGACGGTGGCCGACAAATTGAATTGCAGAATGTCGGTGACGGCCGGCGTACTCCGCTCCGGACTCCAGTTGCCCGGGGTTCCCCAGTTGCTGTCGCCACCGGTGCCGGTCCAGAGGTAAGTACTTTGCCCTTGCGCCAGCAAAGGCATCAGGGCTATCAGGGCCAGGAATATCCATTTATCCAGGCGTTTAAGCTGAGCGTTCCGCGCAGAAATAGGATTAGTAGCGTGTTGCTTCATATGCAATGCCTGTTGAGTGAACTTGCTATTGGGTAATTGATGCTATGTTTGAAGATGGAGTATGCCAATGCGTGAATGGAGCGATGGCTATACTCAGCGGTTGTATATAACCTCACTCCGAAAAGTGAACCAGGTAACCCTCCTTCTAAGGGGTCGGCGGTGAAAGATTTCACTCAAAAGGATATGCATTGCCCATTTTTCAGGGGCATTGACCGGGTGTTTGTCGCCGGCAGCGGGGCATTGGTCGAAAAGAAGTACGCTTGGGGGTTACGTTTGCCCTCCTTTTCCTGCCCATTGCGCCCAATGGAAAAGAAAAGATGCTGTGTAAGGATTGGGGCTGATTCGTCTGCCGGGCGGCTAGCCTCATTATACGCAAAAAGCACGCACTTCACCCCCGCTTACGGACGAACAACGGACAATACGGATCAGTTGCTGACCGTTCCCGCGACCATTTCGCGGAGCAGGGCCAGGGCTTTGGTGGCGCCTTCCTTGGTCTGAAAGAGGATGCGCAGGGTAGCGGCCGTCTCAGATTGCTTGTTAATCACGTCGCGGCGGTGCACGAGGGGCTTGCCCTCCCGGGCCGCCAGGTGCACCTCAAACCACGCGGGCTGCCCTTCGAGGAGTTTGGCCGAGCCGTAGTTGTATTTGCGCTGCGCCAGCACCAGCCTGGTCGGGTCCAGGTCGCGGAGGCTGACCCGGTACACAAACTGGCTGTTGAGCACGAAGGCTTCGCAGAACGATTCAGTGTAGTTGGCGTAGGGGACGGTGAGGGTGTCGCCCTTTACCAGCAGGCTGTTGGTGAACACGTCTTCCACGCGGCAGTTTTTGCCCTTTTCGGGTTCGTACTTTTCCACGGCCACGTAGATTTCGCCTTCCTTCCGCACGAGGTTTTCGAGTTGGGCAACCGGGCCGGTGCCGGTTTGGGCAAGGGCAGCCGGAACGATACCCGCCCAAAGCAGGCAGGTTGTAAAGAACAAGGGAATGTATTTCATCTAAAAAATGCGGGGCAAGTCATTGATGGAGTGGGCCTTCTTCCCGTGTAACCGCGGGAAAAAAGGGAAGGTTCCGGGATTCGGTTCGCGCCCGAAGGCTTTCCTTTTGCCGGACAGACGCCTTATATTATCCCATCCTATTTGAAAGAAGCATCCGGTCGCTGATTGCTCTAAAGTTGACTCCCCCACATCCAGCCGGCGCAGCAGCTGTACCGGTGCCGGCACCTCGCTGACTGCTCTAAAGTTGACTCCCCCACGGTTCCCGCCAAACGCTGGGTTTGTCATGCTCAGCCTGCGAAGCATCTGGTGAATGACTCGGGTAATGGTGTGGGACTTTGAACAACACAGTTTTTTGTACCGGATGCTTCGCTGGGCCCAGCATCAGGAGCATGGCGTTTTCATCACACTACCCAGCGTGGACCGCGTTGCAAACGCGGCGTGAGTCGTCATGCGTTACAAACGCGCGACAGCCGTGGCCACCAAACGCATGACTGCCGTACCCAGCTACCGGGGCTACCGGGCTAACGCGTGACTGCTGTACCTGCTGCCTGGTTACCGCCACCATTCCATTGCCGTAATGGACTTACGAGCAACGCCCTACTGCTGATGGGTAATGCCTGTCTTATTGAGAAATGACCTTTTCCCCGGGCAACCCGCCGGCCGTACTGCCTGCAATCGTGCACACCCATTTGCACAAAATTACCCCACAAAGCAACCAAAACGGGTATTGGAGCAAACCGGGGCCGTTTTTTATGGCACCTCTCCCGCTACAACTTTGCACAAGTCTTTACCAATGGAATAGTACAAATATTACTGAAAATCGTAATATTTTTGATCCATCGTTACGTACCACCAATTCAGCAGATGCCCCGGTGCCCCGCTGGCCTCCTTACCGGTCAGTCCGTGTCTTTCCCATCGTACGCCCGCATTCATCCGCCAAAATCACCCGCCTATGGACCAACACTAACTCACTGCATCCGGGAAACGGCGCCGCCGCTCCCATCTCCTTTCACCAGGAAATAACGACATTGGTACGCACCGGGGCATCCTTCCGAGCCGGGCGGCAATTTTTTCAACGTGCTTTTCTCCCTTTTTCACTTTGACCCTACACTCCATGAAAGTACAACGTACAAACTCCAACCAGCCGCGGCATACCCTTTGGGCTGCTTTGCTTTTTTACTTCGTTCACCTCACCGGCGCCTTCGCCCAGAATGCCACGGCCACGGTCAACTTCGACCAGTTGAGCGGCCGGACCATCAACAAAGGGGCGTTTGGCCTCAATCTTTTTCAGGGCTTCGATCCCAACCAGGCCGGCAACCCGGGCAATGCAACCTACAAGGACGCCATGGCCTTTATGAAACCCGGCATTGTGCGCTACCACAGTTGGGAAATGATGGGTTTGCCCACCAGCAACAACGGATGGCTCTCCAGCGCCAACACGTGGGATGCCGCCAAGATCAACAATGCGCTGACCGGGGCCTACGCGTATGGCCCCACCGTGCTCATGAACATTCCCGGCTGGCCCTCCGCCTGGGCCGACGCGGGCGGCAAGTTGCTGCCGGCCCGGTACACGGACTTTGCCAACCTGTGCGCCAGCCTGGTCCGCATCATCAACGTGAACCAGGGCCGGGGCATCAAATACTGGGAAGTGACCAACGAACGCGACGACGTGTATGGCCTCCAGAGTGATGAGTTGGGCCGGATCTACAACCAGGCGGTAGCGGCCATGAAAGCCGTGGACAACACGATCCTGACGGGGGGCCCCGCGTTTGCCCGCCCCGACCTGACGGCCCAGGTAAACGCCTTTTTCTCGACGGCGGCGCCCAACCTTGATTTCGTAACCTACCACAGCTACGCCACCGGCACGGCCAGTGCCCCCACCCAGCAGGTGTACGACCTTGCCGCGTACGGCGGCGGGATCACCGCGAGCATCCGGACGGAGTTTGCCAAACATTCCACCCGCACGGTGGAGTACTTTCACGACGAGTACAACATCAGTTGGAACCCGCCCGACCCGCACCAGTCCAGCTACGTGAGCATGATCTTCGACGCCGTCTTTACCATCACGGCCATCAAAAGCGGGGCCACCGGCACGATGGCCTGGAACGAATGCGACGGGTGGTACGGCAAGATGGACAACAGCTACAACAAACGGCCGTCGGCCTACCTCTTCCACAACCTCAACAACGCCCTGCCGGGCGGGAGTGTGTGCAACTCGACGGTGAGCAACGCGGCCTCGCTGGTGGTGCTGGCCAGCCAGAAGGGCAGCCTGCGCCAACTGGTCGTGGTGAACCGCTCGGACGTGGACCAACGCTACAAGTTCACCTTTACCGGTTTGCCGGCGGGCGTAAACAACGCCACGCTGTTTGCCAGTTCGCAGAACGTGCCGACCGGCGGCATCGTCACCAAAGACATTACGTACGGGGAGTTGACCGGCGGCACGGGCGCTTTGTTCGGGAAAAACACGGTTTCCATCCTCTCCATTGACGTCAACAACCTGCGCAGCACGGCATCCGGCTTTAGTGGTACCTACAAGATCACGGCCCGCCATTCGGGCAAAGCCCTCGACGTAAGTAACTCTTCCACGGCGGACGGCGCCAACGTGCAGCAGTGGACCGACAACGGCAGCCAGGCCCAGCAGTGGATCATTACGCCGACGACCAACGGCTACTACAAACTCGTGTGCAAAGCCAGCGGCAAGGCCCTCGACGTAAACGCCAGTTCCCTGGCCGACGGCGCCAACGTACACCAGTGGACCTACGTGGGCGGCAACAACCAGCAGTGGCTGATTGAGCCCACCAGCGATGGGTACTACCGGCTCATTGCCCGCCACAGCGGCAAGGCGCTGGATGTGAATGGCGGATCCGGCGCTACCCAGGACGGCGCGAACGTACACCAGTGGGGCTACGTGGGCGGCACCAACCAGCAGTGGAAGCTTGACCTGCTCTCGACGGCCACCTCCCGCCTGGCGGCCGAAAGCGTACGGCCCGGGGCGGTCCGGCTGTACCCGAACCCCGTCACGGGGGGCGTCCTCCACGTGCAAGTGCCACAAGAGGGCAACCAAACGGTCCGGGTGCACATCAGCAACGGTCTGAGCCAGCGGGTACTCACGCTGGAACGGGCGGTGCCGGCGGGCACGGACCTGCGCATTCCGGTAGGCGGTCTGCGCAAGGGCGTGTACGTAGCGACCGTGGTGACCGGGAGCGGCAGTTCGGTGGTAAAGTTTGTCGTTCAGTAAGCGGGATTAGGTGTAAACAGAAAGGGCTGGCCTCGCGGCCAGCCCTTTCTGTTTAGGCGGGTTTCTTGTCCTTTTCTTTCTTCTTGAGGAACTTACCTTTTTCGTCGAACACGAGTTCGGCGTCGGCTTTGTCCCTTTTGACCTTTACCTCGTAGCGGTTCCTGGCGGCGTCGGCTTCCTCCTGCCACTTCACCCAGTCAATCTCGTAGGCGGCGTAGTTTTTCTTGATGTACTCGCCGGCGGGGGCGGGCAGTTGGGCAACGTCCACGCGGCGTTCGGAGGAGTCCCACTTGCCGTCGGCCAGGAATTTGGCTTCCGCCTTCTTGCCCGACAGTTTGAAGTCGGCTTCGTACTTGCCGCTTTTGTTCTTTTTCCACTTCACGTCGGCCGCATCGGGGAATTTGGTCTTGAGGCCGGCGGTGACGGCGGCCGGCACGTCTTTGGCGGCCAGGTCTTGCGCCGGGAGCCCGGTGCCCAGGAGCAGCACGGCAAGGAGGGAAAGGATTGTTTTTCGCATGGTAGGTTGGGGGTTAGTCTTTCAGGGGCCTTTCGGTCGTGGTGTCCCCGTTGGGAAGTTCGCCGTAAAGTTAGCCGTTCCTGGAAAACCCATTGGGAACGCCGGGCCGGTGGTTTTCCTCCCGTACTGCTTTAACGGCCTCGTGCCCAATGCAGATTACTTCACTGGCAAAGGGTAAGGGCTCGAATCATCAAACTTCTTTACTTCCATCAGGCAGAACATTATTTTCTTTATGCTGTCAACTATTTACAGTTGTACTGATAAGCAGCATTCTGCGTTATAGGACTTATGGTAGGGTATATACTGGTGTTTACAGAAGTTGAAGTTACCGGATAATCTTTCTCATTATAAGTATACGTATAGTTTATAAAATTTTGCTTAGCATCGTTGGCGTTTGCAGTAAGTGTTAGGGGGTTGTTGGCAGAATAAACAAAATAATGAAATTCAAAAATAAATTCGGTTATACCATTAAACACGTTCTTTTTATCGTCGTACTTTGTGTATTCCAGGGAATGGACCACATCACTGTTTGAGTATTTTTTACTGTATTTAACAAGATTTCCTTTGTTGTTGAACTCTGAAGTTTCGTATCCTCCGCCCGGGTAAGCAATTTTTGTGAGCCGCTGATTATCGTCGAAGGTTAACATAAAACGATCAACTGCGTTAGTATTCACATAAAAGGAGGTTAATTTTCCTGCATTGTCGTATTCGTATGTATATACGACGGTGTTGGCTCGCTTATTCAGCGTATCGTAAAAGTCATTGATAACCCTGGCGATCTGGTATTCATTGTTGCGCTCAATAGAAAAAGTTCTTCTTGGGTACTTAGATTCACCTTTAGGATAGGTCACCTCGGCATTAATTAATTTGTCTTTTGTGTCGAACAGGAAGGAGAATGAACGTCCTCCGGTGCCCTCCATCTTGGTCAAATAACAACCTGGGACAATGCGAAGCTGAGTTGTTACAGAATCAGTTGATGCAGAGGGCACTACTTCTTTATTATTCTTCTCACAAGCCAGGGTCGTAATGACAATTGTTGCTAATGCGAAAGCTTTGCATAATAT
>CADCTQ010000224.1:21960-40049 GCA_902805615.1 uncultured Cytophagales bacterium
AAAAGGCATAAAGTACAGTTGAAGAGGTAGTTTTGTATTGACCAAAACACAAAGCCCTCAAAAGCGCCTTTTATGCAAGTCTAAATTAGCGAAATTAAAATCATCGAGTTGTTCATTGACGTGGATGATCTGCTTAAATCTTTTCAGGCTTATCAGCACTCGCGGCAGGTGGGGCAAGCCCGCCGCCCCACTCGAATACCGGAATTGAGAGCATCAAAAGTGTGTATCATTCTGGCCACATACCACTTGTCGGGCTAAGTCAACTGAACAATTACCCCAGGCAACGTGGCCGATAACAATGCGGCAAAATTGCGTCCGGTCTCGGACAGTTCATTTGCCTTTTCAAAAAACAGCCGGGCGGCAGTCAGTTGCTATCCTTCCTGCCCGTCCAACGCGGCCCCTGTCTGGTCCGCGGTGCCGAAGTCACGCGCCCGGTCCCGCACGAACCCCTTGGGGAAGGTGGTTTTTCCCGAACCGTTGGCGACGATGCGTACTTCTTCTAATGGCGTTGGGGGTTGGGTTGCAGGCGGAAGAAGGCCCCTCCCCAGGTGGCGTTGATGAGGAACGGCACGTACACAAAAGCGAAAATGTCTCCTACCTGGAATCTTGAATACACGAGCAGAATCAATAACAAAAAGCAGGTAAGCATACCGGGCAGGAGGTACTTGATCCGTAACCAGCTGTTTGGAATAAAGTACGGCAGGTTTGCCAGCAGCAACACCATCGCAATACACATAAACGCCACGTTGGCATACCCCAGGTCGTGCCCGCGCAGGTGCGCCAAACCCCGGGTGAGGTAGGCATATGCGTAGCCAATGGAAGTGCCGGTAGCCAACAGGTATTTAAAAAACGTCTTCAATCACTTCTTTTTTACCACTCTCAGCCAGCTGTTCAATTCCTGATTGGCTCGCAGGGCGTTGGGCACTGGCTTTAATGAAGGGTTGCCCCCGGAATTTAGCCTTTGAAATGCTTACTTGGATTTCCATTCCCAAATTTCTCCTTTTCCCTGCGCCAGTTTGTTCTGGTCATTGAGCACAAACAGATGCAGAATCGTAACGTGCTCATATTCGACCAGGTAGCGGTAATGTTTCTGCTCATCAACTTCTTTGCGTTCCACGAGGGTAAACGACCATATTTTACCCCATTTTTTGAATTCTTCCTCGATTTCTTTTAGCCTGGCTGAGGCCAGTTGCCATAATTCGGGCGTAAATTCTTCTGCCTTTACAGTTCCCGTGTAATGGCCTTCAAACATAGCTTTAAACCGTTGCGTGGTGGTTGGCTCCTGATCAGGGATCGCTGGGTAGCCATCAGTCAGAAAACGCTTCATGCCCCGGCTCAGCGGCAAGGGTGCCGGCGTACCCCCTTTGGCCAAGGCCGGTATGTCATAGTAATGGCCCCCTTTGGCAAGTTCACGATCCAGGTTCAGCTTCACTTCATTCGCGCCATTTCTCAGGGACACCAGGTATATATCCCCGGAACGCAGGTCATAAATGCTGGAATACTGCGTGGGATATTGCCCGTCCTGCTTGCATGCCTGAAGAATGGGCAAGCCGCCCCGTAAACTAGCCGCGGGTGCTTTCGCCAAATGCTCACCCAGGGCTTTTTCTCCGTACCCAAATCCCCGGGACTTGGTGGATTTGTCGAAAAAAAGCTTGCCATCCCGGACCCCGATGATTACCGAGGCACCGGTTTTGTCGGCAACCATGATTCTGGCGTAGGAAAAGCCCTCTTCCCGGTACTTTTGGTAAAAGGCAATGGCCTCCTCTACCGTAGCGCAGCTTTCCAGCATCCGGTTGCTGGAGTTATTTCCCCGAACGGTAAGTAACTTGGGATCAGGGACGTATTCTGCCTTTGAGCCTGCTACCCAATCAAAGGCTAACCCGGCGGTGTTGACGCCTCCTTGTGCCCAGTCGTCATTGAATCCCACGTACGCTACCCCGTAATACCCCTGGCTGGGGGGTAAAAACCAGATGCGCGTAGCCGGGTTGGAGTAGTCTTCGTTATTGAAATACAGGGTTCTTTTTGCATCGGTGAGCACAAAAATGGTACAGGCATGACCGGGCATCACCAAAAAGGCACCGATCATCAAAGCAAATAGTCTGGTTAGCAACATGGCGTTCAGCAGCGTTTGGGGTTGGGCAATGCGTATCTGATCACCTGAAAGCCAAATACCTTGCCAGCTGAAAAAGTAAATTGACTATCAACGGCTTAACTTTACCTGGGCCGGCTGCCTGGCTGGTTGACCGTCCGGTATCGGACAGCGAATAACCAGAATTGAACAGTGAGTAAGACTTCAACATTCCCCCGATCAGATCATGCCTGATGCTGTAAACAATCAATTAAAGGGTAACTGTGTCGTAAGAACGGCACGTCCTCCTTACGGCTGGGGGTAGTCTCTGACTACCCCCTTTTTCGGGCAAAACTTAGTTTTGCCTTTTGCAACGATTCCACCCCTACCACTGCCTTGGTTGGCATGACTGCCCCTACTGCCTCCTTTTGGGCAACACGCAGTGGTTAGAGGAGATTGATCATAAAGGGCCAGGGGATGGTTAGACTTTCAAGGGGATTCGATGGTTATTTGTACGCGTTCCAGCAGTTATTTTTGCTCCGGTAGCAGGCAATAGTCTATCCTTTGAGGAGATCGCATTTAGTGCTTGATTATTTTTCTCACGTAAACATTTTTTTCCCAATCCATTATTCTCACGTAGTACATCCCCGGTGGATACGTGGAAATGTCAATCACGGACAGATTTCCCGTGCGCAACGTCTTCCCTTGCGCATTCATCAATGCTACCGTCAGACCTTTTTGCGACAGGTTGTGCTCAACGAATACATATTGTCGGCTCGGGTTGGGGTACACGCGAACCAGCAAACCATTTGTCCCGGGATTAGGGTCTTCGAATGCGGTAGGAACCTGTTTTTGGAGCGTGGCAAAGATAAATGGATCACTGTAGAAGAACGTACCTGCAACTTTATACTTTAACCGGGCCTGGTAAGTAGTATTTGACTCCAGGCCGGAAACCAAAGCCTTCAGGGTGTCCGTTTTGTCGGCAATACGCCCGGGGGTTGCCGGTACGGAGTTGTCAAATGCCGTTTTGCCGTATTCAAATGCGATGTCTGTGGCGGTTTCTCCGGTCACCGTCATCACGCTGCTCAGGAAGGCACTGCTATCCGTGGTACGCCCGGCAGGCAATGTCCGCACACTCACCCGGGACGAGGTATCGGATGTAACGGTAAAAGATTGGATTGCCGAGAAAGCAGAGCCGGCAAAGCCCTGGTCAATGGTTTGCACCGCCCACTGGTAATTCCCCGCCGCCAGGTTCAACAGTTTAAAATTGTTCTGGCGGGCATTTCCCATTTCAGCCACCTTTCTTGTTCCGTCGGGCGAAGCGTAACTGCTGATGATCGTGTCGCGGTCGGTGTACAGCACCACGTTATAGGAGAGTCCCGGTGATGCTGTTTCCCGGTCGGTCGCCTTTGCCCATTCGAGTTTTACCCGGGTCCCGTTGACGGTGGCCTTGGGGTTGGCCGGCGGAGCGGGCCTTTGGTTGGATTTGCCCCAATTCTCCGCGTAAGTGTTCCGGTACACCCATATTCGCGGTGAAACGTAGTCCACTTCCCCGGCGACAACCAGGTCCAGGTCCCCGTCCTGGTCTATGTCGCCGCGGGCAAACATTCCGTGCTGGGTGCTTTCGAGCAGGTAGTCAATATTGGTTTTGGCAAAAACGTCGTTTCCTTCGTTTTTGTACACTTTGGTACGGGAAGAGAAAGGCTGGGTAAAAGGATCACCATACATGAAAATATCGGCGTCCCCGTCATTGTCGTAATCGCCCCATTCCAGCTTTACGTCATTCACCAACCTTGCCAGGTCTTTGGGATCAACGTCGCTGAACGTCTTATTGGCATTATTCCGGTAAATCTTGGTAATGGCGGAACCATTGCCGCAGGCATCCTGCCCGGATAGAACAATGTCTGCGTATCCGTCATTGTTGTAGTCGCCCCACTTCATGTCGCCCGTAAAATTGTAGAGGTCCCGGTTCAGCCCGGCCAAAGTACCAATGGGTGCTTGGGTAAACGTTTTGTCGCCATTGTTTTCATAAATGGCGATTCGGTGCGTATAACAGTCAACCTCCCGGTTTACAATCAGGTCTACATCGCCGTCGTTGTCGTAATCCCCCCAGGGCTCACCGCTTTTAAGGATTCCCTGAATGTTCCCAATGCCGCTGTCTTCAAACTTTCCCGCTCCTTTGTTTTCGTATATTTTAATCACCCAGCTTCTGAGATCGGTCGTTCCCTGGGTCAGGAGATCCGAATCGCCGTCATTGTCGTAATCAGCCCACGCGGCTCCTTGCTGCCAGATGGTCTTTAGCCCCAACAGCGCCCCAATGTTTACATCCGTGAATTTTGCGGCGCCTTCATTCCTGAATAGTTTGACTGTGGAGCTGAAAGGTTCGCTCAGGCAAAAAAACAAATCCAGGTAGCCGTCATTGTCGTAATCAATCCAGGACGCCGCACCATAACTGTCCAGGTAGGGAAATTCTATCCCACTGTCCACGTACCGGCCGCCTTCAAAACGAAACAACTTGGTAGTGCTTTTGGCGTCGCTCGGGTACTCGTGGCTGTAACTGACGAGCAGGTCCAGGTCCTTGTCGTTGTCATAGTCGCCCAACAGGGTAAGCCGGCCGTTTACTTCCCCCAGGTCCAGCCAATCGGTGGCTTGAAAGGCCGGCAGGAAAGTTTTGGCCGTTGCCGTTGCGTAGTACTGGGCAGGGTAAGCACAGTTGGCAGCAACAACTTTGTATTCGTACGCAGTGTTGTTTTTCAAATTAAAAGTATCCACAAAGTGCGTGGCGTCTTTTGGCAACGTATACAACGCCTGGCCGAACTCCGGGGTGGCGCTGCCCATTTCCCGCCGGTAGATTGTATATTCAGTTTCATTGTTGGTCTGGTCGTTCCAACGTACGTCTATTCTGATGTCCGAAATGGTGGTAGCGGCAATCCCCGTCGGCGGGGCCGGCGCCGTACGGGTGATTACAAAACTCCGCTCCTGCGAAAATGCAGAACCCGTGTGCCCGGCATCAATGGCTTGTACCTTCCAGGTGTAGGTTCCTTCCTGCAGGCAGGTCAGGTCAAAGCGGGTATTCTGGTACGCATTGCCTGCTTTCACCATCTGTCTTTGCCCCGATGCCAGCGAATGCGAAGGAATGACGACCGTTCCGTCGTTCTTCACCAGGGAGAGGTTATAAGTCAAAGCATTGGCTTGCGTTTCCCTGTCGGTGGCAGGGTCCCAAAGCAGGGAAACACTGGTAAAAGATACGGATTCCCGGAGGTTCAGGGGCGCCCTTGGGGCTTGGTTGGCCGCGCCACCCTGCTCTACGTGCAGGTTTTTATACACCTTGGCGGCCTGCGTGCTTACCACCGACAAGTCCAGGTCACCATCGTTGTCAATGTCGGCCACGGCCACGTCGCCGCCTTCCGTCTCCGGCAGCCCATAGACGTGCTGGTCCACGAAGCGCCCATCCCCCTGATTGAGATAGATTTTGGTCGAAAACACTTGGAAAAATTCTTCCACCCCGCCCAGGATGATGTCGCTCAAGCCGTCGTTGTTGATGTCGGCCCACAAACCCGAGTGGGCCAACGGAAAGAGAATGCCCGTATCGGTAAAGTTGCCGTTGGCGTATTTATAGACCCGGAACCGCCAGTTGTTGTCTTTGACGAGAATGTCAAAATCACGGTCATTGTCGTAATCAGCAACGTCTATTGCATATACAATGTGGGGTATGTTCAGCCGGGAAACGGTTTTGATCCGGGATGAATCCGCGGCCAGCATAAAGTTTCCCTCGAATTCAAAGGTAGATTGCAGCGATTGGATAATGTCTAACCGGGAATCACCGTTAAAATCGGCCCAGTATGCGTACCGGGTAGGGCCGGCGGGAAGTTCTGCCGTATTGTTTAGCTGCCCGTCACTGACAAGAATGTTACCCGCACTTGGGCCCGACGCCAGCACGTCCAGATCGCCATCATTCCGCCAATCGCCCAGAAACCCTACACTATGCCAGTTGGGAAGGGGGTGCGAAAGGTTGGTGAGCGAAAAATTCCGGTTCTGAATCAGGTAAAACACGCTGTTATTGGGCCCTCCCGAGTGAACCATATCCAGGTAGCCATCCCTGTCAAGGTCCCCGAAGTCCAGGTTTTGGTGGTAAAGCTGGGATTCGCCACCGAACTGATCAAAATCACCAACCTTCTCGAAGTTGCCCTTATTGTTTTTAAAAATGGCTAAGGTATAGTACCCCGCGTGAACGAGGTCCGGGTAGCCATCATTGTTCAAATCACCAAATGCCGCGTTTGCGAATCTTTTGGGCAACAACGTCGCCGGGGTAATGTCCTGGAAAGTCTGGGCAACCACGTTGGTTATCAAAAAAATCAATCCGGGAATGAGTACTCTTCTTTTCATAGGTTACTGCCAGTGCTGAAAAAAACGGAAGCCCGCGCGGCTTCCGTGCCATGTAAATAAAAGGTGCCCGCCTTTGATGCAGTAGGGAGCTACCCAAACCGGCGCCGGGGCGGTTGGCAAACTTTTGCCTCCGGAAATCCTTCGCTTAAAACGCAAACGTCACGGCTTGCTCGATGTCGGGATGGAGGCTCAGGGCCACGGGGCAGGTAAGGGCGGCGTTCCTGAGTTTCTGCTGCTGGGCCCCGGTGAGCGGCTGCGCACTTTTCACCTGGAAGGCCACCTCGATCTTGGCAATGCGGCGGGGACTGGCGTTCATGTGCTTGGTAACTTCGAAAGTCGTGCCCCGCAGGTCAATGCCGTCGCGTTCGGCCACGATGCCCATGATGGTCATCATGCAACTGCCCAGCGAGGCGGAAGTCAGGTCGGTGGGGGAAAAAGCCTCGCCGCGGCCGTGGTTGTCGAGGGGGGCGTCGGTGAGCAGGGCGTTGCCCGAAGCCACGTGCGTCGCCTCGGTGCGGAGCTGTCCTAAATATTTGGTCTGTACAGTGGGCATAATGGATAAAGCGTGTATATTTATTTGATTTTAAACGTTATCAGCAGTAAAGACAAACCGCGCCTTTAACGGCAAGATACAATATGAATCCGATCTTTTACAACCTGCACAAATCCGGCCGCGGCGTTCTGGGCGGGTTGCTCCTCTGGGCGGTGTGCGCACTGGTTCCCTTCCACGCCTTCGGCCAGGACGACGACGAAGACGATGACCAGGGCACCGAATTCGTGTACGGGATCAACCTCAACTCCAACGCGGGCCTCATCGGCGGGGTCATCTTCCGCCACAGCCAGCCGCTCTCCGAACGGATGTACCAGCACTTCGGCGTGGAGATCGTCAACGTGAAGCATCCCAAGGAATTCCGCTTCCACGGCGGCGGCAACTCGTTCATCTACGGCAAACGCAACTACCTTTTCGCGGTGCGCCCCCAGTACGGCCGCGAAATCGTGCTCTTCCGGAAAGCGCCGGAAGAAGGGGTCCGCATCAACGTGCTGGCCGCGGGCGGCCCGTCCATCGGCATCATCAAGCCGTACTTCGTGGAACTGGCCGTGTCCAACACCCAGACCATCATCGTGCAGTACGACCCCAATGACATGCTGCACTCCCAGGACCGCATCCTGGGCAGCACCGGCCTGCTGCGCTTCAACGGCACCCAGCTGGCGGCGGGCCTCCACGCCAAGCTGGGGGCTACGTTCGTGTTCGGCAACTTCCGCAGCAGCGTGACCGGCTTCGAGGTGGGGGGGCTGGTCGAAGCGTACAACCGCAGAATCCCCATCATCGGGTTCGAGGGGGTGCGCAACCGGCAACTCTTCACTTCGGTGTACCTCAACCTGTTCTTCGGCGGACGAAAGTAAGAAGGTAGACATTGGACATTAGACTGGAAGGCGTACTCTTCCGGTTTCCGGTCTCCGTCTTCCGCTGGACCGAACAAAAGCGGGGCGGCCGGTGTTTCGGGGGAGATAAGTTGTCTAACCATTCGTTTCGCCGTAACTTTAGCGGCACTTTCGGATCACGCCATGATTGAGCTACCTGTCATTGAATCTTCCCGGCCCGCCAACCGGAAACCGGACTGGCTGCGCGTAAAACTGCCCGTGGGGCAAACCTACGCCAACGTCCGCCGCATTGTGGACACCAACAAACTGCACACCATCTGCGAAAGCGGCAACTGCCCCAACATGGGTGAATGCTGGGGCGCCGGCACGGCCACCTTCATGATCCTGGGCAACGTCTGCACGCGCAGCTGCTCGTTCTGCGCGGTAGCCACGGGCCGCCCCAACGAATACGACACCGACGAGCCGCGCCGCGTGGCCGAGGCCATCAAGCTCATGGGCGTCAAGCACGCCGTGATCACCTCGGTGAACCGCGACGAACTCAAGGACCGCGGCGCCGAAATCTGGTACCAGACGGTGCGCCTGGTCAAGGAAATTTCGCCCGCAACCACCATCGAAACCCTCATTCCCGACACCAAAGGCAACTGGGAAGCCCTCTACCGGATGATCAGCGCCGGCCAGGAAGTGGTGTCGCACAACGTGGAAACGGTGGAACGCCTCTACCGGGCGGTGCGGCCCCAGGCCAAGTACGGCCGCAGCCTGGAGCAGATCCGCCTCACCAAGGAATTCGGCAAGCGCACCAAGTCGGGCATCATGCTGGGCCTGGGCGAAACCCGCGACGAAGTGTACCGCGCCATGGACGACCTGGCGGCCAACGGCCTCGACATTCTCACGCTGGGCCAGTACCTGCAACCCACCAAGCTGCACCACGAGGTGATCGAATACATTCACCCCGACCTCTTCGCCCACTACCGCGAAGAAGGCTTGGGGCGCGGCCTCAAATACGTCGAATCCGGCCCCCTGGTGCGTTCCTCCTACCACGCCGAACGCCACGTACACGTATAACCGGCCCGTAGAGACGCGATTCATCGCGTCTTCCATAAAAACAAAAAGCCTGGACTCGCATCCGGGCTTTTTGCTTTGTAACCAACGATTTTTGAATCAGAATCAAACAGGGCCACATCAATCTCATTACGACGCCGAGCCGGAGACGCGATGAATCGCGTCTCTACCCTTATTCTCCCACGTTTTCCGGCGGCGCTTCCTTGCTCTCCTTGCCCGTGACGCGGATGGTGCCGGCGCCGTGGATGGAATGGTAGTCGCCGTTGTACATGGCATCGGCACTCACCGGGCCCATGCGGAACGTGCCCGTGGAGACGGCCCGCACCACGTAGTAGTAGCTGCGCGGGGTGTCGGTCGCCGTGGCGAAGAGGTTGATCCGGTCGTCGCGGACGTCGAAGTGCTCGGGGCGGGCGGCCTTCTCGGCCCAGGTCATCTCGGCCATTTCCGAAATCCGCGGGTTTTCGATTTCAAAACCGGCCGGCAGCATGTCGGTGATCACCACGTTTTCCACGTCCGAGCCGTCGGTGGTCGCCAGCGTGATCCGGATCACCACCAGGTCGTTCTGCTTGAAGGTGTTGCCCGCCAGCGGGTTGCCGAAGCGGTCGAAGAACGTTTTCCGCACGCGCAGGTAGCTGTCTTCCTCGGTGACCGTGGTGCTGGTGCTCAGCCCCTCGGCCTGCCAGAAGTAGTACAGCCCGCCGTTGCCCTCGGTTTGCACCGTCAGGTTTTTGTTGACGATCTGGCTGCCCTTCAGCACCAGGTCGCCCTTGTCGAGGGTGCCCAGCACCGCGCCGCCCGCTTTGACCTGCGCCGTGGCCGTGCCCGCGTTGGTTTTGCGGGCCAGCTTGCCCAGGGCCAGCAGGCCGAACGACCGTTCCTGCGTGTTCAGGTAGCTTTTCTGCTTCATCTGTTCCGACAGGTGCTTGGCCATCACCGGAACCTGCGGGTGCTGCGGGTCGGCTTCCAGCAGGGCGTTGAGCGCGATGGCCTGGTCGCGGACGTACGAGTAGAAGCTGCCGCCGAACGCACTCACGGAACGTTCGCCCGCGAAGGCCGAAGGAACTACCGTGCGGAACGAGGCGTTGTCGCCCAGCAGTTGGTAGGTAGCCGCCAGCAGGTACTTCGAATCAATGGCAAGCTGGCTCTTTTTGCCCTTGTAGTAGTTCATCGTCGCCACGTCCTGCCGGCCGCCCAGGGCCAGCACGTACAGCGAGTAGGCCACTTCCTTCGGGGCGATGCGCTTGCTTTCGCGGGCATTGGTGGCCGTGTAGTAGAAGTACTCCTCCGACTCCTTCTTTTTCACCTGGCTGCCCAGGTAGCCCAGCAGCCGCTCCAGCACGTTGCCGTTCACCTGGAAGCCGGCCTTGCGGGCTTCGAGCAGGAAGTGCGTGGCGTAGGCCGTGCCCCACCAGCTTTCGTACCCGCCCTCCGGCCAGTAGCTCAGGGCGCCGTTGTGCAGTTGCATGGATTGCAGTTTGCGGATGGCCTGCTGCACGTTGTAGTTGGCGTTGTCGGTCTCGCCCTGCGCGGCCCGCTGGTTGACCGCCTGGCTCAGTTCGGCGAAGTAGAGTTGGGGGAAGGCCGTGGAAGTGGTCTGCTCCACGCAGCCGTAGGGGTACTCCAGCAGGTAGTCGAGGTCGCCGGCAAACTGCACCAGCGGCGAACGGCTGAGGAGGAACCGGGCCTGCGTCGTGGCGGGGATGAAGTCCGTCGCCAGCGAGACACTCGTGGCCGTGCCTGCCCCCGCCACGCCCGAACCGCTCTTTTTGAGCAGCGACGTGATGGGCCGCACGGTGATGTCGGTCAGGTCGGTGAACTTGCTCCCCAGGGCGCTTACTTCCACGGTGACCTGCCCGGTGCCGATGGCGTCCTGCGCATTCACCGCAAACTGCACCTGCGCTTCGCGGCCCGCGGGCAGCTCCACCGTCTTTTCGCTTTCGCCGGCCACGCCCACGGCGCCGGTCGTTTTGAGGCGCACGGTGGCCGTGGTGTTCCCCTTGGTGGTGTTGGTGAGCGTAACGGGCATTTCGAGTTGGTCGCCGGGGCTCAGGAAGCGGGGCAGCGACGCACTGATGACCACCGGGTCGGCCACTTTCATGTTGGCGCTGCCCGAGCCGAAGGCGTTGCCCTTGTAGGCCACGGCCATGATGCGCAGGTCGCCCGAGAACTGCGGCACGTCCACCGTGTAGGTCACTTCGCCGTCGCCGTTTGCCTGCAGCGGTCCGCTCCAGAAGGCCACCAGTTTCACCCGTTTGTTGGTGAGCGGGTTCACGCGTTTTTCGAGGTTGTACCCGTCGCCGCCGGTGCTGCTGAGGGTGCCGTTGAGTTCGGGGAAAAGCTTGGGGTACAGGTCGTAGGCGTTCACTTCCAGGGCCCGCTTCTGGAAGAAGAAGGCGAACGGGTCGGGCGTCTGGAAGTTCTTGAGTTGCAGAATGCCTTCGTCAATGACGGCCACCGTTACTTCCGCGCCCGGCTTGGTCTTGACGGTCACCGTCTGCTTGGTGCGGGACCGCGACCCGGCCGCGGCGACAATCTCCACGGGCAGCTTGTGGCCTTCCTGCTCCACGCCGATGGGGGCGAAGCCGTGGGCCACCGTCAGCGGCATGGCGCCGTTGTCCACGGGCTTGATGAGCGTGGCGGTGATGTAGGCGTTGGGCAGGTATTCCTCCTTGATGGGAATGGTGATCCGGGCCGACTTTTTATCGGTGTCCTGGTAGAAGTGTTCAAACACCTTGTTGCGCTCCACGGTGATGAGGACCTTGCCGGCGAAGGGCGTTTTGAGCAGCACTTCGGCCTTGTCGCCCACTTGGTACGTCTTTTTGTCGGTCTCGATCTCGATCTGCCCTTCCCGGTTCACTTCGAAGGAGGTGTTCTGGGTAAAGCCCCAGCCGTAGGCGTAGAACGAACTGGCAACGTAGGTGGCGGCGCCCGGCCGGCTCACCCGGATTTCGTATTCGCCCGAGAGGTTGGGCACGAAGGCGTACGAAGTGCCCGTTCCGTTGAGGGTAATGGTCTTGTCGGCCAGCACCTGCTCTTTTTTCTGCGAATCGTAGCGGTAATCGCCGTACTGGCTCTTCACCAGCACCGTCTCCCAGTTGAGTTTCACGATCTGCACGCGGGCGGCAATGCCGGAAAGGGCTTTGCCGCCCCGGTCCACGGCCACCAGCGGGATTTGCAGGGCTTCGCGGGTGTTCACGTACGTATCGTTCAGGCGGATGCCGTAAAACACGTCCTGGGTAAACACGTCGAAGCGGTTCATGCGGTTGACGGGGCGGCCCGTTTCGTCGAACACGGTGGTGTGCACGGTGCCGGCCAGCACGCCGGCGTCCTTGAAGTCGGTCGGCACGGAGAATGATTCGGACAGTTGCCCGTCGGCGTCGGTGGTGCCCTGGCGCACGTCCTGCTCAAAGACGATGTTTTTGTCGCGGGCCGTGTAGAAATTGTAGCCGGCAAACTGCGCCGGGGCGAAGTCTTTGCGCTTGAGCCCGAAGGAAACTTCGTAGTTGCGGCCGGCGGCCGGCGGGCCGAACAGGTTCACGGCCGTGGCGTCGGTAATCAGCGCCTCGCCGACCCGCAGGGCTTCGCGGCTCAGCTTCACGCTCACTTTGATGCGATCAGGGATGAATTCTTCCACGCTGATGGACCGGTTGACGAGCAGTACGTCATTGGCCGTGTACACTTCCACGTTGTAGGTGCCCGTCACGGCCTCCTGCGGCAGGGGCAGCGAGGTGGCAAAGGCGCCTTGTTCGCTCAGGTTGCCCTTCAGCAGGGCGAACTCCTTCCCGTTGGGCGACACCACTTTGAGTTTCACGGGAAACTCGCCGGCGGTTTCCCATTTGGCGTTGCGCACCACGGTATTGAGGTACACCGTTTCGCCGGGGCGGTAAATGTCGCGGTCGCCGTACAGGAAGGCCTGGTAGCCCGAGGCGTTTTCCCGGGCGCCGCCCACGTCGTAACGGGAGTTTTCCACGGCCGTCTGGGCAAACAGCAGGTAGTTGAAGTCTTCGCCCTGCTGGCCGGTGACCATCGCAATCTTAAAGCCGGGGGCCTTCTTGTCCAGGTCGGGGAACCGGGCCACGCCGCTCCCGTCGGTCTCGGCGGT
The DNA here is from genome assembly GCA_902805615.1 of uncultured Cytophagales bacterium. GTDB lineage: Bacteria > Bacteroidota > Bacteroidia > Cytophagales > 172606-1 > CADCTQ01. The sequence goes on from CADCTQ010000224.1 coordinate 34,959, forward strand.
GTACACGTTCTGGTTGTTGCTGCTCACCAGGTTCACCTTCACGCCTTGCAGCGGCTGGGCCGACAGGATGGAGTTGCAGAACACGACCACTTCGCTGGGCGTTTCCCTGACCATGAACCCGAGGTCGGAGATGGACACGAGCTGCGTGGCCGAGAGGTACTGTTCGTTGGCGGAAGTGACTTTCAGGAGGTAGATGCCCTTGAACTGGTCGTTTTCGGGCAGGTTCACGTCCAGCAGGGCCACGTCGCCGGCCTTCGACAGGTTTTTGGTTTCGATTTCGCGTTCGGAGATCACCCGTCCGTAGGGGTTGTCGTCGCCCGCGGGCATGTAGTATTCGTTTTCGGACCCTTCGTCGTAGTAGTATTCGCTGGCGCCGTTGTTGCGCAGGAAGCTGAGGATGTTGTTGTCGTAGATTTTGTAGATGGCGACCTTAACCTTGGGCACGTTGATGATGCGGACGCCCAGGTTGCGGCTGCCCTTGCTGGTGAGGTAGATCGCCTCACGGTTGGCAAAGGCAATGGAAGGCTTCATGTCGCCGAACACCACCACCTGCGTGTAGTCGTCGGCCAGGGCGCCGAAGATGCCGCGCAGTTCCTTTGAAATGCGCAGGTCGTAGCTGCCGGGCTTGAAGTCGCCCTTGATGAGGAAGCCGTATTCCTGGGGCTCCACGCGGATGTCGGCGGCGGGGGTTACCTGGATGAACTTGGCAATGGCTTTGCTCTCGATGGCTTGGTTGGTGTGCACGCGGATCTGGCCGGTTTCGCCCTGGAACTCGGGTTCCACCTGCACGATCTGGAAGTGGTCTTTGTCGGGCACCGTGGCCTGGAGGGTGAGGAGTTTGGGCGTGGCGTACGTGCTTTCGGCGCACTTGAGGCCTTCCTTCACCGACACCACCACCGGCTTGCCGTCGAAGGGGGCGCCGGAGGGCTGCGTCACGCTGATGGCCACTTTGTCGGATACATTGGTGTTGGTCACGCGGGCCGTCACGTTTTTGCCGCCGATCTGCACCGTGAGCCGGCTCCCCACTTCGGCGGGGTTGACCTTGTAGTTGAAGTTGAGGTTAAAGTGCAGTTCGATCACGCCGGCGGCCGACTTGCTCCAGAACATATCCGTGTTGACCAGGTCGAGGTAGGGCGTGTGGAAGGCAAAGCCGCTCTCTTCGGCCAGCGACAGGCTTTTTTTCTCGCCGGTGGTGGCCGCGTGGCGCAGCACGTCTTCGGTGAGCCTGGCCCGGTAGTCGGTGCTGGGGCGGAAACCCAGGTCGGGCGAAAACATGAGTTCGTTGGCGGCCGTCCACTTGAACTTGCCGCGCACGGCGGGTTCGAAGGCCACGTAGGCGGCGCTGTCCCAGCGGCCCACCAGCGAGTCGGCCACCAGGTCGTGGTTGAACGTGAAGATCAGGTTTTGCTGCTGGGCAATTTCTTCCGCGAAGTTGCGGTTACGCACCTCTACTTTGTTGCTGCTGCAAGCCAGCCAGAGCGGGGCCAGGCCCAGCCACAAGAGGTACTGCACGGTTTTTTTCATAAAGGGTTGCTGCTAGAAAATGTAATGTACCGAAGGTAAGCGTAACGCGCGGGGCATGGCTTGTTTGTGGGTGGTAAGTAAGCAAATATCAGGCGGGAAGCGACGCACCTTTGCCGCAAATACTTACCCGGCTGCCCGCGGAATACTGGGGAATGCGGCCTAAATTTGTAAACGACCAGGAACGGGCTTTTGCACTTTCGGGGGATAAAATTATTTGTTTCGGGTTTGTGACAACAACTACCCGTATAATTTTATTTATTAGCACGTACAACCCTACGCGTGTAACAAGGTACCGCCGCAATCGTATTATTGGCTATCACTTATGATCCCAAACATCATCCACTTCATCTTCGGCTTGCAAGCTGACTTCGGCAAAAAACCCTTTTCGCTGGTCCACTACTTGTCCATCAAGTCGGCTTACGACGTCAACAAACCCGACAAGATCTACTTTCACTATTGCTACGAGCCGGGCGGCTACTGGTGGGACCAGATCAAGCCGCTGCTCACGCTCAACCAGGTAGAAATGCCCGAATCCATCTTCGGCAACAAGCTGCACCACTTCGCCCACAAGGCCGACGTGGTCCGCCTGGAAGTGCTCAGAAAGTTCGGGGGCATTTACATGGACCTGGACACCATTTCGGTAAAGCCCCTGCTCGAACTCTACGACGGCCACGACTTCGTGATCGGCCAGCAGTTCACCCACGAACCGTTTTCCCTCCGGCTCCGGCGGAGCCTCAAGACGTTCGACTACAAGTTCCTGCTCAACCGGGGCCTGTGCAACGCGGTGATCCTGGCCAGCAAGGACAATCCGTTCGTCAACATCTGGTACGATTCCTACCGCCACTTCCGCTCCAACGGCCGCGACCAGTACTGGGACGAACATTCGGTGATCATTCCGCAGAAGCTGGCCGCCAAGCACCGGGACCTGGTGAAGATCGTTTCGCCGTACCGGTTCCACTACCCCATCTACGACCTCAAGGGGCTCGCCAACCTGTTTGACCAGAAGCGGGCCTTCCCCGACGCGTACGTGCACCACCTGTGGGAAACGCTCTCTTGGGAGCCGTACCTCAAAAACCTCACGCCCGATTCGATCCACCAGGTGGATTCCACCTACAACATGCTGGCCCGGAAGCATTTGTAGGATATTGACTTCCCAAAGACACCCTTTCTCCCGAGCCTTCCGTTTGTGTAAAGCGGAAGGTTTTCTTTTTTTTGCGCCATGACCACCGCCCATCCCCTGCACCTGACGTACTGCACCAACATTCACCCGGGCGAAAGCTGGGAAGAAGTGTTCGATAGCCTCATACGCTACGCTTTGCCCCTCAAACGCGAAATGTCCCCCGGGGCGCCGATGGGCATTGGCCTGCGCCTCTCGGACGCGGCAAGCCGGACGCTGACCCACCCCGACGGGTGGCGCGACCTGAAAGCCTGGCTCGACGGCAACGGCCTCTACGTGGCCATCCTCAATGGTTTTCCGTTCGGCGGCTTCCACCGGCAGCGGGTGAAGGACGACGTGCACCGGCCCGACTGGACCACCCACGACCGGCAGACGTACACGGTGCGGCTGGCGGCCATCCTCTCGCAACTGGTGCCCGATGGGATGTCGGGCGGCATCTCTACCTCCCCCATTACGTACCGCCCCTGGTGGCGGCCCGAAGGGCGCGAGGAGATGCTCGGTGCGGCGTGCGACAACCTGGCCCGCACGGTGGCGGCCCTCGCCAACATCCGCCGCGAAACGGGCACGTTCATCCACCTGGACATTGAGCCGGAACCCGACGGCCTGCTCGACACCACGGAAAACACCATCCATTTCTTCACCCGCGAAATGATGCCCCGCTGCGGGAAGGTCCTGGTGGAGCACCACGGCTTCTCGGCGGCGGACGCCGAAACGGTTCTGCGCGACCACGTGCAGGTCTGCTACGACGTGTGCCACTTCGCGGTGATGTTCGAAGACCCCCGGGCGTCCATCCGGCGGCTGACGGAGGCGGGTATCCGCATTGGCCGGGTGCAACTGAGCGCCGCCCTCAAAGCCGCCATTCCCGCCGACCCGGCCGAACGGGCGGCGCTGGCCGCCGAGTTCCGCCCCTTTGCCGATTCGACGTACCTGCACCAGGTAGCCGCCCGGCAACCCGACGGCAGCCTGCAACAGTTTCCCGACCTGGCGCCGGCCCTTGACACCATCGGCACCACGGCGGCCACCGAGTGGCGTTCGCACTTCCACGTGCCCCTCTTCGTGCAGGACTACGGCCGGCTGCAATCCACGCAGGCCGAGATCGTACAAACCCTCGAATTGGTGCAGCAGCAGGCCGTTACGGAGCACCTGGAGGTGGAGACCTACACCTGGGAAGTGCTGCCCCCGGCCCTCAAACTGGATTTGCACAGCTCCATCCGCCGCGAACTCGAATGGGTGCGGGGGCAACTGGGCGCACGGCGGGGATGAACGCTTCCCAGCCGCCACCGGGAACGGCGGGCATGGCCTCAGTCTGGGCAAAACGGGTTACATTAGTGAGCATCGTTCACTAACCTGTTTAACCTAACGCTTTGGTACGCTTATGTTTTTAATTATCCTGGGAATGCTGGCCCTGGTTGCCGGTTTTGCCTTTAGCCGGAGCAATCCGCAACTGTACCGCCTGGCCGTTCCCGTCCGCCTCGCCGGCTTGGCATTGATCATCATCGGCGCGCTGACGTCGTCGGTCAAACAGATTGACGCGGGGCAGGTAGGCGTGCAGAAACTGTTCGGCAAGGTGCAGCGCAACGTGCTGGAAAGCGGCCTCAACACGGTCAACCCGCTGGTGGAAGTGATTACGTTTGATATCAAAACCCAGAACTACACGATGTCGGCGGTGCACGACGAGGGGGACCAATCGGGGGACGACGCCATCCGGGTGCTCACGGCCGACGGGCTCGAAGTGGTCATTGACCTGACGGTGCTGTACCGCCTGATTCCGAGTGAGGCGCCGGCCATCCTGGGCGAGATCGGGGAGGATTACCGCAACAAGATCGTCCGGCCGATCACGCGCACCAAAATCCGCGACAACGCCGTGTATTACGATGCCGTGGCCCTGTACTCGACCAAACGGGATGAGTTCCAGAACCGCATCTTCAAAAGCATCGAAACTGACTTCCGCAAGCGGGGGCTTTTGCTCGAACAACTCCTGGTGCGCAACATCATGCTGCCGACCTCGGTGAAGCAAACGATCGAATCGAAGATCAACGCCGAACAGGAGTCGCAGAAAATGCAGTTCGTGCTGGCGAAAGAACGGCAGGAGGCCGACCGCAAGCGGGTGGAGGCGCAGGGCATCGCCGACTACCAGAAGATCCTCAGCACGGGTCTTTCCGACAAGCAACTCCAGTACGAGCAGATCAAGGCGCAGAAGGAAATTGCTACGTCGCCCAATACCAAGGTGATCATCATGAACGGCCGCAGCAATACCCCACTGCTGCTCGGCGACGTGAAGTAAGGAGGCAGGTGTTTGAGGGTTGGAAGGGTTTCTCGGGGAATATGGATGGAAGAAAAAGGTTTCTCGGAGATGTGGTTGGAGGGGAAAAGGAAGGGTTTCTCTGGGG
>CADCTQ010000225.1 GCA_902805615.1 uncultured Cytophagales bacterium
TGTTCGAACCCTAACCACCCATGCACAAACCACTCTCCCTCCTGCTCCTGCTGCTGCCCCTCCTCGCCACCGCCCAGACCAAAACCCTCGACATTTACTGGGTAGACGTGGAAGGCGGCGCGGCCACGCTGATCGTCACGCCGGCCGGCGAGTCCATCCTCATTGACACGGGCAACCCGGGCGGCCGGGACGCCGGGCGCATCCAAAAGGCCGCCACCGACGCGGGCCTCAAGCAGATTGACTACCTGGTGACCACCCACTTCCACGTGGACCACTACGGCGGGGCCGCCGAACTGGCCCGCAAAATGCCCGTCAAGACCGTTTACGACAAAGGCGTGCCGCAGACTTTGCCCGAAGACGCGCAGTTCGCCGAACGCATCCAGGATTACAACGACATCAACGCCAAGCGGCAGATGATCGGCAAGGGCACCCAGATCAAGCTCAAAAAGGCCAAAGGGGCGCAGCCGCTCACCTTCCGGTTCGTGGGCGCCGACCAGCAGTTTGCCGACGCCGCCCCCAACGCCGCCCGCACCGACAGCTGCGACGCGGTGGCCGACAAGCCGGTGGACAATTCCGACAACGCCAACAGCACCGTGATGCTGCTCGAATACGGCCCGTTCCGCTTCTTCGACGGCGGCGACCTCACCTGGAACGTGGAAAAAACCCTCGTGTGCCCCGTCAACCGCCTGGGTACGGTGGACGTGTTCCAGGTCAACCACCACGGCCTCGACCAAAGCAACCACCCGCTGCTGGTGAAAGCCCTGCAACCCGTGGTGGCCGTGATGGGCAACGGCACCAAGAAGGGCTGCGGCCCCGAAACGTTTACCACGCTCAAAAATACGCCTTCCGTGCAGGCCGTCTACCAGGCCCACAAAAACCTGCGCGACGACTCCCGGTACAACACCGCGGATGCGTACATTGCCAACCTGGAAGCCGATTGCCAGGGCAACTACGTGAAACTGTCGGTAGCCCCCGACGGCAAGAGCTACACGGTGAGCATCCCGGCGAACGGGCACACCCAAACGTACCAGACGCGGGGAAAGTAGGAGTTTGAGAATTGAGGAGTTAGGGAGTTTGAGAGTTGGAGCGTTTGAGAATTGGGGAGTTGGCGCAGCAGCGTTGCGCAGAAAGTGGGAGGGGAGTACCGCTTTTCGGAGTGATTTTGCGTTACTAGCTTTACACAGGCTACCGTACCTGAGTACGTTGTAAAGTGAATAAAATAAATGGGTATTCCGGCACATCCTCCCCTCGCTGTCATTCCCGGAGGGAATCTTTTTGGTGATACGATAATCTTTGCCTTTCACTACAAAGATTCCCTCCGGGAATGACAACGAGGGGGAACTGACCCGAAATAACAACGTATTCACTTCACTACGTACCCGGTCGAAGAATGCAGTGGATTGCAGGGGGGCCTTGCGTAACCGGAAAGTATCCGGACCCTCGTACATTTGAAAATTACCTTTTGTAAAAGCCAGGCGAAGGGACCTGAGTCTCCCGTCACCTGTCTTCCTTCAACCCAATGAGCGAATTCAAACTTTGTAAGAACGGACATTATTACCAGGCCACCCTGGAGGAGTGCCCGTACTGTCCCCGGCCGGGCGGGTACCAAACCGGTCCCAACCAGTTGAAAAACACCGTCCTGTCGGACCTCAACCAGTCGGACTGGGACCACACGCGCCTGGAGACGCCCCTGCCGGAAGCGCCGCCGCCCGTCACGTCCATCCCGGTGTCGCCGCCCTCGGTGACCCCGGCCGCCGTGCCGGCAAACCCGTTTCCGCCGTCCGGGGCGCCGCCCTCCCTGGCCCGGACCCAGATCTTCACCCCGGAAAGTACGTCCGGGCGGCCCGCCGACCGCAAGCTGGTGGGCTGGCTGGTGTCGTACACCCACCACCCGGCCGGCGCCGACTTCCGCATTTACGAGGGGCGCAACAGCGTGGGAGCCGACCCGGGTTGCGACGTGGTGGTGCCCAACGACCCGGCCGTGTCGGCCCGTCACCTCACCCTCCTCTACCGCGCCGACGGCTTCCGGTTCAAGGACGAACTCTCCACCAACGGCACGTTCATCAACGAGGTCATGCGCGACGAGGGGCTGCTGCACGACGGCGACCAGATCCGGGTGGGAAGTACGGTATTCAAATTCCGTTCGGCCCTGTAGCGGCAAACGGAGACTGGCATCAGGTGCCAGTCTCCCGTCTGGCGTCTGACAACTCCTGGCTAATCTAACATCTCACATCAAACCAAACATTCATGTCGGAGCACGGCAATCCTCTTCACTTTGAATTCGGCAACCATACCGACGTCGGGCGGGTGCGGCAGGCCAACGAAGACTACCTGGGCTATTTCAACACCCTCAACGGGCACGTATTCGTGGTGTGCGACGGGATGGGCGGACACGTGGGCGGCGCTACGGCGGCCCAGATGGCCGTCAACAGCATCCGGGCCTTTTTCGAACACCGGTTTTACGACTACCCCCGGGAAGCCATCCGGCAGGCGCTGCTGTACGCCAACGGGCAAATCCACGCGGCGGCCGGGCAGAACCCGCAGTTGCGGGGCATGGGCACCACCTGCGTGCTGGCCCTCTTCCGCAAGGGCGAACTCTGGTACGGCCACGTGGGCGACAGCCGCATCTACCGGTTCACCGGCGGCCGGCTGGAGCGGCTCACCCGCGACCATTCGTACGTGCAGCAACTCATGGACCAGGGCCTGCTCACCGAGGCAGAGGCCGAAAACCACCCCCGCCGCAACGAACTCACCCGGGCCCTGGGCACCTCCCGCGAAGTGGTGGTGGATACCGCTTCTCAGGCCCTGCTGCCCGGGTCCGGCGATGCGCTGCTGCTCTGCACCGACGGCCTCACCGGGCTGCTGTCCGACGAGGCCATCCGGGCCGAACTCGCCAGGATCGGACCGGCGCAGACGAAGGCCGTGCGGCTGGTGGAACGGGCCAACGACGCGGGCGGCTACGACAACATTACCGTGCAGGTCGTCCAGTTCGAGCCCCAGCCCGCCGCCAGGCCGGTACCGCCCGCAACGGCCCCGGTATCGTCTGCAACGCCCCCGGCTCCGCCCGTAATCCCCCCGGTGACGGCAGCCCCGCCCCCGCCGCCCGTGGTGCCGCCCAAGCGGGACCCCAAACCCGTGGGCGAACCACAGACTTTCAGCGCTTTCCAGCCCCGGACCGAACCCCGGCCGGCCCCGGTGCCCGCCGCAAACCGGGAACCCGAACCCCCCAACTCCCCCGCAATGCCCAAACGTACCCCGGCCCGCAAGGCCCCCAAGGGCCCCGACCTGGCCCTGATTGCCCTGGGCGCCCTGGCTTTGATCGTCCTGGTGATGTTCATCAGCGGCGCCAAGTACCTGTCCGATGAACCCGTGGAAAACTCCGAACTCGTGTCGGGCACGATGGACACTACGGGCCTCGGCGAAGAACAGGAAGTGGCCGAAGCCGTGACCGCCTCCAACCCTGAGCCGGCCGGCGAAAAGCCCCGCCCCGCCAAACCGGACGCGGCGGATTCCCCGAAAAAACCGGCCGCAACAACCCCCTCCAAACCCGCCGCCGGCACCACGGCCGCGGCGACCGGCAAAGGCATGACCATTACCCACACGGTAAAGGCCGGCGACACCTTCAGTTCGATTGCCCGGCGCTACAACCTGACCAACCAGACCCTCAAAAAGCTCAACCCGGCCATTAAAAACGAGGGGACGGACTTAAAGTCGGACGTGACCAGGCTGCAAGTGCGGGTGCAGACCATCCACACGGTCGGGCCCGGCGACATCCTGAGCAAGGTGGCCGGCAAGTACAACGTCACCAAGGAACTCATCATGGCCGCCAACGGCAAAACCGCCGACCGCACCACCCGCGGCGAATCGCTCATCATTCCCTTCGCCGAAAAACAGTAAGAAAGGAAACCGGAGACGGGAGGAAGGGAGACCGGAGGAGGCGTAACGGGGCTTTGGCGGGGATGCGGGACGGGTTGGTAACGATGGAGGAGAAATGGAAAAACGGGGGAAGGAGAGGTACGTACGGACGCCAGGTTAAGTGCGGCAATAAACGTTCAATTCAATGAAACATCGTAAATCAACGGATCGTATGACTGAACGCCTTCCGGTCTCCCTTCCTCCCGTCTCCGGTCTCCTTATATAGTATAATGGTTGGTCAGCTCGTACGCAATTACCGGATCGAATCGCTGCTCGGCACGGGCGGCATGGGAAGCGTGTACCTGGCCGTGCACACCCAGCTGGGCCGGCGCATCGCCATCAAGGTGATTCACCCGGCCCTGGCCCGCAACCCCGTGGTGCGCGAACGGTTCCGCAACGAGGCCGCCGCCCTGTCGCACCTGCAACACCCCAACATCGTTACCCTCTACGACTATTCGGAGGAGGAAGACGCCCTCTACCTGTTCATGGAATACGTGGAGGGCAAAACCCTCGACGACTACATCGGGACCGAGACCGGGCCCATTCCCGAGGAGAAGGCCGTGCCCCTGTTTGCCCGGCTGCTCGACGCGGTGGCCTACGCCCACGACCGCGGCGTGATCCACCGCGACATCAAGCCGTCGAACCTGATGGTGAACGGGGCGGGCAACGCCAAAATCCTCGACTTCGGCATTGCCAAGCTCACCGGGCAGGGCATCGGCGGGCTCACCAAGGAAGGCACCCGCATGGGCACCGTGCTGTACATGAGTCCCGAGCAGGTCCGCGGCGACGTGCTCGACGCCCGCAGCGACGTGTATTCGCTGGGCGTTACCCTGTTCCAGGTGCTCACCGGCCGCCCGCCCTACGACGAGGCCAGCCTCACCGAGTACGCCGTGTACCAGCGCATTCTCCACGAGCCCCTGCCGCGGATGCGCGACCGCTACCCGCTGGTGACCGAACGGATGCAGGCCGTGGTGGACCGGGCCACCGCCAAAGACCCCGCCGACCGGTTTGCCGATTGCCACGCGTTCCGCGAAGCCCTGCTCGACCCGACCCTCCGGCCGGCTGCCCCCGTCCCGCCGCCCATTCCGGAGCCGCCCCTAGCTACGCCAACGCCAGTTCCATCAATCCCCAAGCCCGCCGGCCCGCGGCGCGATACCGCCGTGACGCCCGAAACGCCGCCGGCCAGGGCCCCCGGGCGAAGGGGAGCCGCCTGGGTGGGCGTGTTGCTGGCGGCGGTCATCCTGATTGGGCTGCTCATTGCTTTGGCGCCCGGCGACGACCCGTCCCCGCGCCGCCGGGACACGGCCACCCGCGCACCCGACCGGGCGGAAACGACCCGGCCGCGGGAACCCGAACCGGAACTGCGGGAAGAGCCGCCCGCGGAGATGGCCCCCGAAGAGGCGCCCACGGAGGCGGTAACCGACTCGGCGACCGGGCCGGAGCCCGCGGCCGATACCACGGGGATTCCCCAGGCGCCGGCGGCCGGGGTGCCCGACAACATCCGTTTGGAGTACGAAGCCGTGCCGCCCTCCGGCGAGTCGTCGCCCACCGACCGGTTTGCCGTCAAGATCGTGCTTTCCAACACCGACGAGGGCGTGGCGTTCGACAACGTGACGCTGAGAATCCGGTTCCTGGGCGAAAGCGGCGAGGTGCTGGGCACCTACATTTACGAACACGGCCGGCTGGAGCCCGGCACCGTGGAGCGGTTCAACGTGGAACGCCGGGTGCAGGCCGCCACTGCCACGTGCGAAGTTTTATCGGCCCAACCTGTCACGCCCTGAAACCGGGTCTGCCGCCGCCGCGTGGGGGTATTGCGGAAAATTTGGTAAATTGATTGCCCCGCAATCCATTACCCGGTGAATATTGAATTAACGCTTGCTTTCTTACTGAATCTGATCTGGCTTGGGCTGCCTACCCTGGCGGCAAACCCGTCTGATTCGCTCAACCAGCCCTACGTCGTGATCCATGACATCCGCATTGAGGGAGCCCGCAAGACGCAGCCCCGGCTGATCCTGCGCGAACTCGATTTCGGGCGGGGCGACACGCTGTCCGGCGACCGGGTAAAGGAAGTGCTCCTCCAGAACCGCAACAAAATCTTTAACACCAACCTCTTTGTTGCCGTAGACCTTACGCTGGAACCGGCCGAGGCGGGACGCATTGACCTGCTCATCCGCGTCACGGAACGGTGGTACATTTTTCCCATGCTCATCTTCGAGCTGGCCGACCGGAACTTCAACGAGTGGTGGGTGGACCGCAACCGCGACCTCCGCCGGACGCAGTACGGCGTGCGGGTGACGCACAAGAACTTCCGGGGCCGCGGCGAGGAACTGCGGGCCACCGCCCAGTTCGGCTTCACCAAGCGGTTTGACCTGGGCTACAACATCCGCTACCTTGACCGGGCCCAGAAGAGCGGCCTGGGCTTCGTGGTCTCGTACGCCGACAACCGGTCCATCGCCTACCGGACGGAATACAACAAGCTCGTGTACTTCGACGACGAATCGCGGGTGCGCGACCGGTTCCACGCGGGGGTATCTTTTACGCACCGGCCCCGCTTCTACGGCACCCACCGGGTGGATGCACGCTTCAACTACAACAAGATCGCCGATACCATTGCCCGGCTCAACCCCGGGTACTTCCTCGACGGACGGACCACCCAGCGCTTCGCCACGCTGGCGTATTCGTACACCTGGGACCGCCGCGACATTGCCGCGTACCCGCTCAAAGGCCACCTGTTCTCGGCCGAGGTGGCGCGGTCGGGCTTTACCCGCGGCGAAGACCTGCACCTGACTTCGGCCGGGATCTACTACGCGTACTACAAGCCGCTGGGCAGGAAGTTCTACGCCTCGATGGGCCTGCGGGGCCGGGTGACTTCGCCGGGCCGGCAGCCGTACCCCAACTACCGGGGCCTGGGCTACGGGTTTGACTACCTGCGCGGTTACGAGTACAACGTGATTGACGGGCAGCACTTCGGCCTGGTCAAGTTCGGCCTCAAGCGGCAACTGTTCTCGAAGGAATACACCATTCGCAACCCGCTCGGGCTGGAGCAGTTCCAGACGGTGCCGGTTGCCATGTTCCTGACCTCCTACGCCGACGCCGGCTACGTGTACGCTCCCTTCAGCGACGCCGAAACCAACCTGCTCGACAACAAGCTGCTGTACGGCGGCGGCCTGGGCGTTGACGTGGTAACGTTCTACAACACGGTGTTCCGCATCAACTTCTCCATCAACCGCCAGGGCAACCGGGGATTTTTCCTGCACTTCGTACGCGACATATAATATATAGAGGAGACCGCAGACCGGAGGAAGGGAGACCGGAGGAGGGATCGGGAAGGAGGCCAATGCAAAGGCCGAGGGTTACCCAAAAAAACTTAACCGCAAGGGGCGCAAAGAAGACGCAGAGGCCGCAAAGGCAACGCGTATGGCTTTGCGCCCCTTGCGGTTTTCCTTTGCGTGAACCTCTTCTCTCCGAAAAGACGCGATAAATCGCGTCTCTACGCCAGGCCCTCCAGGTCTCCGTGGTGAATTTCTCAGAAAATGCACGCTTTTCATGCGTAATGTTACAAATGAGCCGTCCGCGCCGGGGCCGGACGGTTTTTCCGGCCGCTTTGCTACGCCGACTGCCGCCCCTTTCGAATGGAATCCCTGGGTTTTTTGCTGATTATCAATAGCTTACCTCCGGATAGGTAGCCCGTCAGCATCTCCGCCCTGCTGATGCGGCGGCCCGGTTTCCGGGGATAAGGGCGTGTAAGAACTGTTACGATTTTAAAATTTTTTGGGGCAAACAGTTACCATTGGGGGCCCTGGTGAATCTACGTACGATTACGGGCAGAAACACCCGAATCCTTTACCAACCCTCTCCCTGCCAATGAACGAACCGAAGATACCGGGGCAACCGCCCCGCCGGCGACAGCTTTGCCCACTGCCGCCGCAACAATACCCGGGCAAACAATGCAAGTAAAAAAAGTGAGCAACTAAATGTAAACCGTATGAAACAAGTGTACACCCAACAGAATCAGAACCAACCCCCCTCGGTAAGGGCGCACGTGAAAGCGTGGGTGCTCTTCTTCGGGTTCCTCATCTGGCTCCTCGCCGTAAAGGAAACCTTCGGGCAAGCGGCCCACAGCAGCGCCGGCAAGGCCAACACGCAGATCACCGCGCTGACGCCGCTTTCGGGGGCCTGCACCATCACCGCCTCGGCCACCCTGCAATACCAGGTGGACAAAGGGAGCAGCAAATACTTCGTGCTCATGCAGGGCCAGACGATCACCTTCCGGCTCAAAAACGGCAGAACCGTGCTGAGCAGCGCCACCGGCATTACCAACGCCCAGGGCGTGGCAACGGCCCAACTGCCCGTGCTGCCCGGAACGAACTTCATCGAGGCCGTATTCGCGACGACGAGTGCCTACAGAGAATCATCCGCCGATGCCCCCTTCACGATAGAAGATAAAATTGCGCCGGTGGTCGCCGCCAGGAGCAGCGTTTCCCTGTCGCTGGACGATGCCGGCAAAGCTTCCCTGGGCGTTGCCGACGTACTCAATGCCGCCAGCACCGACGTCTGCGGCATCCGGAGTGAAGTGTTGAGCCGGACGGCTTTCGACTGCGCCAGCAAGGGCAGCCACACCGTAACCCTCACCGTCACCGACATCAACAACAACGTCACCGTAAGGCAGATTGCCGTCAACGTGGCCGACCACCAGGCCCCCGTGCCGTCCGTCGCCAGCCTGCCCGTACTCACGGGTGAATGTTCCGTGAAAGCAACGGCTCCCCAGGCCCTCGACAACTGCGCCGGCCTCCTCACCGCCGCCACGGCCCAGCCCCTCGAATACAACCAGCAGGGCAGCTACACCATCACCTGGCGCTACAACGACGGCAACGGCAACGTGACCGAGCAGCAGCAGCAGGTCGTGGTGCGGGACGTGACCCACCCCGTCATCAGCAACGTGCCCGCTGACCTGACCGTGGCCGCCGCCGCCAACTGCCAGGCCGTAGTAAGCTGGATCGCCCCGGCGGCCGCCGACAACTGCGAACTGGCCAGCCTGACCGCCGACGTAGCCCCCGGCACCGCCCTGGGCCTGGGCACCCGCAAAATAACCTACACCGCCACCGACAAAGCCGGCAACGTGAGCAAGGCTTCCTTCCTGGTCACGGTAGAAGACAAGACTGCTCCCGCCGTAGTGGTAAAAAATGCGACCATCTACCTCGATGCGCAAGGCAAAGCCCTCCTGCCGCTGGACTCCGTACGGGTGAGCAGCACCGACAACTGCGGCATCCTCGCCGAAGTGCTGAGCCAGCAGGAATTCACCTGCTTCCACGTGGGCAGCTTGCCGGTCACCCTCACCGTCACCGACAACAACGGCAACGTGACCGAGAAAACGGTGACCGTAACGGTAGCCGAAAAAGTAAAGCCGGTGGTCAACGTCCAGGCGGTGACCCTGCAACTCGACGCGAACGGCCAGGCCGCCCTGACGGCCGCCCAGGTGGACAACGGTTCCTACGACAACTGCAAGATTGCCTCCCTCGCCCTGAGCCAGTATAACTTTTCCTGCGAACACGTGGGCGTCAACCCGGTAACGCTGACGGTGACCGACGTGAACGGCAACGTGAACACGGCCCAGGCCAGCGTGACGGTGGAAGACAAAATCGCCCCGGCGGTGGAAGTACGGAACGTGACCCTGCCCCTGCTCGAAGACGGTAAGGCCATCCTGAAAGCAAGCGACGTAAAAGTAAGCGCCACCGATGCCTGCGGGATCCGCAGCGAAATCCTGAGCGACACCCTGTTCTCCTGCGCCCAGGCCGGCCTGACCCGGGAAGTGATCTTCACGGTGACCGACGCCCACGGCAACGCCACCCACAAGACCGTGCTGGTGAACGTAGCAGACCAGACCCGGCCGGTGGTGGTGACCAAGCCGGCTACCCTGTACCTGAACGCCAGCGGTGCGGCCTCCCTCTCCCTGGACGACGTGCGGGAAAGCAGCCGCGACAACTGCGGCATCGCCAGCCAGGTGCTCAGCAAGATGACCTTCGGCTGCGAAAACCTGGGTGAAAACAAAGTGCTCCTGACGGTAACTGACCCCAGCGGCAACGAGACGGTCGCCGAAGCAACCGTAACGGTAGCAGACCAGACCGCCCCGGTGATTGCCGGAATGCCCGCCAACCTCGAACTGTCGGCCGGCGCCAACTGCCAGGCAATCGGCTCCTGGGCGGCACCCTCCTTCTCCGACAACTGCGGCATCAAAGGCTTCACGGCAACGCACCCCATCGGGACGGCCTTCGGGCTGGGCGTCACCACGGTGACCTACACGGTGGAAGACAACGCCGGCAACACGCAACAGGCTTCGTTTACGGTAACCGTAACCAACGCCGCGCCCCAACTCACGCAGATCGTTGCCCCGGCCGCCCCGGTGTCCGTCATCCACGCCGTGCCCGTGACCCTCGCCTTTGCCGACAACAACCTGACCGGTGCGGTCATCGAATGGGGTGACGGTTCTTCCGCCAGCTACGACGCCGCAGCGGGCAGCAACACCCTCACTGCCAGTCACACGTACGCCGCCCCCGGCCTCTACGCCCTGAAAGTAACCCTGACCGATGCCTGCGGTGCCCAGGCCACCGGTACCTACGAGTACGTCATGGTAAACAACCCCACCGACGGCTTCATCACGGGTGGCGGCTGGATCAACTCTCCCGCCGGCGCCCTGGCCGGAACCACCTTTGCCGGCAAAGCCAGCTACGAGTTCAACGCCAAGTACGACCCCGCCACGGGCCTCTCCTCCGGCAGCGCAACGTTCAGCTTCCCGGCCGGCGCCCTCAGCTTCGCCAGCAACCGCATCGAATGGCTGGTGCTGGCCGACGCCAAAGCCTGGATCAAAGGCACGGGTACGGTCAACGGGGTGAGCGGATACACCTTCCTGCTCTCCGCCGTGGACAGCGAACTGAACGGCTACCGCAACATGGACACTTTCCGGATGCAGATCTGGGACAAGAGCGGCGCCCTGGTGTACGACAACCAGCGCAATGCCGCCCGCAACGCCCCGGCCGGGCAGGTGATCGCCGGTGGCTCCATCGTGGTGCACACGAAGAAAGAAGCTACTGCCTCCGCCTCTTCCAGCCGCATGGGCACCGAAGCCGCTGGGCAAGTATCCCTCGGCCTGAAAGCGTACCCCAACCCGTCGGCCGGCCACTTCAAGATCACGGCCAATGAGAACCTGACTGCCGACGCCCCGGTAACGGTGCTCGACCTGCGCGGTCAGCCGGTGTACCGCGGCGTGCTCCGGGCAAACGGTGGCCGCACGCTGGAAGTAGACCTGACGACCAAGGGAGCCGGGGTGTACGTGGTGCAGGTAAATGTGAACGGACAGCGCGAAGTGCTCAAACTGGTGAAGCAATAAGACAAAGCACCCTCCGCGGATACGCGACGATACAACATTGGCAAAGCCAGTGCTTGCCGGGGCGGGGCCAACACACCCACCCGGCGGGAAGCAGAAACACTATGTTACACTTGTGTTGCTACCGGAAAGGCCCGGCTCTTTGAGCCGGGCTTTTTTTTGCTTCCTGCCGATTGCCGCGCGTCGTTGAGAGAACGGGCTGGCGCGAAGCGCTGCTTCGGTATGTGATCAGCGTATTTGGGTATTTGAGGGGGGGGTTAAGGGGGTCAGTGGTGATGGGTTAGGTTGATCTTTGCGGGAAGTGGAGTTTGTTCTTTTTGGCATTGCCCCAAAAAGAACCAAAAAGGTCTAGGCCCAATGATGCTTCCCCCCACTGGGCTTACCCGCCCCTCGCCATTGGGCCGGGCCTGCCCGCCGCGATACCACCGGTGCCGAAACAACGATACGGGCGCGTAACCAACGGTGCCTGCTCACTGCGTATCCACTCACTGCCTGGCTACGCACTGCGTATCCACACACTGCGTATCCACTAGGCAGGGCGCTAAGCACATACCAGTGCGACACTGACCACGGTGCATCACAACGGATCCGCCGCCGTCAGTGTCCGCCGCCGTCAGTGTCCCACTGACGGCTTTCGAATGCGTTCCGGGTAAGTCCTGGATATGTGACAGCGTAAGGTGGCCACGCTCCAATCAGCCGACGCTTGCACGAGTGGTTCCAAAAACGAAAACGAAGAAGCCCCCGGTACTGCCGGGGGCTTCTTCGTTTTTGGGGTTACATCTGCCGGGTTAGTTGCCCGGCTCGGAGTCATACTTGATCTTGCCCACGTGGCGGTCAATTTCCCAGCGGCCGGTGCCTTCCTCGCCGATCACGTCGAAGAGTTCCACGGCGCGGCGGGCGACGTATTCCTCTTCGCGCTGCTCGCGCAGGAACCAGTCGAGGAACTGCATCGTCATGAAGTCTTTCAGGCGCAGGCAGCGGTCGGCAATGTTGTTGAACGACTGCGTGATGGCGATTTCCTGCTCCAGCGCGTCTTCGAATACCTCGCGGAAGGAGTTGAACTCCAGCTTGATGTTGTCAATGGTGGGCGAAAGGGCCGTGCCGCCCAGGTCGCTCACGTATTTGAATATCCGGAGCATGTGTTCACGCTCCTCGTCCGACTGCTTGTAAAAATACTCGGCGCTCTTGTCGAAGCCGTTGCGGTCGCACCAGGAGGCCATGGCCAGGTATAGGGAAGAAGAATGGGCTTCTTTCTGGATTTGCTCATTCAGCAAAGCTTCCACTTCGGCCGTCAATGAGCTTTTCAGGCGCAATAGATCTTTCATACAGTTGTGCGTTTCTTTAGGGGAGAACGTAATTTAGGCAGTAGAGGTTTTAGCCCGCAAATAAATGCGGAAGAAATTGGCTAATTCACAGCAATTTATATCCATACTGATTCCAAATTGTCTGAACCCTGATTTTCATGATGGTCTGAACCTTGATTTTCAGGATGAAAGGATGGCCCTGATTGCGGTTGTCGCAAGCAGGCGGGCAGGCCACAATCCGGGGAACCGGCGTAACAAACAGGAAGCGTAGTAGAATAGAGGGGAGAATAAGGCAACTGCGGAGTCAGCCACTATACCTGACGGCAAGCGTTGTCGTTACGCACTTTTCATCAGGTGAATCATTTCATCAAGTAAATCAAGGTTCAGACGTTCAGACTTTCAATCCCACCCGGCGGAGCCGCTCGTGAATGATGCTGTTGAGGTCGAGCATGACTTTGGCGCCGGCCAGCAGTTCTTTGAAGGCAACCACCTGGGGCAGCGTGAGTACGTAGCAGTTTTCGCAGGCGCACAGGCTGATGATCTCCACGTCGGCGGCGCGGCTGGCGTCGGAAGCCATGCGGACCAGGTCCACCCGGTCAATGGCCGCCTTCAGGCGGAAAAAGCATTTTACCTTGTACTTTACCGTCCGGTTCGCGAATTCTACGTATAAGCAGTGTTCCAGGTCCGACTGGTACACGCAACCGGCTTCGGTACGGAAAACCTCCTGGAGGTTGGAGCGAAAAGAGGACGGCAAACTCATGGCAAGGTGCGGCGATAGGTTGCACAAACATACTGCTTATTTATATTCAGTCCAAATAAATTCCGATCATTGGTTGATATGACGGATGTCATTGGCGGATTGCCTTACGGGTTGCCCGCACGTACACCACCAAACACCCAATACCCAATACCCAATACCCAATACCCAATACCCAATACCCAATATCCAATATCCAATACCCAATACTAAATCCCCCATGGCCCTCATTCTACCCGTCCGGGGCATTCACCCGGTTTTTGGCAAAGATTGTTTCCTGGCTCCCAACGCCACCGTGGTCGGCGAAGTGGTGATGGGCGACCAGTGCAGCGTGTGGTTCAACGCGGTGGTTCGCGGCGACGTCCATTCCATCACCATCGGCCACCGCACCAACATCCAGGACGGCGCGGTGATCCACTGCACCTACCAGAAATTCAAAACCACCATCGGCAACCACGTGTCCATTGCCCACAACGCCGTGGTGCACGGCTGCACGCTGGAAGACGAGGTGCTGGTGGGCATGGGCGCCATTGTGATGGACGGGGCCGTGGTGGGACGCGGTTCCATCGTGGCGGCCGGGGCCATCGTGCTCCAGCACACCGTCATCGAACCCGGCAGCATCTACGGCGGCAACCCGGCCAGATTCCTCAAAAAAGTGAGCCCCGAACAAGCCGAGGTCTTCCTGCGCACGGCCAACAACTACGTGATGTACAAGGACTGGTTCAAGTAACGGAGACGGGAGGAAGGGAGACCGGAGGAGGCGTGCCCGGATTTTGGCGGGGATGCGGTTCCATCTCCTTACTGCCAATTACTGCCAACCCTTTTCAACCTGTCACGTAACCCTTCTTTAATACGAATATGAATCGGAGACTGCGTATTTAAAAAAATACAAATGTCTCATTGTCAGACAAATATCCTCCAATTCATCCGTTTAATCGGGTGAATCTTGGTATAACTCTCAAACGTCAAAACTCGCTATGTGCGGACGATACGCAATTGTACTGGATGCGGCCCAGGTGGCGGCCCAGTTCGGGGCGCAGCTGGAGGGCAGCATGCCGCCCAACTTCAACGCGGCGCCGGCCCAGAACCTGCCCGTCATCACCAACGAAGACCCCGGCCGGGTGCAGTTTTTCCGCTGGGGCCTGCTGCCCGACTGGGCCAAAGAAGAGAACGCGGGCTATAAGATGATCAATGCCCGCATGGAGGGCATCACCGAAAAACCCTCTTTCAGGAAGCCCATCCGCCAGCAGCGGTGCCTGGTGCTGAGCAACAGCTTCTACGAATGGCGGGCGCAGGGCAAGGTCAAAATTCCGTTCAGCATCCGGCCCACCGACCAGGAACTGTTTGCCTTTGCCGGCATCTGGAACCGCTGGGTGAACCGCGAGACCGGCGAGGAGATTCCCACGTTTGCCATCATCACCATGGAGGCCAACCCGTTCATGCGGCAGTTGCACGACCGGATGCCGGCCGTGCTGCCCCGCGACCAGGCCCACCGCTGGATTGACCCGAAGGTGCGCTTCGAAGACGCCTTTGCGCTGCTGCAACCCTACTCCCCCGCCCGGATGCGGGCCGCCGAGGTGAGCCGCGACGTCAACCGCGTGGGCAACAATGGCCCCGAACTGGTACAACCCGCCGGCGAGGTGCTGGAACCGCTGGAGGCGTAAAGACCCCGGCACCGTCCGGCGCCGGACGCAACTGCCCGTTACCGAACAACGCCGGGGTACGCATAGGCGCTCCTTTGCCGCAGAACCCCTTGTGCATCAATTGGCATATTTGTTGGCACGCATTCCATTACCGTTGACCAATCTATTTCCCGATCACCCAACTTTTACCAAATCATGGCCCACATCGCCGTACCGATTCCGCCGCTTCCGGGCAAGCAGGACATTGAAATTGAAGTGACCATCAACGGGCAGAAGCAGCAACTGCACTACCGGGTCGAACTCTTCTACTGGGAAGACTGCAAGATTCCCGTCATTGACCGGGCCGAGTGCATCCGCCAGATGCTCGAAGGCTACGACCAGGACTGGACTCTGTACTACATCGGCGCTCCCACCGAACAGTTCGTGCCCATCACCTTCGTGAAAAAGTCGGAAAGCCTCGCCGGCCGCCAACGCTTCGCCTAGCAAAGAAGGAGACCGCAGACGGGAGGAAGGGAGACCGGAGGAGGATCGGGAAGGAGGCTTGGCACGGTCCGGTACGAAATTGGGCAGGAGGGGAGAAAGGAGAAAAGCAGAATGCGTGCGCCCGTAAGTCAATCATCCGGAAATACCGCTATTTCATCTCACTAGGGCAGGGTTCCAAAACTTGCCCGACCGATAGACGCGTAACGAAGAACGCTCCACCAAAGCAACTCTGGTGTGCCAATCTGCCATTGCCCTAACGGAGGGCTCATTTGTAGCTGTTATCCGTCAAGAACCAACCACATTGCACCGGAGGGCCGGTACCGATGGGCATTGTCCTCCCGTCTCCTTTCCTCCGGTCTCCCGTCTCCTTTTTCCTCCGCCCATGCTGCAAAACTACTTCAAGATCGCCATTCGCAACCTGCTCAAGCACAAGGGCTACACGGCCGTCAACGTGTTTGGGCTCACCATCGGCATTGCTTCGTGCGTCCTCATTTTCATCTACGTGCAGGATGAACTGAGCTACGACAAGTTCCACGAAAAGGCCGGCCGCATCTACCGCATCCACAACGAACTGCACCTGCCC
>CADCTQ010000226.1 GCA_902805615.1 uncultured Cytophagales bacterium
CCAAGAGAACAAGGAGCAGATTGCCACTGCCATTGATGACTACATTGCGCACGTACAAAGTTCATCATATGCTCATTCTTACCGGACCCACATACCACGGTATATTTTCCCTGAGGGATTGAATCCAGCGTTATCTCTTTTACCTGATTACAGACAAGCGTATCGTAACCAGCTTTTGGATAACTGATTGTCCTATTCGATGATTCAGCAACAATCGTTATTTGAAAAGGAATTTTTGCCTTTGCAACATCTGAGGTTTCAAATTTTACTTTCATCTGCCTACCGGCACCATTGTAGACCAAAACCTTTCCTTCTTTCATTACGCTATCAGAGACCATAACAATAAGCTTGCTTTTCTTGCCGGCGGCAGCCATCTTATCCACACCACTGCTACCATTGCCAACTTGCTCTTTGATGGCAGCAATGCGGTCTTTGGCCTGCCCGACCTGCTGCTCAATGGTGGCAACGATCATGCCGGTACTCTCCTGATCGGTAGCGGCTAAAAATCCTCCTTTCGAGGTTTCCAGCAAGAGGGCGTCTTCCCGGAGCTGCTGCTGCACGGAGTCGGGCAACTGCGGGTTCTTCGCAATGAACGTTTGTACGTGCGCAATGTAGTCATCAATGGCAGTGGCAATCTGCTCCTTGTTCTCTTGGGGTTCTTTAAGCTTACTAAGCAGATCATCCAGCTTCTCGGTGAGCGGCTTAAAGGCTTCCGCGGCCCAAGCCACTACGTCGGTCATCTGGTTGCGGTTGCTTACTACGTCAATGCGGCCCGAGACGACGTTGCGGTCTTCATCAATGTAGATACGGTCAAACTTGACGGCAAAGGCGGCCCCGCCCAGGTAGTTGATCGAAACCCGGCCCCTGCCCTTGTAAAAGCCGTCGTCGGGCAAGTGCTCCACTTCTTCGAGGATCACTTCCATGCCCCTGGCGTGGATGGTCATGCCGGGAGTGGCAAACGCCAGGGGCCTGCCCTGCTGAAGTTGGACTACCGGCACGTTTTCCCCGCAGGACACTACCCGGGCTTTGGGCGTACGGAAAGTGACAATATCAGTAGCCGGCCCGTAGAAGCCCTTCACCTGTCCCTGCACCCTGGCCTCGTACTCGGTGTCTGCTTCCAGGTCAAAGACTTTCAACTCGCCTTCTTTGGTGTCACTCCTGAACCACTCATACCCTTGTCCGGCCTTCTTGTACTCAAGGCGGTAACCCTCAAAGCCCTTCGCGTCCCTTTTCCAGGAGAAGGTGGCTTTTGTTTCCGTCCGGGCCTGGACCTGGAAGTCTTCTACTTTTCCTACCACGAAAGCCGGGGCTACGCCTCCGTACGTGAAGGAGCACACTTCCGAGTAGCCATTGTTTCTGAAAGCGTCTTTGCCCTCTTTGTCTTTGGCCTGTACCCGCCACACGTACTGCATGTTTTCCTGGAGTTGGGGCTCGGCCGGACCGTAAACGAGTTGGCTAAACGCGGTGGTGACCTGGTAGACGGGCTGAGAATTGAGTACGACCTGGTTGGGGTTTGCCCCGGCGGGCCGCACCTCGAAGAGAGAGAACTCGTACTCGGCAGTAGCCGCCGAGTTGGCCGAGGCCGTGTTTCTGGGCAGCCAGGAGAAGACCACCTGTTGCACGGGCTTGGCGGGCAGTTTGCTGCCGCAGGCCGGATAGTTGACCAGGGGCGGCTCCGATCTGGACAAGAAGTAGAAGGCGCACGCTTCGGCCGCTACCTGCACGTCCGGGCGGCGGTAGTCGTAGGCCGACACGCAGAGGCGGTAACTCCCTTCGGGCAGCGC
This sequence comes from uncultured Cytophagales bacterium, assembly GCA_902805615.1. GTDB lineage: Bacteria > Bacteroidota > Bacteroidia > Cytophagales > 172606-1 > CADCTQ01. The sequence continues at coordinate 1,785 of CADCTQ010000226.1, forward strand.
CCTCGTCTTTTCGTACTGCTCCCGGGAATAGCCCACGAACTCCAGGTTACGGCTGTCGAGGTACCCGGCCAGGTCGGCTCCCGAGACCACCGTAGGAACGCCCGGGTCGAGGGAGAGGGGAGGCGGGTTGTACGTGCGGGCAGTACGGATGATCACCCGCCCGTTCAGTTCCACTGCGAACACCAGCCGCAAAGCGTACGATGCCTGCGAGAGGTCTCTTTGCAGGAGGATTACCCGCAGTTTGTCGGCTCCCGGCTGGGCGTAGTCCGACAGGTACACCGAGTAGGGCGGCAACAGTTGCAGCGTGGACTGCACCGGGTGGATCGTCTGCCCTTTCACCCCGGCGGGCAGCAGCAGCAGTAGCACCACGAACGGCAGGGTAAAGAGCCGGTGGGCACGTTCGGCTCTCTTGCATAGAAGCGGTTTCAACGAAGAAGAAGGCAAAAAATGAAAGTGTTAAAATTACCGCCTTCTGTTTTTCCGTTTGGTCAAAAAAATCGCATATTTTATACGCGTAAGAATATTTCAAAAAATGATTAACACTCACGGTTACTTTTCGAAAACGCTCCCGTAACAGCTTATGCATCAGCATACTCCTGTACTAGCCCTCATAGGTCGCCGAGCCTCAGCAATCATCCATTGTATCCCTAAATGCAAGCAGCGGAACGTCTCCATCCCGCTGCTTGCCTGATTGCCGTACAAACGTCGTTACAACTACCGCACCTGCGATCAAAATACCAATAATGTTTGGCGCACACCTTCCTAAAAAAAAGCCCGGCGACGGGCAGCCGGTCATAACGGCTTTTTTAGAGTTGGTGAAATTTCCAGGCAAACGCTTTTTCCAACTTCTGCATTTCTTCTTTCGTCAGGCGCATGATGCCTGCATCCTGTCCGCATCCCAACTGGGTCTGCTCATCGTGACAGGCGTAAAAGCGGGAATCGCCCTGCACGCGGGCGGAAACAACGTGAAATAATTCGTCCGCTACCCAATCGCCCAGGTATTCGGGATGAAAAACCACCGTCTCCCCGTGCGACTGGAAACGAACTGTAATGGGTCCCTTGTCAGTTTCCCACGATTCGGTTGCCTGCATCGCCTGCATTTGGCCACCCGACGCGGTTGCAAAGCTTTCGATCAGTGCTGCGTACACACCGTTTCCCTTCATCACCCCTGCTTCGGTATCAAAATACACCATTTTCCTTTCGTCCAAACAGGCAATTTCGTAAGGTTTCAAATCCATTCCCGGATCATAAGGCCGGCCAAATGTTGCGGAATACTGCTTTATTCTCTTTTGGTGAAGCAAATCGTAAATTTCAGCCGCGGGCAAACCATCGTATTGCTGAAAAAATCCGGCTTGTCGCAGTATTGCAATCGTTCCTTCTACATCCTTTTGGCCAAAGGTTTTTTTCTGATCGTCCATTCCTGGGGAACAAGCATACGTTGTGACTACAGAAGCAATCAGGAACCAATTGTATAACCTTATGTGCATTTTTTTACTTGTTCTTTCCGCAGCTAGAAGGTGTTTTTCTTTTCCAGTTCGGGCAACGCTTCATCAATTCTCCGGGCCAGTTCGGGTAATTTAATGGTAGGTACGGCCGGGAATAAGTGATGTTCCAGGTGGTAGAACATACTATAGGTGATCACATTCTTCCAACCGCTGCGCTGCGTACGGGCAATGGTCGCTTCATCACAGTCATGGTGTACACTCCATACGGCGAAAAAGGCCGACAGCAACTCTCCGGCGATCATCACCAGCATGTGATACAGAAGAAAATTTACGTTGAAGGCAACGACCAGGGCGGTGAAAAGCCCAATCGAAATCATTTCCAGCAGCACATTCTTCCGGCAAGCGTGATCACCCAGTTGGAGGGCCACTTTATGGATCAGATACATGTGTTTGGGTCCGTACAGAATTGCTTTCCACCAACTCATCCGGGCCGACTTCCCCTCGTAGTCTTCTTCCTGCAAGCAGTACTTATGGTGCCTCAGGTGATTGAACTTGACGGCGTGAATGGAAGCCATCATCAGAATACTGTTCGAGTAGAGCGAAAACCAGGTTAAGAACCGGTTGGTACCAAGCGAATTATGGAAGCCATTGTGCACTTGCCTTAGTGCCGTCAAAAAGAATAACGCCGAGAAGGGCAAGGCCAGAAGGTAGTACTCGTAATAGGCCAATCCCCACGAAAGCACCGCCCAGGGAATTGAAATATTGTTTTCGATGAGCATCTCCCTGACGGAGAGTTTGGTCAGATCCTTCCACTGTACTTTGTTGAGGCCGCTCATTGTGTTCATAGTGCTATCTTTTAATTGATTGTGTCCCGATGTGCCAAACTTACCCGGCGTCGTGGCTTAGTGCGTCAGCTTTGCGGCGGAACGGCCCGGTGATTGGTATCACTGGTGTTAGCAGTCGGCATCATTCTGCTTTTGAATGCCGTCTTAAAAAGGATTGTAACTGCTGCATCAAATTCTTCGCCACGTCAGCAATCGAATACAAACCAGCACAGGTGGTTTCTCGATTGCTGGTCATCCAAAACAAGTTCACGAATCGCATCCGGGAGTTGGTCCCGCTGCCACTGACATTCTTTTCGTCCCGTTGCATCTTGCTCATTTTCCGGAGCGGACGCCCTTACCGCTCTGATTGCGTATGCCGCCGCACCGAGTTCGTGGGCCGCAACGTGAGCCACCGCCACGGCTTGTCCGGCGGCTAACGCGGCGAACCGGGCCGCCTCGGGCATTCCTTTGCCCGCCGCATTGGCAGCAAAAGCAGCTTTGTGGGCTTCTTTCATGGTGATCTCTCCGGTTGCCCATGCCCGGGTCAATGCGATTGCTTGCCTGGGTCTTTGGTCGTCAGCGTTGGCTTGCTCGAACAGGTGCAGTACGTGTGCAGCACAATCCGCAGCCCACAAGGCAAGTAAATGATGATTTGAATCCGTCAGCGTTCCACCCCGTCTGATGGTTATAAATCTCGGATCTCTTTCTTTCGGTAGGATCATCGTCTGACCATTTATTCTAAAAGTTGGTTTTTCTTTTCCAGAGATACTGACTAACGTCCCGTGGCTTCCCGTCGGCGGTCCTGTTGCGTTTTGGCTATGCACCGGGCAAGGCCGCTGCTCGGCTGAAGCTCATGTCAGGTGCGGCACTTTCTATCCGGTAGCCGGCTTGGCTGGTGTTCTCAGCTGGCCTTTTTGTTGATCAATTCGTTCAAATCAAACATATTCTCCTGAGGGTCGGACAAGTCAAGTGGCGCAATTAATGTTAGTTCCCTGTCTCCTGCCTCCTCTCTTTCCCCAGTTGAGTATGGCCCCATCAGTTTGGTTCCGGCGGAATCGGCTAAATACCACTTTCCGTCTACCAATGCTACTTCCCAATAGGGGTTGAAATAATCCATATTCTTAAAAAAGCAGTGGGTAGATATGAGGCAATTCCATTGATAGGTCTGATAGAACAATTCGGATAGCTTGATATCCGGATAATTTCCCAAGTTCTCGTCCTTGGGAAAAGCATTGAATTCAACAGCGTACTTCCATCCTTCTGCATCTTCTGTTTCCTGGATGTGGAGCCATATATCAAATTCCGCATTTTCTACTGCCAGAAATTCTTTCATATCCATCACTTTCATTCCCGGATACAATGCGTTTAATATTCCCTTCAGCCTGGAGTAGCACGCCTGGTATTCTCCTGGTTCGTCTATCGTAATGTTGAACATTGCTTGCTTGCCGAGAACAAGTGTATATGCACAACCTAACGAAAAGCCACGTTGATTCCAATCCAAGGCTGTTTGCCCTACCAAAAGTACTCTTAGGAAACAACTGCAATACGGTATCCCTTTACACGGAAGCCATCGGATTTGCCAACGAAGTATCTGCTGCATGTGAAGCTCCCGGCCTGTCCGTCCACGCCAACGGCAGCCCAAGCCATCCCAAACGCAGAAAGCGGAACGTTTCCGTCCCGCTTCCTGGTCAGTTGCTGTGAAATCCCCTCTCCTGCTGCTGCGATTTTGAGGAAACCGCTTTACCGATTGTCACGCGGCACGGCTACCTTTTGATGATCTTTTTGGTGACTGTTCCTTTCGCCCCCGTAATCCGCAGCAGGTACATCCCGGGCGGCAGGGAACGCAGGTTTACGGTGGGCTGCAACCCCGCCGTGCTCCGGATGGTTTCGCTCTGCAGCACTTTCCCCGTGAGGTCCAGCGTACTGATGGTTACCGGGCCGGCAAATTGCGCAGCCGCCAGTTGGAGCGTCACCGCGCCGTCGGTGGGGTTGGGATGCACGGCAACGGCAGCGGCAACCAGCGGGTCTTCCACGGCCGTAACCGCCGGGTTGAGGTGCCACAGTTGCCGTCCGTGCGCATCGGTATCGGCAAAGAAGAAGATGTCTTTGCCGAGGTTTGCCATGCGGGCCGGGTTGGCGTGCCCGGCGCCCGGGTTGATGTCGGCCGCCAGCACCGTGCCGGCGTCCGTGCCGTCACTCTTCCAAAGCTCCACCCCGTGTTCCGGCGTAAAAGCCGAGAAATAGAGTTGCCCGTCGAGCAGCGCCAGGTTGGCCGGCAGCGAACTCCCGGCTCCCGGCAGAATGTCCTTTACGCGCCTTGTCCCGGCGGCCGTGCCATCCGTCTGCCACAGTTCAACGCCCGTCGTGCCGTCGTTGGCCGTGAAGTAGAGCAGGTTGTCTTTCTGGGCGACCGGAACGGCCGTTGCAAGCGACCCGGCGGCACCCGGGTAAATGTCTTTGAGCAGCGCAGTACCAGTGCCGTCAGCCACCCACAATTCGCGTCCGTGGTCACTGGTGACCCGGCTGAAAAGCACCTTCCCACCGGATTCGCCCAGCACCCGGGGTGCGTTCCTGCGGTCGCCCAACGAATCTTTTACCAGCACCGTGCCGGCTTCCGTACCGTCGCTTTTCCAGAGCTGGTACTGCCCCTGGTAGCCACTGAGCACAGTGAAGTAAAGCAAATCGTTCACTGCGGCCATATCTGCCACGGTGTAAAGTGATTTTACGTTGATGGTGCCGGCTTCGGTCCCATCCGTTTTCCAGAGTCCGATGCCCTCGACGTTGAAGAATGCGTTTTTCCCGGCACTGACGAAGTCAGTCACCCTGAATGGAATCCCGTACTGATTCATGCCCAATTCCTTGAGCTTCCCGGTTCCTGCCGGCGTTCCGTCCGTTTTCCAGACGGCTTGCCCACTGCCGGCCGTCATGGCGGCAAAAAATACAGTACTGCCGGAAAGGGTGAAGCGACCGGGGTCGGATGAACCTTTGCCTTCGGTGAGGTCCTTCAGCAATACGGTCCCTTCGGGCGTTCCGTCGCTGCTCCACGGTTCCGCACCGTGTTCCGGCGTGGAAGCCTGGAACACCATCCTGTTGCCCAGCACCGGCAATGCGTTCCCCGCGTTGATCACCGGGTAGCTGCCGTTTTTGCCCGGGTTGATGTCTTTGAACAAGCCGGTGGTTTCCCTTTTGCCGTCCGTCTGCCACCATTCAACGCCGTTGACCGTATCGGCGGCTTCAAACAACAACCTGTTGCCCAACGGGTAGAGCCGGTTGGCGGCAACATTGGTGTTTTTAGCCGGGTTGATGTTTTTCAGCAGCGTGACAAGCCGGGCAGCGGCATTCACCCTGTGCAGTTCAACGCCAACGCCCTTCCCGAGGCCCGGGGCGTAAAAATCGTCTTTGAAGTACGCGGCTTCCGTGGAGAAACCGGGCTGAAGGTCCTCCAACTGCACCGTTCCCTGCGGCGTACCATCGCTCAGCCAGAATTTTCGCAACGGGTTCATGTTCGACGGCTCCAAAGCGACCGTTGCGTAGACCAGTAATGAATTATTCCGGCCTTTACGAATGAAAGTGGGCTGCCAGTCGCCGTCGTAATGAGCAGGCTTCGCGATAGCGGCCGGGGTTTCCTTGAGGGTGGTCGTTGTCCCGTTTACCGGGTTCCACTTCACCAGGGCAGTCGTATTGTTGGTGCCGGGGGCATTGAAAACCAGTTCGGTATCGGTATGGGCTAAATTGGAGGGCATAAAGTAGGCAGTGCTGCTCACGTCGTATGCCATTCGCGTGCCCGTGGGCGTGCCGTCCGACTCCCAGATGAAAAGGCGGTTCAGGTCTCTTTCGTAAAAGGAGAAGTAGAGCTTTCCGCCCAGTGCAACCACGTCTGCCGCGGCAATCAGCCGCGTACCGCCCGGGTGCAGACCTTTGACGGGGATGGTGCCGGCCCGGGTGCCGTTGGTTTTGAAGATGCCCACGCTTTGGTCATACCCGAACGTTTCGGCGCTCCTGGCTACGAAGTATAACTCGTCCTTGTACGCAATGAATTGGGTCAGGGAGGACGTGCCTCCTTCACCGGCCCCGTTGCCGTCAATTCCGCCGATCACCGCAAACGTGCCGGCGTCCGTGCCGTCGCTCCGCCACACGTTCGAGTCGTTGGCCCCCTCCGCTTGCAGGGTAAAGTAAAAGAGATTACCCGCGGCAATGAAGCTCTCGGGCGTGTTCCAGCCCGGGATGTTCCTTTTCACGGGTACGGTGCCGGCGGCGGTTCCGTCGCTTTTCCATACTTCCCACGTATACTCGGCGGATTCCACCAGGAAGAAAAGCTGGCCGTTCACGGGGGTCAGCCCCAGTACGTTGCCGCGCAGAAAATTGGTAACGCTCTGCGTACCGCCGGGGGTGCCGTCGGATTTCCAGAGCTGCACGCCCCGCACCCCGTCATTGGCTAAAAAGTATAATGCCGTGCCCGTTGCGGCCACATTCCCTTCCATCGCCGACGCGGCCCCGGGGTAAATGTCCTTCACCAGCGTGGTCCCTGCCGGGGTGCCGTCCGTCTTCCACAATTCACGTCCTTCGCGGGCAGTGGCGGCCACGAAGAATAGCTGGTCATTGAACTCGGTAAACCCGTACGGCTGCGAGCCCAAATCATTTCCCGGCCTTATCAAGTCCGTCAGGCGTTCTTGGGAGAGGCCGGGCAGGCAGGCAGCAAGGAGTAAAACAATGGGTAGTAATGCTCTTTTCATGGGGTAAAATGAGAATTGTACAAATGCCAATGTGTAGTGTAAATCAGCCGGCCGGTCAGCGCGTCAGGAGGGCCCCGGGCCGGAAAACGCAAGAAGCGGAACGCCGCCATTCCGCTTCTTGTCGCATCTTGATGCAAGCCTTTTTCCCGACCGCCGCTCCTACCGCTGCGAGTTGCCGGCGGGCAGCACGTTGGTAATGAGGGAAACCGTCTGGAGGCCCGTGGCCGAGTTGGAGTGGATGGTGATGACCTTGTGCTGCCGGTTCATCTTGCCCTTGCTGTCGAAGGTGGCCGAGACCTGGCCCGTCTTGCCCGGGGCGACGGGCTCCTTGGTCCAGCCGGTGGCGGTGCAGCCGCAGGTGGTGGCTACGTTGCTGATCACCAGCGGCGCGGTGCCGGTATTGGTGAAGGTGAAGGTATAACTTACTTTCTCGCCCTGGCGGATGTCGCCGAAGTCGTGGGACTTTTCCGCGAATGCCAGCACGGGGCCTGCAACCGGTACGGGGGCCGTGCCCGCCCTGAGGGTGTCAACGGTGTCCTGGGCAGCCGCGGCCCCGCCTGACAACAGGCAAAAGGCCAGCGGGAAAAGCATTTTTCTCATGTTCTTTGAATGATCTGATCGTGGGGGATGAATTACAAACATAACGCCAATCGGACTCGGACGCGAAGACAATCTACCCGTTTTTCTTACCAAAATCCCTGCCACCCGCAAACGCGCCAACTCCCTAACGCTCAATCTTCCTCCGGCTCTTCCTCCACATCCGGTTCGGCTGCCGCCGGCACGAAAAACTGCGGGTTGAAGTTCATCAGGAACAGCTCCTGCGTGGCCCGCGTCATGGCCGTGTAGAGCCACCGCAGGAAGTCGGTATTCACGTTTTCTTCCGTCAGGTAGCCCTGGTCCACGAACACGGCTTCCCACTGGCCGCCCTGCGACTTGTGGCAGGTCAGGGCGTAGGCAAACTTGACTTGCAGGGCGTTGAGGTACGCGTCGCGGCGGATGGCCTCGTTGCGCTCCTTCTTGTTGCGGATGTCCTGGTAGTCGGCACTCACCTTTTCGTAGAGCTTTTTGCCCTCCTCGCCGCTCAGGTTGGGCGTAAACGAATGCAGGGTGTCGAGGATGATCTTGGCCTCGAACTCGTGCTGTTCGGGGTAGTCGAGCAGGCGCAACTGCACGGTGGCGAAGCGGAAGCCGTGCATCTCCTCGTGGCGGATCACCTTGGTGATTTCCACGAAGTCGCCGTTGGCCAGGAAGCCCGCCGCGGCGTCCTCGTCGAGGGTGTTGTAGTTGTTGCGCACGATCATCAGGTAATCGCCGGCGTCAATCTCGTTCTCGGTGCCGTGGATTTGCCGGCGGATGTACTGGTTGTACTGCGTGGCGGCCTTGTTGGACCGGCACACCACAATGGTGCTTTCCTTGCCGTGCTTGTCGTAGGCGTACCGCAGGCCGTCTTCGAGCCGCTCGCCGGTCATGCGGTAGATGTCGCGGAACCCTTTGGTCTGCAACTGGAGGCTGCCCGAGTCGGTGAGCAGCACGTTGCGCAGGGCCGTGGCGTTGGTGAGGATGCCCGACCGTTCTTCCTGGCGCATCACCTCGGTGAGTTCGTGCTCGAACACGCTCAGGTCGAAGGTGCGGCGCAGGTACTCGGCGTCGAGGGCCGGGCTGGCGGTGCGGCCCACCGGCGGCAGCTGCGCCCCGTCGCCCACCAGCACGAGCCGGTTGGAGGAGTCCTCGAACACGTAATCCACCAGGTCGGCCAGCAGGCCCTGGGCGCCCATGAAGTCAGCCTCGTCGGAGATCATCGAAGCCTCGTCCACGATGAAGAGGGTTTTGGTGTGGAAGTTCTTCTGCCGCTCGAACAGGAAGCCGCCGGAGTAGGCGTCGGCCTTCTGCCAGTATATTTTCTTGTGAATGGTAAAAGCCTTTTTTTTGGCGTAGCTGCTCATTACCTTGGCGGCCCGCCCGGTGGGGGCCAGCAGCACGTATTTGTAACCGAACTGCCGGATCACGTCCACCAGCGTGCACACGATGGTGGTTTTGCCGGTACCGGCGTAGCCCTTCAGCAGGAAGGTGGGCCGCAGCAAGCCGTCGTCCAGCAAGAAACTTTCCAGCCGGAAGAAAAGCTCCGCCTGGCCCAGCGTGGGTTTAAAGGGAAATTTCTGGATAAAGGAAGAAACCGGGGAAGTAGGCATGTATGGTTGGATTACCTACTAATTTACCAATTTTATGCCTCTTTAAGAAGCGAGAAGGGGAACGCGGTCCCTGAGTGGACAGCAACATGCAAACACTGATAGCACTTCAATAATTAACCGGCCCAGCTTCTTCCCACTCCTCACTACTCACTACTCACTTCTCACTCCTCCCCCTCCCCTCCCCCATGCCTGATCCCGAAGTAGTACACACGTTCGGCAACCGCCTGCGGCTGCGGGTGTGCGGCCTCTGTCTTGACGGCGACGCCCTCTTACTGGCAAATCACCGGGGCGTGGGGCCGCTCGAACACTTCTGGATTCCGCCCGGCGGCGGGGTGCATTTCGGCGAATCGGCCCCCGAAGCCCTGCGGCGGGAGTTCCGCGAGGAGACGGGCCTGGAGGTGACGGTGGGCGACTTCCTGTTCGTCAACGAGTTCATCGGCCCGCCCCTGCACGCGGTGGAACTGTTCTTCCGGGTGCACGTCGCGGGCGGCCGCCTCCGCACCGGCACCGACCCCGAGGTGGACCGGCAACTGATCACGGAGGTGTCGTACCTGGATTTTGCGGCCGTGAAAGCCTTGCGGCCCGCCGAGGCGCACAACCTGTTCCGGTACTGCGAAAGCCTGCCGGCCCTGCTGTCCATGCGGGGCTACTACCTCTTCCGGCCTGGCGCCTGAAGGCATTGGTTGGTAAAAGAAGTCGAGGAAAAGGATTTACCACGGAGACACGGAGGGCACGGAGAAAAGGGAGACGGGAGGAAGGGAGACCGGAGGAACTTAACCGCAAGGATCGCAATGGAGACGCAAGGGGCGCAAAGTGATACGCGTTCTCCTGGCGGTCCTTGCGTCTCCATTGCGCCCTTTGCGGTTAAGTTCTGACTCTTTAACTCCCCAACGCTCTAACTCCTTTCCTCCGGTCTCCCGTCTCCCTTCTCCGTAGCCAGCGGCCGGCCCGCAATTAATCAACGGGGTTGGTTTCATTTTACCGGCGGATTTGATAACATTGTAGCCCTTCACTGGCCGCCGTCCGCCACATTTTTGCCAAAAAACCGTACAAGATGTTCAAGTTCGATTTTAAGCGTTCCTTCTTTTCCTTTTCCGCCGACACCACCTTGCAAGCCTTCGAACACTCCTCTTCCAAAACGAAGCTGAACCAGCGCATCAAGGACGACGCCCTCGACATTGACGCCATTCCGCAGTACGCCCTGTCCCTGGAGATTGGCAACGACGGGTTCCGGTGCGCCATCGTGGATACGGAGGTGAACCGGTGCCTGTGGCTGGAGGACTACCGCTTTACGTCGGTGTTTTTTCCCGAACAGGTGGTTGACCAGCTCAACTCGATCTTCGACGAACATCAGCTCCTGCACGCGGGGTTCTGGCAGAAGGTCCGGGTGTCGTTCAAGAACCAGCACTTTACGCTCATTCCCGAGTCGCTCTTCAAGCGGGAGTACGCCGACGGGTACCTGCGCTTCAGCGCCGAATCGCTGAAAGACACCGAGGAGGTGTTTTTTTACCAGCACGCCAACCGGGAGATCGTCAATGTGTTTGCCGGCGAAAAAAAGGTGGCCGACTGGTTCCGCACCACCTACCCGTCGCGCAACGTCTCCTTCGTGCACCACACCAGTGCGTTCATCGAGGGCGTGCTGCAACACGAAGACTACGTGCCCGCCCGGAGCATCTCCATCCTGGTGGAATCGTCGTACCTGACGGTGCTGGTCACCAACAACTACCTCGTGGAGTACTGCAACACGTTTTTCTACCTCAGCGCCCAGGACTTCATCTACTACGTGATGCTGGTGATGGACGAGCTGCGGCTCAACCCCGACTCGTGCCGCGTCACGCTGTACGGCGAGATCAGCCACGACTCGGCCATCCACGACGTGCTCTACAAGTACATCCGCAACATTTCCTTCGGGAGCAAACCCACCGCCCTCAAGTTCAGCTTCCAGTTCGACGAAATGATGGATCACCGCTACTTCGACGTGTTCAACGCCTACCTTTGCGACTAGCGGAAACGGGAGACGTTGGCCGGGAGACACGAGACAAAACGCTGTTTGATTCTTCGCATGAAAAGCGGTCTGCTCATTTTCCTGGTGCTGCTTAGCCTGACCGGCTGCGGGGACAATGCCGATGAGCGGCAGGCGTACCGGCTGTTGGGACAGACGCTGGAACGGAGCCAGCGGGAGATGGAACGGGAGAACAAGCGGGAACTGAACATCCTGCACCGTATCGTACACCTGAACGGAAGGCGGGGCGCCGACGTCTTCCTGGCAGATAGCCTGGCAACGGAGGTGTTAAGCCTTACTGATTCAGTGGTTACCCTCCTCCGTAGCATGGAGAAGTACCTGCGCCGGGTGGCCGCGGCCCGCCCCGGGAATGCGGGGGCCACGCAACAATACTTGTCCGGTCATTCACCGCAGGGAGCAGAAAAGCTGCAACTGCTGTACCACGCCATCCGGAGGCAGGAATCCCGGTTAACGGTCCTCCGCGAAGCAGCACTTCCCATGCCCATATTGCCCGCTCCCGCCTCCCGGGACACCAGCGAGGCCGGTAGTCCCCAAGCGTTGGGGGATCAGTTCAGCAACAGTACCCCGGAAGAAGCGCTCTTGGTTGTTGCCCACCTCAAGGCCCGTGCCCTGGGCAATGCCGGCTCCGTGCTTGCGTTTTTCCTCTCCCGGCTCGGGTTGCCTGATCAATACCGGAAGGTAGCGGCAGTAGCCATTCCAAAAGTCTCCACCGTCCGGGTGGGTGCCCCTTACGAGGCAGACCTGATCCTGGCCGGGAGGCTCTCCCGGGACTGGCTTCTGATCAAGGCTTACCTGAACGGCAAACCGGTGAGCCCTTACGGGAAATACTCCTTCGTAGCCACCAACGGCAGCCGGGCGGGCAGTGTGCAGTACTGGGAAGGGCGGTTTACCTTCGTTGATGCGCATGGGGAAGATACCGCCCTGACCGTCCGCCGCCCGTACCGGGTGTACGACCGGGCCACTCCCCGCCCACCCCAAACGCCCGTGCCATGAAGAGAGCCGTCCTGCCTTTATGGATCAGTATGAGCATATCCGCGGCCTTGTTATACGGATGCAGGCCGGACGAAGCAAGGACCGCCCGGCTGCTGCCCACCGTGCAAACCCTGCACGGCCTGCAACAGCTTGAAGTGGAACGGATGGGCGTTGCCATGGGCCGGTTGTGGCATACGGTGGCTACCCTGGGCAATGATGCCTCCGATACCCTCCTGACCGTGCAAGCCCGATCCTTACATGATGCCACCCTGCAGGCCCTTGCCCGGGTAGACCAACTGGAAGCGCAACTTGTCCGGGAAGCCGGGGGCCTTGATCCGCAAACGAAATCCCTTTTGCGGCCCGGCGACTACGCCCCGCTCCGCCGGTGGCAGAATGCACATTTCAAACGCTCCCCATTGATCGAAATGCTGCGGAGGCTTACCCGGCAGGCCGGTTCGCTGAGGCATCCCACTGCGGAAAATCCCGCCGGGCCCATGCATCCGGCCGGGGAAATCGTGCGGTTGCTGTCCGATGGTGAAATCCCGGTTGTCACCGGTCTGGCCCTGCTCGCCAGCCTCCGGATCGAAATGGCCCGGCACAGTACGGAGGCAATCCGAAGCGCACACCAAACATTCTGGGAGCATTCCCATCCGGCTACCGGCCTGATCGGCATCGTACGGCAAAGCCCCGAACGGGTACGGGAAGGGGATACCTGCACGGTAGAGGTGCAGGCTACGGAGTACGCTACTTTTACCGGGGAAGCGCAGCCGGCCATGTATGCAAACGGAGAACGGGTACCCGTGCAAAACGGAGTGGGGAAAGTGCGGTTCATTGCCGGGAGGCCCGCCGGGAAGAGAACCTGGGAAGGCAAAGTTATGATGCCTACTCCTTCGGGGCGCGATAGTACTTTTGAGGTGCGGGAAACGTATTACGTACTGCCTGAGTAGCGTTGTAAGGCCTCGCTGCGGTGATCCTGGCAGGGCATAAAAATAAAAAACCCCTTGGCGGATACCACCAGGGGTTTTCGAGAAACAAACCACTTACAACCTAAATTCGTATCTTTGTGTCTTTCCTTTGCTCCTTCCGGAGAACCGGGATATGTGACGATTTTGCTATCTGTTTACTTTGCTTTCGTCTCTTTCTTCGCTGCCTTTCTGCCTCATTGACAATACAAATATAGCACAATCGGACCGGGGTTGTAAATACACAATTGGGTAGTTATCATACACGGCTAATGATTCCGGGCACTGTTAAAGCATTCTCCCCGCCCCTGCCTGAACAACATCGGACCGTACCGGAACATTCCTCCCCAAGTGTAGTTTTTTCGGAATTCCGTTCCAACGATTTCCCCTTTTGGCGGCTCCCGTCGCGCATTTGCGGAAAAATGCATTTGCCGCTCCGGTCGCAACCTGCGCTTAAAAATTTATTTTCGAAACCGGCAATCTGCCCAAAAAATCGCCTGTATTTCCAGTTTTTGTCCGCCAAAGCGCACAAACCAAAAAAAACAATACATCTCCCTTACTTAAAAGAAAGCCCGGCTGATCTTTTCAGCCGGGCTTTCTTTTCGAAACAGACCGCTTTTTTAGCGAAACATGCCTTTTAATTTCTGCAATTTGGTCTGCATGTCCTCCTCGGCGGCGGGTTTGGCGCCATCTTTTTTCTTTACGGGGGCGGCGGCCGGCTGGTTGGTCTTCATCGAAAGGGCAATCCGCTTGCGGGGAATGTCCACCGACATCACCGTTACTTCCACGCGCTGCTGCACCTTCACCACTTCGTTGGGGTTGGACACGAACCGGTTCGAAAGTTCGCTCACGTGCACGAGGCCGTCCTGGTGCACGCCAATGTCCACGAACGCCCCGAAGGCCGTTACGTTGGTGACGATGCCGGGCAGCTTCATGCCCACGCGCAGGTCTTCCATCGTGTTTACGCCCTCGGTGAAGCTGAACGACTCGAACTGCTCCCGCGGGTCGCGGCCGGGCTTGGCGAGTTCGTTCATGATGTCCTGCAACGTAGGCATCCCCACGGTGTCGGTCACGTACTGCTTGAGGGCAATGCGCTTGCGCAGGCTTTCGTCGGCCATCAGGTCGGCCACC
>CADCTQ010000227.1 GCA_902805615.1 uncultured Cytophagales bacterium
CTGGAAGGCAAGCAATACAAGCTGGCCGTCAACAACGGCCCCAATCACCTGCACGGCGGCCTGAAAGGCTTCGACAAGCGGGTGTGGACGGCCCGGCCGCTCGACAGCGACACCATTACCAAGCTGCACCTGACCTACACCAGCAAGGACGGCGAGGAAGGCTACCCGGGCAACCTGCAAACGTCGGTGACCTACACGCTGACCAACAACAACGAACTGCGCATCGAGTACCAGGCGAGCACCGACAAGCCGACCGTGGTGAACCTGACCAACCACAGCTACTTCAACCTGGCGCAGGGGGCCGACCCCAACGTGCTCAACCACCAGGTTACCCTCAACGCCGACCGCTTCGTGGCCGTGGACCGAACCCTCATCCCGACCGGGGAGCTGAAGCCGGTGAAAGGCACGCCGTTTGATTTCACCACCCCCCACGCCATCGGCGAACGGATCGGGCAGGTGGAAGGCGGCTACGACCATACGTGGGTGTTCAGCCGCAAGGGCGGGAACGCGGGCGGCGGGGACGGCGACCTGTTCCTGGGTGCCCGGGTGGTGGCCCCGTCCACGGGCCGCGTGATGGAAGTGCTCACCGACCAGCCGGGCGTGCAGTTCTACACGGGCAACTTCCTCAACGGCACCTTCAAGGGCCACGGCGGACAGAGCTACGTGAAGCACTACGGCTTCTGCCTGGAAACCCAGCATTTCCCCGATTCGCCCAACCAGACCAAGTTCCCGTCGGTGGTGCTGCGGCCGGGCGAAAACTACCGCACGATGACCGTGTACCGGTTTTCAGTGCAGCAAGCGCAGCAATAACGGCAAAAAGCCCGTCCGGACGCACCTGATCGGCTTTCTGAAAAAAATTGTTGCGCCCAATCCCGGGACCGTCCGGTTTGTACAAAAATTTTCTACTTTTTTTGCCCGAAAACCCGTCACTGGAAGCCCTGAAGGGCCATCTTCCGGTGACGGTTTCATTCGCCCCTTCCCCGGGGAACCACGCCCGAAACTTGCCGCGCCGGCACTTCGTTAGATAAGCAGTCCAATTTTAAATACGAAGGGGCGGGTTACCGACGTTTGCAGGAAAACAGACCATTTACCCTAACCACATGCACAAACTCTACATCAGCCTCTTGCTGGTCTTTCTCGTCGTACCCGTTTGGGCGCAGCGCATCACCAACGTGCAGGCCCAGATGGTGGGTGACTACGTGTCCATTCAGTACGACCTGGCGGGCGAAATCCCGGGGCAGGTGTTCGAGGTCGCCCTGTACAGTTCGCACAACGACTATTCGCAGCCGCTCAAGCAGGTGCGCGGGGAGGTGGGTCCCGACATTACGCCGGGCCGGCAGAAGGCCATCGAGTGGGGCGCCCAGAAAGAGCTGACCCGCTTTACCGGCGACGTCACCTTCGAGGTGCGGGCCAACCTGACCTTTTCCCCCATTGCCATCGGGTACCCCGAGGTGGAATCGGTGTTCCGGCGGGGCCACGCCTACAAGCTCCAGTGGAAGGGCGGGCTGGCCGGCGAAAAGCTGCGCCTCGAACTCATCCGCGACGGCTTCCCCAACCAGGTGATTGACAACGTGCCCAACACCGGCAACTACACCTGGCGGGTGGCCGAAGAAACCCCCATTGCCGAGAATTACCGCCTCAAAATTACGGCCCAGTCCAACAACGTACTCAATACCAAGACCAGCGACCTGTTTGCCATCAAGCGGCGCATTCCGCTGGTCGCCAAGTTCATCCCGGCGGGCATCCTGCTGGGGGCAGCCGGGTTCTGGGCCATCAGTCAATTTGGCCCCGGCCCGGGCTCCGAAGAGCCGATTCTGCCTCCCCCCGACCAGGAAGGCCTGTAGTCATTTTCCCGATCCGTTACCCCTTCTGCCCATAAACCACCAGCAACCATACAATACGATATGATTTTTCGGCTACCCGTTCGTTCCCTGCTCTTTGCCCTGCTGTTGCCCGCGGCATCGCTGCTGGCCCCGCCGGCCCGGGGGCTTGCCCTTTCGCCCACCCTTGCCGCCCCGTTTTCTACCGCCGCCGGTATCCCCGCCGACGAAGCAGCCCCTTTGGTTGTTACGCTCTCCCCGGGCAACGATGCGGCGGACGTCAAAGCAAACGTGAAACTGGAGATCACCTTCGACGAGGAGGTAGCGGCGGGTGAAGGTGACATTACCCTCACCATCAACGGGGCGGCGCAGGCGCTGCCGGCAAACGGCAAAGACGTAAAAATCAACAAGGAGAAAGTCACTATCAACCTGCCCGGCAGCTTCCCGGAAGGGGCGACAGTATCGGTGCAAGTCCCGGATGGCGCTTTCAAAGACGGGGATGGCAACAGCTTTGCGGGCATTGCCGCCGGCGAATGGAACTTCCGCGTGGCGGGACTGACGGCCCCGGCCGACGACACCAATCCTACCGTAGCGGACCTTTCGCCGGCCGACGATGCAACGCGGGTAACCGGTAACGCCAAGCTCGAAATCACGTTCAGCGAAGAGGTAGAAGCCGGTACGGGCAACCTGGTCCTCACCGTCAACGGCACGGCTCAGAACATTGGCGTGGGAAGCGACGCTGTGAAGGTCAACAAAGAAAAAGTCACCATTGATGCGGCCGCCTTTCCGGAAGGGGCAACGGTATCGGTGCAGGTACCCGACGGCGCTTTCAAAGACAAGGCAGGCAACAACTTTGGCGGTATTGGTGCTGGTGAATGGAACTTTACCATTGAACCTGCGGCTCCTCCCGGAGACAAAACGGCTCCCGTGGTTGTGGGTCTTTCGCCGGCCAACGGCGCGGCAGGCGTTGCCATCACCACCAATAGCCTCGAAATTACTTTCGACGAGGACATCATCAAGGCTACGCCCGACATTACCATTACGGCTAACGGAGCAGACCATAACATTTTCGTGGGCGCTAGTGGCGTTAAGGTGAGTGGACGGAAAGCCACCATTGACCTTGTCCAGCCCCTCCCTTATGCAAGTTCGGTTTCGGTAACTGTCCGCCGGGGTGGATTTAAGGATGAAGCGGGCAACGACTTCACCGGCCTTGCCGCCAGTGCCTGGACCTTTACCACCGTAGATGCCCCTGCGCCCGACGACAACACGCCTCCTACCGTTGCCGGTCTTTCTCCCGCCGATGATGCCACTGAAGTAGCCGAAAACGCCAAACTGGAAATCACTTTCAGCGAAGAAGT
This sequence comes from uncultured Cytophagales bacterium, assembly GCA_902805615.1. Lineage (GTDB taxonomy): Bacteria > Bacteroidota > Bacteroidia > Cytophagales > 172606-1 > CADCTQ01. The sequence continues at coordinate 3,179 of CADCTQ010000227.1, forward strand.
AGAAGTCGGCACGGGCAATCTTATTCTTACCATCAACGGCACGGCTCAGAACATCGGCGTGGGAAGCGATGCCGTCAAGGTCAACAAAGAGAAAGTCACCATTGATGCGGCCAACTTCCCTGAGGGGGCAACGGTATCGGTACAAGTACCCGACGGTGCTTTCAAGGACAAGTCCAATAACAACTTTGGCGGCCTCGCTGCCGGAGACTGGAACTTTACCGTCAAGCCGGCTCCCGTGCCCGAGGACAAGACGCCCCCTAA
>CADCTQ010000228.1 GCA_902805615.1 uncultured Cytophagales bacterium
GACAACGGATTTCCGCCTACCAATTACACAAGATCACAGGGTGAACACTGGGCCGCTGGTTTCCTGGGAGGGGTGCCAAGATGAGACAGATTACGTATGGCTTTGTTGGCGAAGATGTAGCGCAGCGGATTTTCCTTGACAACTATTTGCAGCAACTGCCGGCTTATTTGAATAAAACGGAAGTGATTGTTTTTACACCAAACCAAGGATTTCATTATGAATACAAACTGCATGATAATAACAAAGACAGCGTTGATAACCTTTTTGTTGAAGCAGGAAGAATAGGATTTTTACAGTACAGGCTTGATCTGTATTTTGTTGGTCGGGATTGTGACCATTATAATCCTGCTGATCAAGCAGTGCTGCGTAGGGAGATGGAATCAAAAGTAGATACAAGGTGGCAAGACAAAACCATCATTTTCGTCCCCGTTCAATGCATTGAACATTGGTTGTGGTATCTCAAATGGAACTGCGACAACCCAGGCATCACCAAAAACGAATTGCTTGAAAACAAATCCAATTTTCTAGCAAAGGAGGCAGTTTATGGCAGAAGAAAAACTACTACAAAACGCAGCGAACCTATTGTGAAAGACCTTACGGAACACATACCCATTGATTGGCTCTGCAGCCGGTCCGAAAGCTTCCGGGCCTTCCACCAAAAAACAGTAGCTTCCGTAACGCAACTCCTTGCTTAATTCGCCTCACCATTCCTCATGATCAAAAAGACGCGCAAGCAGGAGATACGGGACGACGAAAAGGACCTGGGCTTTGGGACCCGGCTCACGGCCGCCTCCACCCGGTTGCTCAACCGCGACGGCACCTTCAACGTGCGGCGCCGGGGCCTCTCGTTCTGGCGCACCTTCGACCTCTACCAGCACCTCATCCGCATGTCGTGGCCCCGCTTCATCGGCGTGATCCTGCTCACGTACACGGTCGAAAACCTGCTCTTTGCCAGCATCTACGTGACCATCGGCGTGGAAAACCTGGACGGCGTGGTGGGCCAAACCCCCCTGGCGCACTTTGCCGAAGCCTTCTTTTTCAGTTCGCAAACCATCACCACCCTCGGCTACGGACGCATCAGCCCGGTGGGCTTCTGGGCCAGTGCCGTGGCCGCCCTCGAATCCATGCTCGGCATCATGGGCTTTGCCCTCATCACGGGCCTGCTCTACGGCCGCTTTTCCCGTCCTACCACCAAACTCATCTACAGCGAAAAGTCGCTCATCGGCCCTTACCAGGACGGGGCCGCCTGGATGTTCCGGGTGGCCAACGTGCGCAGCAACCAACTCATCGAGTTGGAGGTGCAGGTAACGTTTTCGCGCATCGAGCAGCTGGAGGGCGGCAGAAAGGTCCGGCGGTTCTACGCCCTCAACCTCGAACGCAGCAAGGTCAACTTCCTGGCCCTGAGCTGGACCATCGTGCACCCGATTGACGCCGACAGCCCCCTGCACGGCACTTCGCCCGAAGACCTGCGCGACGCCGACGGCGAATTCATCATCCTCATCAAAGCCTTCGACGACACCTATTCGCAGACCGTGCACACCCGCAGCTCGTACCGCTACGACGAAGTGACCTGGGGCGCCAGGTTCACCCCCATGTTCGAAGAAGCCAACAACGACCAGAACGTGCGCCTCCACCTCAACCGCGTCTCCAACTGCGAACGGGCCGAACTGCCCCCATCCATGACCCGCATCCCGGGCAAAGCCAACGTGGCAACGAAACTGTAAAGGAGACCGATCAGGATTCACAGGATTAAAGGATGACCAGGATTTTGCGGGAATGGTGTGTGGTGTGAGTCAGTGACCCGGTGGAGTAAGGACAAACCTGATTGCATTCCCTCTGGCTACCGCATGGATACCCCCATGCCCTTGCCACTCCCACCCGCATCCTCACCAAATTATGTTCATCAAATCCTGGTCATCCATTAATCCTGCAAATCCTGATCCGGCTCCGGTCTGCGTTTCTTTAATTACTTTTGTCCATTCATTTAACCAGCCTTACCCGAATGGAAAACATCGAATTTCTCACCCGTTACCTCAATAATGCTTCCCCTACCGGCTTCGAATCGTCGGGCCAGCAGATATGGCTCGAATACCTGAAGCCCTTCATTGATACGTACACGGTGGATACCTACGGCTCGGTGGTAGGCATCATCAACCCGGATGCGCCCTATAAAGTAGTGATCGAGGCCCACGCCGACGAGATTTCCTGGTTCGTCAACCACATTACGGAAGACGGCTACATCTACGTGCGGCGCAACGGCGGCTCCGACGCCATCATTGCCCCGTCCATGCGCGTCAACATCCACACCGACAAAGGAATCGTAAAGGGCGTGTTCGGCTGGCCGGCCATTCACGTGCGCAACGTGGAAAAGGAAGAGGTGCCCAGCCTCAAAAACATCTTCATTGACTGCGGCGCCAAAAACAAGGAGGAACTGCTCAACATGGGCGTCCACGTGGGCTGCGTGGTGACCTTCGCCGACGAGTTTACCACCCTCAACAAGGACAAGTATTACGTGGGCCGCGCCCTCGACAACCGCATCGGCGGCTACATGATCGCCCAGGTGGCCCGCCAGATCCGCGAAAACAAGAAGAACCTCGAATACGGCCTGTACGTGGTCAACGCCGTGCAGGAAGAAATCGGCCTGCGCGGCGCCGAAATGATCTCCCGCCGCCTCAAGCCCGACGTCGCCATCATCACCGACGTGTGCCACGACACGCAGTCGCCCATGTACAAAAAGGCCGAGCAGGGCGACCTCGCCTGCGGCAAAGGCCCCGTGCTCACGTTTGGCCCCGCCGTGCAGAACAACCTGCTCAAGATGCTGCGCGAAGTCGCCAAAGCCCGGGAAATTCCCGTGCAACTCGCCTCCGTGTCCCGGTCCACGGGCACTGATACCGACTCGTTCGCCTACTCCAACGAAGGGGTGGCCTCGGCCCTGATCTCGCTGCCCCTCAAGTACATGCACACCACCGTGGAAATGGTGCAACGCGAAGACGTCGAAAACGTCATCCGCCTCATGTACGAATTTCTGCTTCAACTCAAGCCCGGCCACGACTTCCGCTACTTCAAATAGTCAACTTATGAGCACCCACTCGGAGATTAAACGCATTACCACCCACATCTTGCAGGAAATGAAGGGGAGGGGGGAGAAGATTTCGATGCTCACCGCCTACGATTACTCCATGGCGCGGATGGTGGATGCCGCCGGCATGGACGTGATCCTGGTGGGTGACTCGGCCTCCAACGTGATGGCGGGGCACGAAACCACCCTGCCCATCACCCTCGACCAGATGATCTACCACGCCTCGTCGGTGGTGCGGGGCGTGAAGCGGGCCCTGGTGGTGGTCGACCTGCCCTTCGGCTCTTACCAGGGCAACTCCTCGGAGGCGCTGCGGTCGGCCATCCGGATCATGAAGGAGTCGGGGGCCCACGCCGTGAAGCTGGAGGGCGGCAGCGAAATCAAGGACTCCGTGGTGCGTATCCTCAGCGCCGGCGTGCCGGTGATGGGACACCTCGGCCTCACGCCGCAGTCCATCTACAAGTTTGGCACCTACGCCGTGCGGGCCCGCGAAGAGGCCGAAGCCCAGAAGCTCATGGACGACGCCAAACTGCTCGAACAACTCGGCTGCTTTGCGGTGGTGCTGGAAAAAATCCCGGCCAAACTCGCCAGGCGGGTGGCCGAAGAAGTGAGCATCCCGATGATCGGCATCGGCGCCGGTCCCCACGTAGACGGCCAGGTGCTGGTGGTGCACGACATGCTGGGCATCAACAAGGAGTTCAGTCCCAAGTTCCTCCGCCGCTACGCCGACCTCAACACGATCATCGAGGACGCCATCGGCACCTACATCCGCGACGTCAAAAACCGCGACTTCCCCAACGAGAAGGAAGCGTATTGAATGAGGACGATGCTCGATGTTCGATGCCCGGATCGAAAGTGCGAACATCGGGCATCGAGCATCGTTAACAATTCCTAATCCACTCTCCCTTGTCTTTCACGGTACTTTACGAGGATAACCACCTGGTGGCGGTGAGCAAACGGGCCGGCGTGCTGGTGCAGGGCGACCAGACCGGCGACGTGCCCCTGCTCGACCTGGTGAAGGCGTACATCGGGGAGAAGTACGACAAGCCCGGCGAGGTGTTCCTGGGCACGGTGCACCGCCTCGACCGGCCCGTGAGCGGCCTCGTGCTGTTTGCCCGCACCTCCAAGGCGCTGGAACGCATGAACGAACTGTTCCGCACCCGGAACGTGCAGAAAACCTACTGGGCCGCCGTGGGCAAACGGCCGCCCGCCGAAAAAGGCACGTTGAAACACTGGCTCGTGAAAACCGAAGCCACCAATACGGTAAAGGCATTCGCCCGGGAAAAGCCCGGCAGCCAGCACGCCGAACTCGACTACTCCCTGGCGGGCCGCTACGACGACCTGTACCTGCTCGAAGTAAATCCGCTGACCGGCCGGCCGCACCAGATCCGGGTGCAGCTCGCCGGCATGGGCTGCCCCATCGTGGGCGACGTCAAGTACGGCTTCCCCAGGGGTAACGCCGACGGCAGCATCCTGCTCCATTCCCGGGCCCTCTCCTTCATTCACCCCGTCAAAAAAGAACCCATCCGCATCGAAGCCCCTTTGCCGGATACGGCGTACTGGCGGCCGTTCGGGAAATAATGACCATTGACTATTTGAATTGACAATGAAGGTTCACCACGGAGGGCCTGGCGTAGAGACGCGATTTATCGCGTCTTTTTACAGAAAAGGGGTTCACGCAAAGGCCGAGCGCAAAGACCGCAAAGAAATACGCGTACGTTCCTGCATCTGCGCCGAAATCCTGCTAATCCTTCAATCCTGTAAATCCTGATCCTCTTTGCGGTTCAGTTCCCTTTTTCCGTGGTTACCTGAGCGACTACAAATTCACCCGCTTGCCCGTGGCGGCCGACTTGTAGATGGCTTCCACGATGCGGATGTCGCGCAGACCTTCTTCGCCCGGCACCAGCACCGGTTTGTTGCCCATGATAGCGAGTGCATCGTCGTCCATCTGCTTGGCCTGTTGCCAGGGCACCTCGTAGGGGTGGTTGATCTCGCCCAGCGGGCTGCTGCCTTTCACGCCCGCGTAGCCCTGGTACGGGGCAATCTTGATCTCGCCCTTCTGGCACGTGATATCCAGGTAATTGATGCTTTCGCCGAAGCTGGTTTTGATGTCGGCCGTTACGCCGTTGGGAAATGCCAGCGTAGCTTCGACGATTTCCGCAAGCCCGTTTTTATAAATTTCCGGGCGGTTGGTGTAAGCCTTCGCTGACACGATTGCAACGGGTTCCATGCCGGTGCCCAGCCGTGCGCCCTGAATGGAATACACGCCCATATCGTGCAATACGCCGCCCCCCATTTCCTTTTTTTGCTTCCAGTTGTCCGTGCGGCTTTCAGGGTAGCCCGCGCCGCAGCTTGCCTTCTGCACGTTGCCCAGGGCTTTCTCTTTCACCAGGCGCCGGTATTCCTGGGTATTGGGTTCGTGCTGGAGGCGGTAGCCAATGGCCAGCGACTTTTTGTTCTTGCGGCAGGCGTCAATCATGGCCTGGCACTCGGCGGCAGTCACCGCCATTGGTTTTTCGCACCACACGTGCTTGCCGGCGTTGGCGGCCCGTACCACGTACTCCCGGTGCATTGACGGCGGCAGCACCACGTACACCACGTCAATGTCGGGGTTGTCGGCGATCTGGTCGAAGTTCTGGTAGTTGTAAATGTTCTTGTCGGGAATGTTGTACTTGGCTTTCCAGGTTTCGGCCTTGGAGGGCGTGCCCGTCACGATGCCGGCCAGGTAACAGTGCTTGGTTTGTTGCAGGGCCGGGGCCAGCAGGTCGGTGCTGTAGTAGCCCAGGCCCACCAGGGCCACGCCGAGCCGGTCTTTCTGCGGCAACGTGGCCGACAGCAGGCTGTGGGGTGAAAACAGGGTGGCGGCGCCCCCCAGGGCAAGGCTTTTGAGAATATTGCGGCGGGAGTTGGAATGCATGGTGGTCTGGGTTTGTGGTTCAGGTGGAGGTCAGCGGCCGTATTGCCGGGCAAGCGCTTCAAAAAGGACGGTCAATCCGCTTTCCGCCGCCTCGGATTGTGCATTGGCGAAGAAAATATAGGCTTTATCCTCGTCCGCACAAATATAAACTTTGGTTAGAAATGTGCCCGGATTTCCCCGGTGAAAAGACACCTTGCGTCCTTGCTCATCCCGGTGCCAGAACCAGCCGACGGCAAATTCGGGCAGCCCGTAGTGCAGAAAAGCAAATTCCGGTGCGGAAAGCAACCTGGATTTTCCCCGCAATCCCCGCAGGTGGAGGCGAATGAACCTGGCATAATCGGGCAGCGTCGCGTTGATGTTCCCGGCGGCGAGCAGCCAGTCCAGCTTGTGATTGTCGCCCGGCGGCTCGGGAACCAACTCCGCATCGTGGCCCCAGGGCTGGGCCGGGTCGGCCGCGTTGGGCTGCCCGAAACGGAAATCAGTCCCAAGCTGCCGGTTCAAACCCGCAACGAGCCTTTCATAGGACTTTCCGGAGGCTTTTTCCAGCATTGCCCCGGCCAGCACGTACCCCGGGTTCGACCAGTGGAAAGTGCCCGGGTAGGGGATGGGTGGCTGCGCCAACACCCAGTCAATGAAGCCATCCCGTTGCTCCCTTGCGTTTCCGGGCAACTGCTCCCGGGTGGGCCGGGCGTCAGTATAGGTATACCCGGCCAGTCCGGCCCGGAGGGAGAGCAGTTGCAGGAGGGTGAGGTCGGCGTAGGCGGGGTTGCTCCGGGCCTGGCGTTCCGGAAACAAATCGAAAAACTTCGTATGCCAGGCGATTGTACCCCGCCGGACGAGCCGCGCGGCAAGCAGGCTGGTTACGGTTTTGGTGTTGGAGCCAATCCGGAACCGGTCCGACCGTTGGCCCCGCCCGGAATGGTTTGCCCGCTTATGCCCCAATACTTCCAGCGTCACCACCCGGGCCGACGAAACGACGGCGTAGCCTAATTCGGGGATTTGGCAAGCCTTTCGGATGCTGTCGGCGAATGCGGCGACGGACTGGCGCTGGCTCACGCCCGGCATGGGAAGAAGGAGCAGGAGGGAGAGCACCGTGCATCTCATTCCCCTGGCCCGCACCGGGGAAAGCAAGGCTCTGGTCATGCGGGTAAAAATAGGCTTAATTTCCGCTTACCGGCAAATCACACCCGGAAATGTTACACCCGTTGATGGCCTCGACGTTTACGTCCAGCCGGCCGGTCCGTACGGGCAGCGAAGTCTGGTACACGCTCTCGCCGTCAATTTTTTTGAGGTTCACGTCCAACAGGTCAGCCCTCACGGGCAAGTGGTTGCTGCCGATGGGGTAGCCGTTGACCTGGTGCACGTTGACGTTCATGGTCTCCGAAGTTGCCGCGAGCCGCACGTTGATCGAGCCGTCGGGGTTGACGGGCACCAGGGCGTAGCCGGGGGCCGGGTTGCGCACCTGGTAGGCCCCGAAACGGGCATCCGGGTTGCCGTTTGATCCGGCATTTTTGCGTTGTAATTCCCGGAGGAGCAGTTGGTTCTGGATGAAGATGCCGATCAGGCAAAGGGTAAGAACAGTAAGCAGGGCGTTGCGGTAGCGATGACGCGTTTTCATGCGGGGTGATGGGATGGGGAATGATTGTGGGAGAAACCGGTTCTCATCCGGAAAGCAATTTCCGTGCGGAAGCCGGGTGCCCGGGAATAATCTTTGGCGGCCCTTACTTGCGTTTAAGCCGGGCAATCAGCTTGAGCAGCGCCGCGCGGTTCTTGGCGAGTTGCATGAACCGGGGCAGCTTCTCACCCAGCGTCATGTACCGGGGATCGTTTCTTTCCCGCAGGGCCGCCCCGACGTACCCTTCCAGGTAGTGCAGGTGGTCGTAGTTATAGGCCCACAACAGGTCTTCCCCGAAAGCGGCCCGGTACCACAGGTCGAGGCCCAGGAAGGGGTCCGTGCCCGCCGCCGCCCTGCTGAATGCCGGGTACTGCTCGTAGGACGGCCGGTAGGACTCCGCCGCACCGCACGCGGGGCACTTGACCCGGATGACGCTTCTTTTGGTTTTTACATTCGGGATGTGCACGCTGATGCGGTGCGCACACGCATTGCAGTACACCTCCAGGCGCAGGTCCATCCGCGTGTTGTCGGAGGCGAGGTGGTGGTGGCAGTCGGGGCAGTGGAAGGTGGTGCGGTACGTGGCGAGGTCCGTGCGTACTTCGGCCCGGCCGGCGCACCGGGGGCAGGCTACGAAGACCCGGTCCCTGAAGGGGTAGACGGACCGGTGCGGGTCCTTGAATCTTGCCGGGCCGGGGGTGGTTGCTGCCATGAATCTCGATGGGTAGGAATGCGGTAATGCGGTTGTGAATCGGAGACCACCCGCTTGATGGCCGGATAAATGTCTCCGGGTTGATGCGCCTCGTCGGGTGAATCCTGGTCCTACTGGCCGTGGGCCGGGCTTTGCTGGTGAAAGGTTGAGTCATCGGCCGGCCCCTGCTTCCAGTAAAAGTGAGCAGCCACAATGGCTAAGCCCATAATGACAAAGTAGCCAATGTCGTTGACCTTTCCCGCGCTGTCTTCGTATCCTTTTTCAACCACCAACCGCCAGATGCCCGGTTCGCCTTTGAAGCCCATGACCCACTCGCCGAAGTTCCAGGCCGCGTGGATGCCGATGGGCATGGCAAGGCTTTTGGTCCGGAGGGCCACAATGCCGTAAAGCAAGGAGCCCGTCCCTGCCCCTGCAAGCCCGTTCAGCCAGGAATTGCCCCCGATCACATGCTCGATTCCAAAAATAAAAGCGATGATCAATTGCGCGGCCCAGGGACCAGCGACGTAGTTGAGGCTGTGCAAAGGATAACCCCGGAAGGCCAGTTCTTCCCGGCACGATGCAACCAGGTAGAGCAGGAAGGTCATCAGAACCGGTGCCGGCGTGACCGTTGGAGATACCTCCAGCTGTACGTGGCCGGTAAGCATTACCAATACGGCTTTCAGCAATGGCAATACCAGGCCAACGGTAAAGCCAATGAACACGCCCGAAAAAGTATTCCGGTTGAGTACGACGCCAACTTCCCGCAACCGGAGTCTTTCCCAACGGACAAAAACGATTGTAAGCAAAAAGGTAGCAACCGCGGCGGTGGTCGAGAGCAGGAGCAGCGACGGGAGTTTAGGCAGCTGCTTCACCAAAGGACCCACGGTAGCCAGAACCACCATGCAGCAAAACCAAAAGAACAACACCCGTCCCAGGGTGAATTTCCAGTTGGTCGTTTTTCGATTCATCAGCATCAGAAAGGGCGTTTAGAGATGCCGGCCCCGCAGCGCATTCCGGTGAGGTCGCCGCAGTCGGTCAACCGTCGCGCACTTGCGTCCGTATTGTAGTTTTTTCGTAGGCAATATATTGACTTATCCGTTATGGTTTTCCACCCGACGCGCTTGAAATCCGCCCTGCTGACGGCCGCCGCCCTGCTGTTGAGCAACCTGCTGCCAGCCCAGCCCGCCGGGCCGGAAGTCCCGGGTTGTACCGTCCGCTACGTCCACCGGTATTCGGTCTATCCCGCCGTACCGGGGCTGCCGCCGCGCACCGACAGCGTGGACCGCGAGCTCGTGCTGCACCGGCTGCAAGGACGGTACCGGGAAGCGGCAGAAAAAACGGGGGACGATCGTCCCAAGTGCGATCACCTTGCCGAAGGCTGGGTTGCCGACCTGAAAGGGCGACAGGTGCTTCACCTGTTTACCTTCCAGGCAAAGAAGATGCTGCGCCGGAGCAACTTGTCGAGGGACCCCAAAGCCCGCACCGTTGAGCAGAAAATCGTCAGCGCCTGCTACTGACGCCGCGGGGGACCGTTCGTTTGACCCGGCCGGCAAGCCCGGTTGCCGGTCAGCGCGGCACTACGTTCCCGGGTGAATCCGGCGGCCTGGCACCGTCTTTCAATACCGGCGTGGTTTGCTCCAGCTTTTTCCAGTGGTTCTTCCTGGATAAGCCATACATGAAAAATTTACTCATCCGGTAGCTGAACTTCACCTTGCGGTCGTAATCCACCCCGACCTGCCGGTAGGCGACGTCCGGTGAAGCTTCCAGGCACTTGCGGATGGCGGATGAATACGCGGCCGGCCCCGTCATTTTGTGCACCTGGTGGGGATATTTGTTCTCCCCGATGTTGCGGATGATCAGTTCCATTGTTTCCTTTAAAAACGGGTGTCCGGCCTCGTAAAACAAGGCAAACTGGATGTAGTACTCCAGGTTGCTTTCCAGGGAGATGATGGCCCTGTCGCCGGGCAGAATGAACTCATCCAGTTTTGCCAGGATCAGACTGTCAATGTCGAGGTAGATGCCTCCTTTTTTGTAGAGAATGGCGTACCGGAAAAAATCGGCCTTGGCGGCGCCGATGTGGATTCTCCGGTAGGCATCATACACCTCCCGCCCGTATTCCTCCTTCAAAAAAGCGTCAATCCGGGCGTCGTCGTAGAACTGGTAGTCGTACTGGGGATTTCTTCGTTTCAGTCGTCCGACGTGCCACCGGGTCAACGCCGGGAGCTTGGCGGTCTTGTAGGTTTGGAAGATGGTTTTTGGAATCGGCATGGATAAATCAGGGTGAATGAACGGCTTCTGTATTTCTATTCAGGCAGCACGTAAGGATCACGGGCCCATGGGTATTCGTGTCCCTCCGCATCCAGCATCTTGGCTTGCTCCTCATCCCAGTGATACCACTGGGCGGTTGGTACACCGGTCCGGCCCTCTTGCCGGTGGATGCGGATCGAACCGATGCGCTTCCGGACGAGTCGGAAGTCTGCCAGGGTGTCCGCTAACTGAAAAAGCCGGTCCGGGGGCGCGCCTTTGTAATCATTGAACCCGTATCGCCTCGTCTCCGGTGGCTGGTTGCCCGGTGCAAGGTAAACTTCTTTGAACTGATCATCATAAGGGTCAATCCCGTATTTTTCCGTTGCCTTGCCGCTGGTGTCGTACCGGGTGATGTGCAGGTATTTGTCTTCGCCCGGGACGTTGCCCGCCACCACTTTCCGGACGAGCCTGCCCTGGCGGTCGGTTTGGGTGAGTAAAGTCTTCTCGGCGAAGTCCTCTTCCGGGGTTGCTTTTCTAAACGCCAGGAGCAGGAGAAGACAGGTGAAAATCCAGAATGTCTTTTTCATGTGATCAATGCCATAACCCCGTTGCACCCGGTCGCTGATGGCGGTCCTGATCTCGTAAGGACGTAGTTTAGAATCAGGCATTTGCCCTGGTTTGTACGGGCCATATTGGCGTATCAAGCGGACGCTTGGGAGGGGAGGACACAGGCGGACGCCTGCGCCAGAACGCGAGAAGATTACAATCACGCGAGAGGGTCTGTTTTTTGAAGGAGTTGATACAGTGCCCGCCTGGTGGGAGAAGACATTTATTGCAATGGGCTTTTGTTGGCAACACGACACGCTGGCGCAGGCGTCCGCCTGTGCCTTCCCCTCCCAAGCGTCCGCTTGATACGCCACAATGGCCCGGTCGGTCCCTGGCCGAGGCCAACCAAATTATTTCTTTAGCCATCCTTTCGCTTCCTGCTTTATCTTGTCGTGGGGAACCAGGTTTTATTCGTGCTCACTTGCTGCCAGGGCCGCGTCAATTTCTCTCTGCTGCCTGTCGGAAAGACTGTCCCAGAAGTCGTTCGACGCATTCTCCTTGGGATAATCTTTGAGCAGGCGATAAACTTTCTTGAGCAGTTCCTCATTTTCCATTTCATCAATCAGGTGATGAAAGTTGGCTTTGATTTCTTGGATAGACATGGTTTTATGGTTGATTGTATAATGAACGTACTCCCGGCCGCTGAATGCTTTAAGATAGCCTTTTACGCGAACTTTCCGGACCGGTCACAAAAACTACCCCGAGTAAAACACCCGTTTCACCCGGTCACTGATGCCGGTCATGATCTCGTAGGGAATCGTGCCGCACTGCCGGGCCAGCTCCGATACGGGCAGGGCCGCCCCGAACACCACTACTTCGTCGCCCTCCTGCGCCGGGATGCCGGTGATGTCCACCATCGTCATGTCCATGCACACGCTGCCGATGGTGGGGGCGAAGGAGCCGTCTATCCACACCCGGCCGTTGCCGTTGCCCAGGCGGCGGTCGAAGCCGTCGGCGTAGCCAATCGCCAGCGTGGCAATGGCGCTGTCGCGTTCGATCCTGCCGCGGCGGCCGTAGCCTACCGTCTGCCCCGGCACCAGGTGCTTGATCTGCGAGATCGTCGTTTTGAGCGTGCCCACCGTTTCCAGGTGCGCCTGCTCGGTCGGGTTCACGCCCACCCCGTAGAGCCCGATGCCCAGCCGCACCAGGTCGAACTGTGCATCCGTGTAGTGCGATACCCCCGCCGAGTTGAGGATGTGCCGGATGGGCCGGTAGCCCAGCGTTTCGATGAGCCGGTCCGACATCTCCCGGAACAGCCCGATCTGGCCCCGCGTAAAGTCCTGCCACTGCGGGTCGTCGGAGGCCGCCAGGTGGCTGAACAGGGCCGCCACGCGCACCTCGGGGTGGTCGCGCAGGGTTTGCGCCAGTTGGGGCAGGTCCGCTTCGGCGAAGCCCAGCCGGTGCATGCCCGTCTCCAGCTTCAGGTGGATGGTGGCCGTGCCGCCCGTGCGCCCCAGGTGGTCGAGCAGTTCGCCCAGGATCTTGAAGCTGTAGATTTCCGGTTCGAGCCCCGCCGCGAGCAGCGGCCCGAACGATTCGGCCGACGGGTTCATCACCATGATGGGCAGCGTAATGCCTTTTTCGCGCAGGGCCGTTCCCTCGTCGGCGTAGGCCACGGCCAGGTAGTCCACGCGGTGGAACTGGAGCACGCCGGCAATTTCGGCCCCGCCGCTGCCGTAGGCAAACGCCTTCACCATCGCCATCACCTTCGTGTGCGGACGCAGCTTGCGGCGGAAGTAGTGGAGGTTGTGGGCCAGGGCGTCGAGGTTGATTTCGAGCACCGTGCCGTGCGTTTTGCGTTGCAGCCGCCCCACCACCCGTTCGAAGCGGAAGGCCCGGGCACCCTTCACCAGGATCAGCTCGTCGCGGAAGGCGGGCAGCCCGGCCAGCAACGCCTCCGTGGACGGGAAAAAGGTCGCCTCGGGGCCGAACCGGTGCCCGTTGCGGGAAATGACTTCGCCCACGCCCACCAGCCGCCCGATGCCTTTGCTGCGCAGCAGCCGGGCGATGCGGCCGTAGAGTTCGGGTTCGGGCAGGCCCGATTCGAGCACGTCCGAGAGGATGATCGTCTTGGGCCGGCGGATGCCCTGCCCCGTGAGGAAGTCGAGGGCAATCGAGAGGCCCGCCAGGTCGTTGCTGTACGAGTCGTCAATGAGCGAACAGCCGTCCACGCCTTCTTTCCACGCCAGGCGCATGGAGAGGGGTTGCAGCAGCGCCACCACCGGCACGATGCTTTCCGGCGCCAGGCCCAGGTGCAGCACGGCCGCCACCGCGTGCATCACGTTTTCCACCGACGCCTCGTCGGCAAACGGCACGGGCAGGGAGAACGTGCCGCCGGCAAATGCCACGTCGAGGTCACTCTCACGGCCCCGCTTGCGCACCTCCCGCAGCCGCACGGGGGCCTCGTCCCCCCGCGACCAGGTGAACAGGTCCACCCCCGCGGGCAGTGTCTCGCGCAGGGTTTCGTACACGGCCCCGTGGTCGCGGCAGCAGACCACGGTGCGGCAGCCGGTAAAGAGCCGCGCCTTTTCGCGGATTTTGCGGTCCCGGTCGGCAAACCCCTCGTCGTGCGCCGGGCCAATGTTGGTGAAAATGCCCACGGTCGGCCGGATGACCCGGGCCAGGTTTTCCATTTCGCCCGGCCGGGAAATGCCTGCTTCGAAAATGCCTGCCGTGTGGCTGGCGTTCATTTCCCACACCGACAGGGGCACGCCCACCTGCGAATTGTAACTTTTGGGGCTTTTGACCACCCGGTAGTGTCCTTCGAGCAGGCTTGCCAGCCATTCCTTCACGATGGTTTTGCCGTTGCTGCCCGTAATGCCGATCACCGGAATGTCGAACTGCCGCCGGTGGTGGGCCGCCACGGCCTGGAGGGCGGCCACGGCACGCTCCACAAGCAGCACGCCGGCCCCGGGCAGGTCCGCCAGCGCCACGGCCGCCGGGTCTTCGACCACGAACTGCCGCACGCCCTTGCCGTAGAGTTCGGCCACGAACCGGTGCCCGTCGTGCCGTTCGCCGCGGATGGCAAAAAAGACGGTGCCGCCCGGCGCGGCGGGTTTGCGGCTGTCGAGCAGCAGGTGTTCCACGGGGGCGTCCTGCGAAAAGGCCAGCAGCTGCCCCCCGGTGAGGGCGGGAAGGTCACGGAACGATAGCATGCGGCAAAGGTAGGAGAACCGGGCCAGAATGCGCCGGTTTCTGTACTTTTGCCAGTCCAAACCGCTTTTGCGCCGCGCCGGATATGACCACTTTTCACAGCCTGAAGCTGAAAAAATACGTTCTCAACAATACCTTTCCCGACATCGTGGCCCGGGGCCGCAAGATGCTGGCCGAAAAACTTTGCACCCTCGACGCCCTCGACCTGGCCGGGCCGGGCAAGGCGGTCTTCAAGGTGCGCAGCGATTCGGAGGACAAAATCTACCGGGTCGAAATTGCGGGCTTCAAGTCGGGCACGCTCAAATCTTCCTGCTCCTGCCCCTACGACTGGGGCGGCATCTGCAAGCACCGGGTGGCGGCCATTCACCTGCTCGACGGCAAGTTGCAGCAGGAGGAAAGCAGCCCGGCCAAACTCGTGTTCCCGATGCTCGACAGCTTGGCCTTCCTGCCGGCCCTGGGCGACGCCGCCCTGCGGGTCAACTGCCGCGACGAAGACTGGAAGGCCATTGCCAAACTGCCCGAACGGGTGGTGGTCAAACAGGCCCTGGACGGCTACGCGGAGTGCGAACTGACCTACAAGAAAACGCCCTACACGATCCGCCTCACGGGCAAGGAAAAAGACATGGTGCATACTTCGTGCACCTGCAACGAAAACCTGCTCTACCCGCTGTGCCTGCACAAGGTGGCCGCCCTGCTCAAAATCCGCGAACAGTTCGGGCCCAACGCCTTCGCCATGATGCGCGACTGGACGGAAGACAAGCGCCGCCTGCTGGCCGAGTACGGCTACTCCCCCGACGACGACCTGAAGGGCAAGTTCGACTTCCGGGTCAACGACAAAAAGGGCGAACTCGAACTGGTGCTCAAAGACGCCTCGCTGCACAAGCTGAACGCCGACTGGCAGGCCCTGGGCCACGCGCTGCTGGGCCGCGCGGACGGGGCCGCCGCCGCGCCGGTGGTGACGAAGGCCGAAGACACGCAGCACCTCATTTACGCCCTCGAATGCGCCGGTCCGCTGGGCCTGCCGGGCCTCAAGCTCACCCCGCTCACGTGCCGCATCAACCCCAAGACGGGCAAGATGACTTACGTGCGGCAACTGGCCCAGCTCCAGGCGGCCAACCTGCCGGTGGTGGGGCCCGAAGACACGCGCAACATCCGGCTGGGCGGCCTGCTCACGGTGGAAGGGCTCATCAAACACTTGCAGGAAGCGGGCCACCTGCCCAACTACGGCTGGTACGGCTACGATTTCGAAGCCAAGCTCCCCGAGGAGGCCCGCACCGAAGCCCGCCGCTACGAAGGGGTGTTGCTCGAAGAACTCTTCAACGGGCTTGCCGGCAAAAAGACCTACGAGCAGGCCCGCAGCACCTACAACTACTCGTCCGAAACGCTCTCCCCGGTCACGCTTTCGCCGGTGCGCCTCAAGCCGGAGTTCGTGGTGAAGGAAGACCACGACCTGGTGTCGGTGGAAATGTTCGTCCGCCTGCACGACAAACCCGTGCCTTTCGCGCACTTCGGCTACCGGAGCTTCTGGGTGGTGTTCCACGCGGGCACGTTCTACAAGTTTGCCGGCCTGGCCGAAGCCAACCTGTTCCGGTACTTTTCCGAGCACGGCGCCGTGCGGGTCAAGAAGGAGCGCCTGCCCGAATTCCTGGCGGGCTTCGTGCTGCCGCTGGCTGAGCAGTGCGACCTCGACCTCAAGCTCGAACAGCCGGTGCGGGAGGCCGACCTGGCGTTTGCCGGCCACCGGCTCTACT
>CADCTQ010000229.1:0-547 GCA_902805615.1 uncultured Cytophagales bacterium
ACGGGCGCGTAACGATATCAGCGCGTAACGATATCAGCGCGTAACGATATCAGCGCGTAACGATATCAGCGCGTAACGATACCTGCGCCTAAGGAAGGGTGCCCGCCCATCGCAACGCCGCAAGAACGATGCGGGCACGTAAGGAACGGTGCCCGCTCACTACGTATTTATGTACACTGCGTATCCACAAGGGAAGGCGCTGATCACGCAACTCTCCCAAGGAGAGGAATAGCTATAACAAATTGATGATCAATGGTGTGCAGAATACATTATTCTCCCCTCTCCTTGGGAGAGGTATGTGATCAGCGTCATGTCTAAAGGCAGTATTGGGAGAACAGGCAAGTACCGTCCCGGCTGGGGGTAGTCTTCCGACTAAGTATGTGATTAGGGCCCTCCCTTGTGGATATGCAGTGTGTTGATCACATTGAGTGGGCAGGCCCCTTTCCTTAGGCGCTGGTATCGTTACGCGCTGGTATCGTTACGCGCTGATATCGTTACGCGCTGATATCGTTACGCGCTGATATCGTTACGCGCTGATATCGTTACG
>CADCTQ010000229.1:557-16037 GCA_902805615.1 uncultured Cytophagales bacterium
TGGGCCCGGCCCAATGGCGAGGGGTGGGTTGACTGGCGGGGGGAAGCATCATTGGGCCTAGACCTTTTTGGTTCTTTTTGGGGCAATGCCAAAAAGAACAAACTCCACTTACGCAGCATCAACCATTCACCATCCTATCTCCACCCACCACAACCAACTCCTCACAACCTAACCCTCACTAACCCTACCCCCCTCAAATACGCTAATCACATACAAATCGCGTCTCTACGCCAGGCCCTCCGGATCTCCGTGGTGAACCCTGTTTCTGCCCCCGCTGCGTTTCCGCAAACAAAATAAAATTCGTTAATTGCGGTTTGGTGCCAATCTTCCCTTATTTTTCTCCGACCATTTACCAATCATTGTTCTTACAGATGCGAAAACTTTTACTTGGCTGGGGTGCGGCCATGCTCCTGGGCATCAGCGCCTTTGCCCAAACCACTTTCCCGCGCAACGGGGTGTACGACGAACGGCCGGGCCTCTACGCCTTTACCAACGCCACCATTTACACCGACTACCAGACCAAACTGGAAAATGCCACCCTCGTGATCCGCGACGGGGTGGTGGAAGCCGTGGGTGCCGGCGTGGCCGTTCCCAACGGGGCGGCCGTCACCGACCTGAAAGGCAAAACCATCTACCCCGGCCTGGTTGACCTGTACACCGCGTACGGGCTGCCGGAAGTGAAAAAAGAACCGTTCTCCTGGGCCTCTTTCGCGCTGCGCACGCCGCAGTACGAAACCTCCCGCAAGGGCGCCTACAACTGGAACGAGGCCATCCGGCCCGAGTCCATGGCCGGCGACCTGTTCGTGGCCAACCCCAAAAACGCCGAAGAGCTGCGCAAGCTGGGCTTTGGCGCCGTGCTCACGCACAACCCCGACGGCATTGCCCGGGGCACCGGCGCAGTGGTACACCTGGGGGCGGGCCGCGACAACGAGGTGATGATGAAGTCCAACGCCACGACGCACTTTTCGCTCGACAAGGGCTCTTCCAAACAGCTCTACCCGGTGGCCCTGATGGGCGGCATTGCACTGCTGCGCCAGACGTACCTCGACGCCGACTGGTACAAGCGGGGCGGCCATAAGAAAGAAGCCAACCTGTCGCTCGAAGCCTTTAACCGACAGCTTGGCCTGCCCGCCGTGTTCGAGGCCGACAACCGCCTCAACGTGCTCCGCGCCGACCGGGTGGGCGACGAGTTCGGCGTGCAGTACATCATCAAGACGGGCGGCGACGAATACGCCCGCCTCGACGAGGTGAAGGCCACCGGCGCCGCCCTCATCGTGCCGCTCAACTTCCCGCAGCCCTACGACGTGCAGGACCCGATGGACGCCCACGCGGTTGCCATTGACGACATGCGCCACTGGGAACTGGCCCCCGGCAATGCGGCGGCCCTGGCAAAAGCGGGCATCCCGTTCGCCCTCACTTCGGCCGACCTGAAGAACAAAACGGAGTTTTGGGCCAACCTGCGCAAAGCCATCCAGTACGGCCTCGACGAAAAGACGGCCCTCAAAGCCCTCACGGCCACGCCGGCGGCCCTGCTCAAAATGGAAAACCAACTGGGCAGCCTCAGGAAGGGCGCCGCGGCCAACTTTCTCATTACTTCGGGCAGCCTGTTTGCAACCGACAACGTGATCTACGACAACTGGATCGCCGGCAAACGGTACGTGGTGACCCCCGCTCCCACCGTGGACATCCGCGGCGAGTACGCCCTCACCGTGGGCGACCGGTCGGGCCTGAAGCTGTTCATCGGTGGCAAGCCCGAAAAGCCGGAAATCAAGCTTTCGGCCGGTGATACCAACAAGTTGCCCGTAAAGTCCACCCTGAGCAATACGCTGCTGTCGCTGGCTTTTAACCCGGTGCCCAAGAGCAAAGGCCCCGAAACCCGCCTTTCGGGCTGGATTGCGGGCAAAACCCTCAAGGGCGAAGGGCTCTCCGGGGAAGGCAAACCGGTGAAGTGGACGGCCACGTACACGGGTCCGTACCAGTCGCCGGCCAAAAAAGACTCCACGCAGGCGCCCAAGGACCTGGGCAAGGTGGTGTTCCCCTACGTGGCCTACGGCTACGAGAAAAAGCCCGCCGCCGAAGACATGCTCATCCGCAACGCCACCGTGTGGACCAACGAAGCCGACGGCCGCCTGACCAACGCCGACGTGCTGGTGCGGGGCGGCAAGATCGCGCAGGTGGGCAAAAACCTGTCGGTGCCCGGCGTGCGAACCATTGACGGCACGGGCAAGCACCTGACGCCCGGCATCATTGACGAACACTCCCACATTGCGGCGGCCTCCATCAACGAACTCCAGGCCAGCACGGCCGAGGTGCGCATCGGCGACAACCTCAACCCGGAAGACATCAACATTTACCGCCAGTTGGCCGGCGGCGTCACGGCGGCGCAGATCCTGCACGGCTCGGCCAACCCCATCGGCGGGCAGTCGGCCCTCATCAAGCTCAAGTGGGGCGAAGGGCCGGAAAACCTCAAGATCAAGGGGGCCGACGGCTTCATCAAGTTTGCGCTGGGCGAAAACGTGAAGCAGTCGGGTTCGCTGGTGTCGGCGCGTTTCCCGCAAACCCGCATGGGCGTGGAACAGGTGATGATGGACGCGTTCATCCGGGCCAGGGAGTACGAGAAGGCGATGAAGTCGTACAACGCCAAGGAAAAGGACGCCATCCCGCCCCGCCGCGACCTGGAACTGGACGCCCTGGCCGAAATCCTCAACAAAAAGCGGTTCATCACCTGCCACAGCTACGTGCAGTCGGAGATCAACATGCTCATGCACGTGGCCGACTCGCTGGGCTTCAAGGTGAACACGTTCACGCACATCCTCGAGGGCTACAAGCTGGCCGACAAGATGAAGGCGCACGGGGTTTCGGCCTCTACGTTCGCCGACTGGTGGGCCTACAAAATGGAAGTGCAGGACGCCATTCCCTACAACGCGGCGCTCATGCACAAGGTGGGGGTGAACGTGTGCATCAACTCGGACGACGCCGAAATGGCGCGGCGCCTCAACCAGGAAGCGGGCAAGGTGGTGAAGTACGGCGGCGTGTCCGAAGAAGATGCCCTCAAGATGGTGACGCTCAACCCGGCCAGGGCGCTGCACCTGGACGGCCGCATGGGCAGCATCAAGGTGGGCAAAGACGCGGACCTGGTGCTGTGGACGGACCACCCGCTGTCGGTCTACGCCAAGCCGGAGAAGACGATCATTGAGGGCGCGGTGTACTTCGACGTGGAACTGGACGCCAAGCTGCGGGAGGGGATGAAGGCGGACCGGCTGCGGATCGTCAACAAGATGATGAACGCCAAGAACGGCGGCGCCGCGGCCCAGTCCGCCCAGCCCAAGCCGAGCACGGATTTTCATTGTGAGACGATTGTGGGATTGGAGGAGTAGCGGTTTGGTGAGGCAAGGGAATGGTTGGTGAGTAGGGAGGAAGAAGGGTTTCTCGCAGATTGTCGCAGATAAGGACGCAGATGAACGCAGATTTTGGTTTGCGGGAGGTTTGTGAACGCGGTGGGGTTCGATCCCGCAGATGGTGCGCGTAGCGGTTTTGCTCGAAGGATGCTTGGTAGGTGCTGTAAGATGGGATACCGCAGATTTTTGATTGGGGATGTTCGGAGGTGTTTTAGGGTTTCGATCCCGCGGATGATGTGCGGGCCATTTTTGCTCGAATGATTTCTTACAAGTGCTGAAACGTTCGGTCTTGCCGATGGGGGAAGACGAATTGGGACGAAACGACTCCGGAGGTGACAGATGGATTTTAGCTAATACTGATGACTACTGAAAATGAAGGAGAATGAAATTTCTTTTGCGGTACGGGGAGCGGCTTTCAAGGTGTACAATTCCTTAGGGCCGGGTCTGCTGGAATCAGTTTACGAGGTGGCCCTTATGTACGAGTTGCGGCAGATGGGACATGAAGTAAAAAACCAAGTAGCCGTTCCCGTGGTGTACGGAGACATGAAGATGGACGTCGGTTTCCGCCTGGATTTGCTGGTAGATGACTTGGTCGTGGTGGAGATCAAATCGGTGGATACCCTGCTCGACGTCCACCACAAGCAACTGCTGACTTACCTGCGCTTTACGAAAAAGAAGCTCGGCCTGCTCATCAACTTCAACACCGAAAACCTGAAAGACAACATCATCCGCATTGTCAACAACCTCTAGCTCCGCAGTCTACTTTCTGCCCTATCTCATCCTATGACACTTGCCAGGAATGGTTCGAGCAACAACAATTCGCTTCCCTCCGCGGGATCGAACGGTCGCGCCATCCACGACAATCCCGGACGAAAAATCTGCGCCATCCCAACCATCGTCTTTACTGAAGGTCCTTCGAACAAAACCGCCACGCACATCATCTGCGGGATCGAACGTCTGGACACTTTTGGGAAATCCTTCGAACAAAACCGCTACGCGCACCATCTGCGGGATCGAACCCCACCGCGTTCACAAACCTCCCGCAAACCAAAATCTGCGTTCATCTGCGCCCTTATCTGCGGCAATCTGCGAGAAACCCTTCTTCCTCCCCACTCACCAACCATTCCCTTGCCTCACCAAACCGTAACCACCACTGCGGAATCTAAAATAAATCCTCCTGCTACCAGTATCCCGAAAACCTTCCACACAATCCATAAAACCACCTTACTCCATTCCAATCCCCATTTGCACTTCAACCCTTTGCCCCATCAATCATGAAAAAAATATTCCTCCCCCTGCTCACCCTGCTGGCCGCCGCCAAAATCGCCGCCCAGCCGCCGGTGGTGACTAAACCCCAAAGCAAACCCGTCGCCCTGGTCGGCGGCATGGCCCACCTCGGCAACGGCCAGGTCATCGGCAACGCCGTCATCACCTTCGAAAACGGCAAGATCACCGAAGTCGCCGAGGCCGGCAGCGCCAAACCCGACCCGGCCCGCTACGAAGTGGTTGACGTGAGCGGCAAGCACATCTACCCCGGCCTGATCGCCCCCAACTCCCGCCTCGGCCTCGACGAAGTAGGTTCCGTGAAAGCCACCCAGGACAATACCGAAACCGGCGTGGTCAACGCCAACGTGCGGTCCCTGGTGTCGTACAACACCGACTCCGAGCACATTCCCGTCGCCCGCGCCAACGGCATCCTGCTGGCGCAGGTCACCCCGGAGGGCGCCGTGGTGTCGGGCACTTCGTCGGTGGTGCAACTGGAAGCCTGGAACTGGGAAGACGCCGCCTACCGCAAAGACGACGGCGTGTACCTCAACTGGCCGGCCTACTTTGCCAGCGCCAGCCGGTTTGAAGAAGCCGCCGGCCCGGCCAAGAAGAACGACAAGCGGGACGCCGTACTCCAGGAACTCGACCGGACCTTCACCGACGGACTGGCGTATTCCCAGATCAAAAACCCCGTGCCCGTCAACCTGAAGCTCGAAGCCATGCGCGGCCTCTTCGACGGCAGGAAGACGATGTTCGTGCGGGCCGACTACGGCAAGGAAATCATTGAAGCCGTGCAGTTTGCCCAGTCGCACGGCGTGAAAAAGGTCGTGGTGGTAGGCGCCACCGACGCCTGGATGGTCGCTGACTTCCTGAAGGAAAACAACGTGCCGGTGATCCTCAACGCCGTGCACCGCCTGCCGGTTCGCGAGGAAGAAGACGTGGACATGCCCTACAAGCTGCCCGCCCTCCTGCACAAGGCGGGGGTGCTGGTCGGACTGACCTACGGCGAAGGGCCCATGCAACTGCGCAACCTGCCCTTCGTGGCCGGCAACGCGGCGGGCTACGGCCTCACCAAGGAAGAAGCCCTGATGCTGGTGACGGCCAACAACGCCAAAATCCTGGGTATTGACGACAAAACCGGTACGCTGGCCGTGGGCAAAGACGCCAACCTCGTCGTCTCCACCGGCGACCTGCTCGACATGCGCACCAACGACGTCACCCACGCCTTTGTCGGCGGCCGGCTCATCAGCCTCGACAACAAGCACAAACGCCTGTACCAGCGGTTCAGCACGAAGTATGGGTTTTGAGGTTAGGGGATTGGGTATTGAAAATTAGGTATTAGGAAAACCCAACCGCAAAGGGCGCAAAGGAGACGTAAAGACCGCAAGGTGTACGCGTATTTCTTTGCGCCCTTTACGTTCCCCCTGGCGATCCTCGCGATTCAGTCCAAACTCTCTAACTCCTTAACTCCCCTTTTCTCCGTCTTACTCCGTGCCCTCCGTGCCTCCGTGGTTCAGTTCCTCCGGTCTCCCGTCTCCCTTCCTCCCGTTGCCCTTTTTCTTTAAGGCTGCCGGTATACCACGCCGTCTTTCATCACCAGCTTCACCTGCCGCATTGCCTTGATGTCTTTGGTGGGGTCGCCTGCCACGGCCACCAGGTCGGCCAGCAAGCCGGGCCTGATGCGGCCCAGCTTGGCGCCCAGGCCGAATACGTCGGCGTTTACCGAAGTAGCCGCCCGTAGCGTTTCGGGCGGTTTCATGCCGTATTCCACCATCAGTTCCAGTTCCCGGGCGTTGTCGCCGTGGGCGAACACCCCCACGTCGCCACCGAAGCACACCTTCACGCCGGCGTCGAGGGCTGCCCGGAAGCTCCGTTTCTTCTCGGCAATCCGGGCCGGCTCGGGGTCCACGCCCTTTTTCCAGCCCCGGTACTGCAACACCGCGTCGCCCGCGGCAATCGTGGGGCAGAGGGCGGTACCGTTTTTTGCCATCAGCCGGAACACTTCCGGCGTGCCCCCGTCGCCGTGTTCCACCGTCTGCACGCCGGCCAGCGAAGCCCTTCGCATGCCTTCGGCCGTGGACGCGTGGGCCACCACCGGCCGGCCGCTGCTCCGGGCCGTCTCCACGATCAGTTTCAACTCCTCCACCGAAAACGTGGGCTGCGCGTCGCCGTTGAGGCCCCAGCGGTAGTCGGCGTACACTTTGATCAGGTCGGCGCCCTTGCCGATCTGGTTGCGCACGGCCCGGACCAGCCCGTCGGTGCCGTCGGCCTCTTCGGCCCCCTGCGGCACCTCCATTTCCGGCACGAAGCCCTTGGGCGCGTAGCTGCCCGTCGCCACCAGGGCCCGCGTTGCCACGAGCATCCGCGGACCGGCGATGACGCCCTTGGCAATGGCCGTTTTGAGTCCCACGTCGTCGTACCCGGCCCCTTCCGTACCCAGGTCCCGCACGGTGGTAAAGCCGGCCCGCAGCGTCTTTTCGGCGTGCACCACGGCCCGGGCCGTGCGTTCGGCCCGCGACTCGCGCAGCACCTGGTCGTCCCAGGACGTTTCGTTGTAGGGGTGGAGGAACAGGTGGGAATGTCCTTCGATGAGTCCCGGCAGCAGCGTCGCGCCGGGCAGGTCCACGACGGTGGCGCCGGGCGGCACGGCCACTGATCCGGCGGGACCGGCGCCGGTGATGCGGTCCTGTTGCACCACCACCCACCAGCCCGGGTGCAGGTTTTCGCCGTCAAAGACCCGGGCCGGCTTGAGCACGTAGGCGGTGTTGGGTTGGGCCGGCAAGAGGCCGGGCAGGCTGGCAACCAGCAGGATCAGCAGCAGGGAACGGAATATGGGCATGAGCAACGTGATTGCAATCAGGAAACGGAGGAGCGAACTTAATTGAATTTCGGGTAGGAGAAGCCCTCAATGGCTGAGGTCATCCGCGCTCCCGTCCGTTTGTGCCCCCGGCGATTCCTGTTTATATTGACCCCATGTCGCGTACTGCCTCCACCCTGCTCAGCCTCCTTCTCTTTATGCCCCTGCTGGCCCCGGCCCAATCTCAAGACAAGCTCATCCGGAAACTGCTGCGGAGCAAGCCCGACTGGTTCGGCCCGGTGCTCGAAAACCCCGGCAAGTACGACGTACAGATCATCTACACGCGGGTCGACCGCGACCAGGACAACCAGCCCCGCCTCACCACGCACACCTGGCGCGCGGACCCCAGGCAGTATTTCTACCCCGCCAGCACCGTCAAGCTGCCGGCCGTGCTGCTGGCCCTCGAAAAGATGAACCGCCTGGACGTGCCCGGCCTCGACAAGCACACGCCCCTCCGCATTGACAGCGCCTACGCCCGGCAAATCCCCATAGCCACCGACTCCACGGCGGAAAACGGGCTTCCCTCCATTGCGCACTACGTCAGGAAAATCCTGCTGGTCAGCGACAACGACGCCTTTAACCGGCTGCTCGAATTCGTGGGGCAGCGGCCTTTCAACGAGGCATTGCACGCCAAGGGCTACCGGGACCTCAAAATCACGCGGCGCCTCCAGGTGGGCAGCACGCCGGAGGAAGACCGCCATTCGAACCCGTTCACGTTTTACCAGGGCGAACAGGTATTGTACCAGCAGCCCGCCGCGTTTAACCCGCAGCCCTTCGAGAACACGCTGACCACCATCCGCAAGGGCAAGGGCTACCTGAAGGGCGGCCAACTGGTGAACGAGCCGATGGACTTTTCGGCCGTCAATTACTTTTCGCTGGGCGACATGCAGGCCATCCTCCGCAGCCTCATCTTGCCGGAAGCCGTGCCGGCCGCGGGGCGGTTCAACCTCACCGACGACGATTACCGGTTCGTGCGCCGGCACATGTCCATGTTTCCGCACGAAAGCACGTGGCCCAGATACGACACGAGCCACTACCCGAGCTACGGCAAGTTCTTTCTCTACGGCGACACCAAGGCGCCCTTTCCGCCGAACGTGCGCATTTTCAACAAGGCCGGCTGGGCCTACGGCACCCTTACCGACAACGCCTACATCGTGGACTTTGACAAGGGCGTGGAGTTTTTCCTCACGGCCACCATTCTGGTTAACGAAGACGGCATTTTCAACGACGACAAGTACGAGTACGAAACCGTGGGCAAGCCTTTCCTGGCCCGGCTTGGGCAGGTATTCTACGAACACGAACTCAAGCGCAAACGGAAGCACAAGCCGGATCTGAGCGAATTCAGGTTCGAATATCAGTAGGATAGGGTCAATAGGATAGGGTTTAAACCCTATCCTATTGACCCTATCCTACTGATATTGCTGCCGTTTTCCCAATACGTACCGCTCCATATTAACTGCATTGTGAGCCGGGTAAGTTTACGCACAAGGTTCCAGTATCCATAGGATCGGGTTTAAACCCGATCCCCTTACACCTTGTCCTGCCGGATAAGACGGCGGTACGTTTTCACGAGTTGTTCCTGCGAAAAGCCGAGCCGGTACATGAAGTAGATCACGAAAAACACGCCTTGCAGCCGGTATATGCCGTTTTCGAGGTACTTGCGGGCCGAGGTGGTGACGCTGCGGGGGAATACCTTGAACCGCGTGTGCCGGCGAATCCGCCCGATGATCTCCTGGTCTTCCATCACCACGAGGTCTTCACGGAAGCGGCCGGCCTTTTCGAACACCTCCCGCCGCACGAACAGGCTCTGGTCGCCGAACCGCACGGCGTCCACGTTGAACCGCGTAAACCAGCAGTTGGCCCGCAGGAACCAGTGGCGCCGGTCGAACGACAGCCGGTAGCAGCCGCTGCCGTAGCCGCCCCGCACGGCCTCCCGGATGTCCCGGGTAAAGCCGGCCGGCGGGTAGGAGTCGGCGTGCAGGAAGTACAGGATGTCGCCTCTGGTCACGGCCGCCCCGGCGTTCATCTGCGCGCCGCGGCCCTTGCGGGGGCTGACCAGCACGGCCGCTCCCGCTTTGGCGGCCCGTTGCCGCGTGGCGTCGGTGCTGCCACCGTCGGCCACCACGATTTCAAATGACTCCGCCGGGCCGGCCGCCTGGCGGAGGTAGCGTACCAGGTCGGCAATGCCTTCGGCTTCGTTGTAGGTGGGAATGACGATGCTGATCATGGACCGCAAATGTAACCCAACCGGGCCGATCCCGTACAGACGGCAACCCCTCCCCTTGCCTATGTCCGGATCACGGGAAAGAAAAAAACTGCTCAGGATGTTTGACTTCGCCGGGGCGCCGGTGCTGGCCCTTGCCGCCCTGGGCTTCCTGGTACTCGAAACCCGCAAGGCGCTGCGCAAGCGCAAACAACCGCAACCGGAACGGATGCAGACCAACGTGGCCGTGGCCGCCGTGGCCGGGGCCGGGCTACGGTGGGTGCTCCTGCCGGGCATCATTGCCGGGGCCCAGCTGGCGCACCGCCGGCGGCAGGGACTGGTGGCCCGCCTGGGTTTGCCCAGGTTCCTGGCCTACCCCCTCGCCTTCCTGCTGCTCGATTACGGCAACTACGGCTGGCACGTGCTGCTGCACCGCTGGCGGTTCCTGTGGCGCTTCCACAACGTGCACCACACCGACCTGGACCTCGACGTGACCACGGCCTGGCGCTTCCACGTGGGCGAAGTGCTGCTCGGCACGCCTTTCCGGGCGGCGGCGGCCTGGCTGACTGGTGCCCCGCCGGGCCTGGTCGTTTTCTACGAAGTGTTTTACGAGGCCGCCACGGCGTTTCACCACAGCAATTCGAAGCTGCCGTACGGGCTGGAAGTGCGGCTGGGCAAACTGGTTGTAACCCCGCGGATGCACGGCATTCACCACTCGGTGGTGCAGCGCGAAACCGACAGCAACTACAGCATCCTGTTTTCTTTTTGGGACCGCCTGCACGGCACGGTCCGGCTTGGGGTGCCGCAGGACGCCGTAAACATTGGGGTGCCCGCCTACCGCGACCCGCACGAACTCACCTTCGCCCGCCTGATGGCCCTGCCCTTCACCCCCGAACGGCCCTGGCAACTGCCCGACGGCACCGTTCCCGAACGCACCGGCAGCCCCGACCCGCACCGCCTCCTGCCGTAGGGAGTTTGAGCGTTGGAGCGTCTTCGTTGGGTAGGTGTACTGGCAATGGAGGTTGAAAAGGAAAAAGGAGTGAGAAGTGAGGAGTGAGAAGAACTGAACCGCAAGGATCGCAATGGAGACGCAAAAGACGCAAAGCGGTACGCGTTCTCCTTGCGGTCTTTGCGTCTCCTTTGCGCCCTTTGCGGTTCAGTTTATTTCTCCGTGAAACTCCGTGCCCTCCATGTCTCCGTGGTTACTTCTTTTTCCTCCACCCCAACCTTCTTTATCAATTCAAATACGCGTACGCTTCACGCTCAAACTCCAAAACTCCCCAACTCTCTAAGTCCAAAACGTTCACTGTCGGGCAGTGCTGTTCGAAGTCGAACGGTCGTTACCGGTCAAAAATAATTGCTACCCCTTCCGATTGGTCAAAAACGGGATTTTCGTGGTTTGGCACGCGTGTTGGGTGTATGGGTTTAACACAAACACACTTCACCTTTAACAATCTATCCCCATGAAAACGCTCCTTAGCCTCATTGTCCGCAATGCCTCCCGCGGCGGCGCCCTGCTGGGCCTGGCCACCCTGTTTGCTGCCGCCCCGGCTGCCCTTGCGCAGCAATCCGACCTTGCGCACCGGACGAACGTTCACAAAGTTGCCGGCACCAGCCAGGCGTTTTCCTCGGGAGAGTTGCAGGCCGTCATGTTCCCGGCCGCCAACCCGATGAAAGTAAAAGTGAGTTTTGCCAACCCGGCCCTGGAACGGATCGTGATGTCGGTCCGGAACGAATCCGGCGAAATCCTCCACACCAGCGTGGTCGGTCGCCACAAAAGCTACGTTACCCAGATTGACCTGACGGCCCTGCCCGACGGCGATTATACCCTGCAATTGAGAGGGGAGGATTCCCGGTACGTCCAGTCGTTCCGCATTCAGACCGAAACGGCCCGTTTGGCCCTCGTCGAGTAAGCACGGGGCCGGCCTTGCCCCGGCGAATTGTTAAAACTTTGTTAAAAACGGCAGCCCGTCCCGATGGGCTGCCGTTCGTACTTATTCCGTTTACCCGTCGCCCCGCAACCATTACTTTTGATTAAGTAACTGAAACAGAGAAACATTCCACTCACCACTCCCTTTCATCCATTCACACCCAACCATTCAAAACTATGAACGCTCTCGTCATCCGCACCGCCCGCAAAGTATTTCGCAGCACCGCCCTGCTGGGCCTGGCCACCCTGCTCGTTGCCACCCCGGCCGCCTTTGCCGGCAATAACGGCAGCGAAGACCCCGCCGCCGAACTCAAAGCCGTGGCCTACGCCGCCAGCCCGCTGAAGCTGAAAGTGAACTTTGAAAACCCGGCGCGGGAAAAAGTTACCCTTTCCATCCGCGACGCCAGGGGCCAGGTGGTGTACACCATGCCGCTGGGCCAGGATGCCGTGTACAACGGCAAGCTCGACCTGTCGGGCCTCCTCGACGGCAACTACACCGTTTCCCTGCAAAGCAAGTCGTCGCGGTACGAAAAGTCCTTCGAGATCCAGACCCGCACGGCCCGCATGGCCGTGGTGCAGTAACGGCAACCGTTCGTCTCCCGGGTACCCAGGCGCCTCTCCCTCCGCGGAGGGGCTTTTTTATGCCCTCCGCTGACGGCGCCGGTGGTGTTAAAATGTGTTAAAAATGAACTATTGAACCGGCTTACGGTTACTTTTGTAAGTGTGTAAGCGGTTATTAGTCAAATTGAAATGAAAAAGCAGCATATCCGGTGGATGATCGCCCTGATGACGGTTGCGTTGATCGGGCTGGTGGCCTCGCAGGTGTATTGGATCAACCACGCCCGGCGCGTGGCGCAGGAGCGTTTTGACCAGAACGTGCAGGACGCCCTGCAAGCGGTGGTGCAGAAACTGCAACGCGAAGAGGTGCTGCAACTCGTGGCCCAGCGGGTGCAGGCGGCCAAAGCCGATTCGGCCCGCATCCATTCCACTCCCGAGCCGGCCCCCGTCCGCAAAACCGCCCGGGTAAGGCAACCCGCCCCCGGCAAACGGCGCCAACCCGTGGCGCCGCCCGTCCCCGGCGAATCCGCGTGGGAGGACCCGTACCGCCACCTGGTCTTCGGCCCGGCGTACCCGTCCCATCCCTTCGAATCCCTCCTTTTCGGCGCGGACGACTTTGCCCTGACCACCGACAGCCTGTCCCCGGGCACCCCCCGGAACTACGCCGTGACCCGGCAGCAGTTCCGCCTGGAGACCACCGGCGGCACGGCTTCCTTTGAATTGTACTTTGACGAGGGCGGCTGGGAAAGCGGGGCGGACCCGGCCTACCAAACCATGAGCCGGCCCGAATGGGAACAGTGGCAGCGGCAACGGCAGGTTGAGGAAATGGTGCAACACTCCATGCAGGCCCAGATGCAGTGGCTGCAACGGCAATATGACTCCGCGCTGATCAGCCAGGGCTTCGGGCGGCCCTACGCGGTGGTAAAACGCAAACCGGCCGTACGCACCCACCCGCGGCAGCGGGAAAAAGCAGGTGCCGTGCCGGTGAACCCGGTGGCCGCCGTGGTGCCCGCACCGGCCGACTCGGTGCCCGTGTCCCATACGGCCCTCAAGCAACGCTTCCAGAAGGTAAAAAAACAGTCGGAGATCGTGCAGGAGGTGCTCATGGAACTGGTGACCGAAAACCGGCCCATCCGCGAACGGATCAAGCCCGAGCGGCTGGACTCGCTGCTGCGCGCCGAACTCCGGAACCACCAGGTGCCCATGCCGTTTTCCTACGGCGTGCACAGCCGCGACGAGAAAAACGTAATCTTCACGTCCAGCCACGCCCCCGACGCCGGGGTGCCGGCCAACGCCTACAAAGCCACGCTGTTCCCCAACGACCTGTACTGCGCGGGCAACTACCTGTACGTGCACTTCCCGGGCCGCAGGCACGCCTTCAACGCGTCGTTCCTGCCGATCCTGGGCAGCTCGGCCGTGCTCATCCTGGTGATCACGGGGTGCTTCTACGCGGCCATCGCCACGATCCTCAAGCAAAAGAAACTGTCGGAGATGAAGAATGACTTCATCAACAACATGACCCACGAGTTCAAGACGCCGATCTCCACCATTTCGCTGGCCTGCGAGGTGTTGCAGGACGAGGACGTCCGCACGCAGCCCGGGCACCTGCGGCGTTACCTGGGCATCATCCGCGACGAGAACAAGCGCCTCGGTTCGCAGGTGGAAAAGGTGTTGCAGGCGGCCATGCTCGACCGGGGCAACATCCGCCTCAAACTTACCGAGGTAGACGTGCACGAGGTGATCGAAGGCGTGCTCCAGAACATCGGCGTGCAGATCGAACAGCGGGAAGGCTCGGTGGACCTGGACCTGGCGGCAGACCGGACGGCCATCCAGGCCGACGAGGTGCACGTGACCAACGTGATCTACAACCTGCTCGACAACGCCAACAAATATTCCCCCGACAAGCCGCACATCACGGTGAAGACCCGCAGCTGGTCGGGCGGGGTCGCCATCACGGTGTCCGACAAGGGCATCGGCATGTCCCGCGAGGCCACCAGCCGGATTTTCGAGCAGTTTTACCGCGTGCCCACGGGCAACGTCCACAACGTGAAGGGCTTCGGCCTGGGCCTGAGCTACGTAAAGAAGATCGTAGACCTGCACGGGGGCCACATCCGGGTAGACAGCCAGCCGGGCGGCGGCAGCACGTTCGAAGTCTTCCTGCCGTACCAACCAACCATTTAACCGTTCATTTCCCATGGCAACCCGCATTTTGTTGGTGGAAGACGACCCGAACCTGGGGCAGATTCTGAAGGAGTACCTCGACCTGAAGGGCTACCAGGCCACGCTGGCCCGCGACGGGGAACAGGGCTTCCAGTCGTTCCGGCAGCAGCCCTACGACCTGTGCATCTTCGACGTGATGCTGCCCAAGAAGGACGGCTTTTCGCTGGCCCGGGAAGTGCGGGCGGCCGACAAGCAGGTGCCCATCATTTTCCTGACGGCCAAGTCCATGAAGGAAGACACGCTGGAGGGCTTCCGGGCGGGCGCCGACGACTACCTGACCAAGCCGTTCAGCATGGAAGAACTCCTGCTCCGGATGAAGGCGATCCTGCGCCGCACGCTGCCGGCGCCGGGCCAGGAACGGGAGGCGCCGGTGTACGTGGTCGGCTCGTTTACCTTCGACTACGAGCAGCAACTGCTCCGGCACGGCGACAAAAGCGTAAAGCTGACTTCCAAGGAGTCGGAACTGCTGAAGCTGCTGTGCGTCAACCTGAACCAGACGCTGGAGCGGTCCCTGGCCCTCAAGCTGATCTGGCGGGACGATTCGTACTTCAACGCCCGCAGCATGGACGTGTACATCACCAAGCTCCGCAAGTACCTCAAAGACGACCCCAACGTGGAAATCGTGAACGTGCACGGCACGGGGTACAAGCTGGTGGTGCTGAACGGGGGGCTTTAGTTGATAAGGGCTACTTGGGGATTTGGGCAAAAAGGTTTCACGCTGATGTGGGCAGAAGAAAGGAAAAGAAGGGGTTCACGCAGATTGTCGCGGATCAGGGCACAGATGAACGCAGATTTAGGTTTGCGGAAGGTTTGTAAACGCGGCAGGGTTCGATCCCGCAGATGGTGCCCGAAGCGTATTTGCTCGAATGATTTCGGGTAGGTACCGAGGATTTCGATCCCGCAGATTTAGTCCGATTCAGCGAGTGCCGAGGATTTCTTTGGGGTACGTAACGTTTGATTCCGCAGATATGGGCGTATCTGCGTTTGTGCGCTGACTCCGGGCAGATGCCGGAGCTGAATGACCGCAGATTAGCATCTGAAAAATCCC
>CADCTQ010000230.1:0-289 GCA_902805615.1 uncultured Cytophagales bacterium
TTGAGAACCTGACACCACGCGGAAGGATGCAGTGCCGTTTCCCCGATCTTCCTCATGGCTACGCCCAAGACACGGGTCTAAGTCTTTTTCGTAGCGCATTCCAAAAGCCGTCAGTGGGACACTGAGTATGTGATCAGCACATTTCCTTGTGGATACGCAGTGAGTAGCCAGGCAGTAAGCAGTCCCCCTTCCTTCCGAGCCCGCATCGTTCTTGCGGCGTTGATCTGGGCGGGCACAGTTCGTTACGCGCTGGTATCGTTCTTTCCTTACGCGCTGGTATCGTTGTTTC
>CADCTQ010000230.1:299-16014 GCA_902805615.1 uncultured Cytophagales bacterium
GCGAGGGGCGGGTTGATTGGCGGGGGGAAGCATCATTGGGCCTAGACCTTTTTGGTTCTTTTTGGGGCAATGCCAAAAAGAACAAACCCCACTTACGCTTCATCAACCAATCCCCATCCCATTACAAACCATCCTATCTCCACCCAGCACAACCAACCCATCATTAGACCTAAGCCCCTCAAATACGCCCATACGCTAAGCACATACTCCAACCTGACACTCCGAATCATGACAATCCCCATGCGGCGAAGCGTTGCCTTGCGGCGGCACCGGCAGGTACGCGGTCCCCGTTGCGAGCGGATTGGCTCATGCTGGTCATCCCCTCATCCTGCGAATCCTGATCGTACGGGGTCCCCCTTGCGGGTTTGCTCGCGCATGAGGGAAGGGGGGCAGGGGGATGACCTCCGCCCTCACCTTCTCCCCCTTTCCGGGCCTTGCCTGCCAGTGCGAACCCCCGCAATGCCGCATCGTTTCCAACCGTTCAGCCCGCGTGCCCTGACGACTTTCGACTGCATTTCCAGCAAGCCCTGACCCTTTTTGGCCGCGCCGCTTCCCGCTGCCACGTCGCTCCCGGGCGGGCGGCCGATCAAAAGGGCAGAAAAAGTTTGATTTCGCTGTAAAGTTTGTACGGTTTTTGCCTAAATTCACAAACGGCATTAAGTACAGTCTACCCGGATCGTCATTTTACCATTACTTTCTTTGAGCTACGCTGTACTTTCGCCACGCTCCGGTATACCTTCAAAAACCTCCGTAGCACTCCTCTTAACGGGTAAAACCTGCCATTGTCCCGTGAAGGCAGCTTTTATGTACCCGGTCCGCCGCGGCGGAGGCCCGGCCAGGAGATGGGCATCCCTCAGGGTTGCCCGCGTGAAGTATGAATGATTGTCCTGGAATTAATCTCTCAATGAACCCGGCGCAGCCTTTCCCGCAGAACCAGCGTTTTGCTTGCCCCCCTCGCTTTACGCATGCAACGGCTTTGCCGGGCGGCTTCCGTCCGGCGGGAACTGCTTGGCCCGCGCCGGCCCTTTTTGCCAATGACCACCCTTCAACCTGTTATGCGACAAACCCTACAAACCAAGAAACGAGCCACCCAAACCCGGCGAGCATGCGTAAACCTTAGCCCTGGCATCGTACGATTAGCGCTGTTCACCATCCTGCTCACGGCGGGAGTGAATCCGGCGGCAGCAATCCCCCGGCTGGTGGGCTTCCCCGGCGGCGTGCGGTTCGACAACGTGCCGCCGACGGCCACGCTGGCACCGGCCCACGAAGCAACCGGCGTGCCGGTGGGCAGCAACCTGGTACTGACCTTCTCCGAGCCGGTGGCCAAAGCGGCCGGCGGCGCCATTACCCTCACCTACGGGACGACCAGCCAGCGCATCGAGCTAAGCGCCGTGGCCCTTGCCACCGACGGGCTGACGGCCACGATTGACCCCGCTGATTTTCCCCACGCTACCCAGGTCGGCGTAAGCGTTCCCGACGGAGCCTTCACGGACGCGGCCGGCAACGCCTACGCGGGCACCACGGCGGCCAGTTGGGGCTTTACCACCGTCGCCGATACCCAGGCGCCGACCGCTGCCCTTTCGCCCGGGAACGGGGCGACCAATGCATCAATCAGCAGCAACCTGGTGCTGACCTTTTCCGAGCCCGTCACCAAGGCCAGCAACGCCACCGTGACCATCACCTACGGCACGACCGAGCAGGCCATCAAGCTCAACGCAGTGGACCTCTCCGCCGACGGGCTCACGGCGACGATCAACCCCGACGACTTCCCCTACGCCGCTACGGTTGCGGTAAGCGTTCCCAATACGGCTTTCACTGACCTCGCGGGGAATGCCTACGCGGGCACTACCGCCGCAACCTGGACCTTTACCACCGGTGCGGCCCCCGACACCCAGGCCCCTTCGGCGAGCCTTTCGCCGCTGGACGGCGCCGGCAACGTTCCGGTAGGTGCGAACCTGGTGCTGACCTTTTCGGAACCCGTGGGCAAAGGGACCGGCGCCATCCTCATCAGCCACGGGGCGACGGAACAAAGCATCAATGTGAACGACGTTGCCCTTTCGGCGGATGGCCTGACGGCGACGGTTGACCCGGCCGATTTTCCGTACTCCACCGTGGTTGGGATAAGTGTGCCCAATACGGCTTTCATTGACCGCTCCGGCAACGCCTACGCGGGTACCACGGCGACGGGTTGGCGCTTCACTACGGGTAACGCCCCCGATACGCAGGCCCCGACGGCCGCGCTTTCCCCGACCAATGGTGCAACGGACGTCTCGGTCAGCAGCAACCTGGTACTCTCTTTCTCCGAACCCGTCACCAAAGCCAACGGCGGCACCATTGCCATTGCCCACGGCACGACTTCGCAGACCATTGAACTAAGTGCCGTTGGCCTGTCCCCCGACGGATTAACCGCCACGATCAACCCGGCTGATTTTCCCTACGCCGCTACGGTTGCGGTATCCGTGCCCAACGCGGCCTTCACGGACGCGGCCGGCAACGCCTACGGGGGTACTACCGCCGCGACGTGGAGCTTTGCCACCGGTGCCGCCCCCGACACGCAGGCGCCAACCGTTACCACCCTCTCTCCCCAGAACGGAGCGGTTGACGTGGCAATCAGCGGCAACCTGGTGCTGACCTTCTCGGAGCCGGTCGTGAAAAGCACCGGCACCATCCTCATCAGCCAGGGGGCGACCAGCCAGAGCATCAATGTGAACGACGTTGCCCTTTCGCCGGACGGCCTGACCGCAACGGTTGACCCGGCCGATTTTCCCTACGCCACCCAGGTAAGCGTGACGGTGCCTGGCGGGGCTTTCAGGGATGGTACCGGCAACGCATTTGGAGGCATTGCGGCGGGAAGCTGGCGCTTTACCACCCGGGCGGCCCCCGATACGCAGGCACCTACGGCCACGCTTTCCCCGGCCAACGGCGCTACGAACGTTTCCGTCAGCAGCAACCTGGTGCTTACATTCTCGGAACCCGTTAACAAAGCCGCCAGCGGCTCGATCACCATCACGCACGGGACGACTTCGCAGAGCATTTTGTTGAGCACTGTAGTCCTTTCTGCCGACGGGCTGACGGCAACGGTTGACCCGGCCAACTTCCCCTACGCTACGACTGTTGGGGTAAGCGTTCCCAACGCGGCTTTCACGGACCGGTCGGGCAATGCCTACGCGGGTACTACGGCGACCAGTTGGAGCTTCACCACGGGAGCCGCCCCCGATACGCAGGCCCCGACAGCTACGCTTTCTCCCGCCAATGGTGCTACGAACGTCTCGGTGGGTAGCAATCTCGTATTGACCTTCTCCGAACCCGTCACCAAAGGATCGGGCCTCATCACCATCACGCACGGCGCGACTTCACAGAGCATTGCCCTGACCAGCGTTACGCTGTCGCTCAATGGCCTTACGGCAACAATTGACCCCGCCAACTTCCCCTATTCCACGGTGGTCGGCGTAAGTGTTCCCAATACCGCTTTCAGAGATGCAGCAGGCAACGCCTACGCGGGTACTACGGCGACAAGCTGGAGCTTTACCACGGGCAACGCCCCCGATACGCAGGCTCCCACGGCCAGTCTTTCTCCCGCGAACGGCGCGACCGGCATTTCAATCAGCACCAATCTCGTGCTGACCTTCTCCGAACCGGTGACCAAAGCCCCGACCGGCTCGATCACCATCACCCACGGGGCGACTTCGCAGAGCATCTTGTTGAGCAGCGTAGTCCTTTCTGCCGATGGGCTGGTGGCAACGGTTGACCCCGCAAATTTTCCGTATTCCACCGTGGTCGGCGTAAGCATTCCGGGTACGGCGTTCAGTGACCGCTCCGGCAACGCCTACGCGGGAACCACGGCGACCAGTTGGAGCTTTACCACGGGTGCGGCGCCCGATACGCAGGCCCCCACGGCCACGCTTTCCCCCACCAACGGCGCTACGAACGTCTCGATCAGCAGTAACCTGGTACTGACCTTCTCCGAACCGGTGACCAAAGGGACGGGCTCGATCACCATCAGCTACGGGACGACCTCGCAGAGCATTTTGTTGAGCAGCGTTGCGCTGTCCCTCAACGGCCTGACCGCCACGATTGACCCCGCCAACTTCCCGTATGCCACGGTGGTTGGGGTATCGGTGCCCAATACGGCTTTCAGGGATGCATCGGGCAACGCGTACGCGGGCACGACTTCCAGTACGTGGAGCTTTACCACCGGTGCCGCACCTGATACCCAAGCCCCCACGGCTACGCTTTCGCCGGCTAATGGTGTTACGAACGTCTCCGCGAGTACAAACCTGGTGCTGACCTTTTCGGAACCAGTGACCAAAGGGACGGGCTCGATCATCATCACGCACGGCGCGACGTCGCAGACCATTGCGCTGACCAGCGTTACAATGTCGCTCAGCAGCCTGACGGCCACGATTGACCCGGCCAATTTTCCCTACTCCACAACGGTAAGCGTGACCGTGCCCAACACGGCTTTCAAAGATGCCGCGGGCAACGCCTACGCCGGCACTACGGCTACGAGTTGGAGTTTTACCACGGGTACGGCTCCCGATACGCAAGCCCCCACGGCTACGCTTTCCCCGGCCAACGGCGCCACCGGCGTTTCGGTCAGCAGCAACCTGGTACTCACCTTCTCCGAACCCGTCACCAAAGCCGGCACCGGTTCCATCTCCATCACGCACGGCACAACCACCCAGACCATTGCCTTGACCAGCGTTGCAATGTCGCTGAATGGCCTGACCGCTACGATTGACCCGGCCAACTTCCCGTATGCCACGGCGGTAGGGGTGAGTGTTCCGGGTACGGCTTTCAAAGATGCATCGGGCAACGCCTACGCGGGTACTACCTCCACCACCTGGCGCTTTACCACGGCGGCGGCCCCCATGCAGGAGATCAGAGTAAACTTCCAGGACGCGGCCACCGTTCCGCCGGCCGGCTGGGTCCGCGACTACGGGCAGCCCTTCGGCCTCCGCACGGGCACCAACCAGGGCTCGAACATGACTTACGGCTGGAAAAAACGCGCCGACGGCACCCTGCTCGACCTGTCGGTGGGCGGCACCTCCAACCTGGGTAACGGCCGCAACCGCAACCCCAGCCTCGACCCCGACATTGACGTGCTGCTGGCGACGTTCATGCACATGCAGGCCGACGACATTACCACCACGTTCAACGGCACCAAGGTGGAAGGCTACTGGGAGATCAAGGTGCCCAACGGCGGTTACGACGTCACCGTATCGGTTGGGGACGGCGTGGTGAACACGGGCCCCGAGGTGCACAGCCTCAACGCGGAGGGCGTCAGCGCCATTGCCGGTTTCACGCCGGGCGGCCTGGCCGGCAGCGCCACCCGGTTCCGGTCGGCAACGGCCCGCGTGGTCGTGTCGGACGGCAACCTGACGCTCAACGCCGACGGGGGCACCAACACGAAGCTCAACTCGGTGCGCATCGTGCCGGTCACCACCCCGTTCCTCTACTGGTCGGCCACGGCGCAAACCGTCGCGGTGGCGCAGGGGGGCACCGGCAGCTTCAGCCTGCAACTGAAAACCTCCAACCTGGGCACCGCAACCACTTCGCTGTCGGCCACGTACGGCGTGGGCGGCGCGGGCTGGCTGAGTTTCAGCGCGAGCCAGTCCACGACCACGCCCACGGTGAGCTTTACCTGCCTGCCCGGCACGTTGCCCGTGGGCAAGTACACCGCCACAGTCACCGCGGCGGCGGCCGGCTACGCGAGTGCCAGCTACGTCGTGACGATGAACGTGATCGCCTCCCGCCCGTACGTGAAGGGTTCCAGCCCGGCCAACGGGGCCGCGAACGTGAGCGTCAGCATTGCCAGCGTGGTTGCCAACGACCTGTACGTGCCCGAAGTACCAGGCTACAAGGGCGGCGTCAACAATGCGACCCTGACCACGTCCACGGTGCGGCTCCTCAAGGTCAGCAACGGCATCGAAACGGCGCTGACGGGCATCATCCAGGGCACGGGGGGCGGCGACGCCATCAGCTTTACGCCCAGCTTCGCCCTCGAATCCAACACGACGTACAAATTCGTAATTACCGACGGGGTGAAGTCGCACAGCGGCGCGGCGTTCCTGCCCTACGCGGCAACCTTTAAGACGGGAACCGTCTCCACCAACTCGGGCCAGCTGACCGGCGTGAGCTTCAAGCCCATCCCGCAGGTCCAAACCGAAGGACAGCAGTACACCAGCCTCACCATCGGTCCCGACCGCAAGCTGTACGGGCTCATGCTCAACGGCACCATCAAGCGTTTCCCCATTCTCGCCGACGGCTCGCTGGGCACGGCGCAGCAGATCAACACGCTGGTCAACACCTACGGGCCGCGGTCGGCCGTGGGGCTTACCTTCGACCCGGCGGCCACGGCCACCAACCTCGTCGTGTGGGTATCGCACTGCTCGGCCGGCCTGGAGAACGCCCCCCTGTTCGACGGCAACGTGTCCCGCCTGAGCGGCCCCAACCTGGAGAACCCGCCGCAACTGGTGCTTACCCGCCTGCCGCGTTCGAAGGGCGACCACCTCGTGAACAGCATGGCCTTCGGGCCCGACGGCGCCCTGTACATTTCGCAGGGCAGCAACAGCTCGATGGGCGCCTACGACGCCACCTGGCAGCGGGAAGAAAGCCTGCTGGCCGGCGCCATCCTGCGCCTCGACCGGTCGAAGCTCACCGGCCTGACGCTGCCGCTGAACGTGGAAACCACCAGCAACCTGGCGTACATCAACGCGGCCTCTTCTTCGTCCATGCGCTTCCCCGACGGCAAGTACAACCCATACGCGGGCACCTCGCCGCTGACGGTCTACGCCTCGGGCGTACGCAACGCCTACGACCTGGTGTGGCACTCCAACGGGCAGCTCTACGTACCGGCCAACGGCTCGGCGTCGGGGGGCAGCTCCCCCGCTTCCGTGACGGGTACCCGCCGGCCCAACGGCACGTTCTACAACGGTCCGGTCATCCCCGCCACCTCGGCCATCCAGTTGCAGAACGACTGGCTGTTCCGGGTGAACCCCGCCAGGCCCGTGGGCTACTTCGGCCACCCCAACCCCCTGCGGGGCGAGTACGTGGCCAACCGCGGGTACCCCGACAACAACCGGTACGCGACGGACGTGGTGTCGGACATCAACTACCGGGGCGCGGCCTATAACTTCGAGATCAACAAATCGCCCAACGGCGTCATTGAGTACAAAAACGCCACGGCGTTCGGCGGCGTGCTCAAGGGCAAACTGCTCGTGTGCCGGTTCAGCGGCGGCAGCGACATCATCGTGCTCGAACCGGGTTCGACCACGAAGGTGACCACGGCCACCGACGACTTCATTTACGACATCGTACGGGCCTGGACCGGCGCGGGAACCCCGGGCGTTCCGGGGCTGTCGGGCTTTGCCAACCCGCTCGACATCACCGAGGACACCCAGACGGGCAACCTGTACGTATCCGAACACGCCTGGGAGGAAAACGACGTGCGCCCCCCCCGCATCACGCTGCTCAAAGTCAATTCCACGCTGGGACAGGGCATTGCCACGGTGAGCCCCGCCAAGATCGTGGACAACGACGTGTTCGGCGGCACGGCGGGCAAGTACCACACGGTGACGCTGGCCAACACTGGCAGCGGCAACCTGAAGGTCACTTCGATTGCCCTCACCGGCCTGGACGCTTCGCAGTTCACGCTGGCCGGCGCCCCGGCGGCCTCGCTTACGTCGCCCTACACGCTGCTGCCCAACAGCGCCGTCTCCTTCAGCGTGGCCTTCAACCCGGCCACCACCGGCGTAAAAGCGGCCAAAATCGTGATCAGCAGCGAGAACAATACGGCAAAGGAAGTCGTGCTGAGCGGCCTGGGCACCAAGGGCCTCGGCGGCACCAATGAACCTTCCCTGCAACAGATCCTCGACGTGCACGGCGTGCCCGTGACGGCCGGCGACAACGACAAGACCACCACCGTCATCAACAGCCTCACCCCCACGGCGACGCTGCTGGGCGGGGAACTGCGCATCCAGCAGTTCGTCCGCTCCAACGACGGCCCCGTGACGGTGGAAGTGCTGGGCGTGTTCGCGCCGCAGTCCACGGCCGGTACGGTCACGGGCTTCGGGTGGTACCCGGCGGGCAGCACCACCGTGAAGAACGGCCTGTTTACCGTGCCCAACAGCGGGTACCAGTCGGTAAACGTGCCGGTGACGGGCTCCCGGTCCTTCGACCCGGGCACGGCCGTATTCGGGTTCTACTCGCAGTGGCCCTTCTTCACCAACCGCGTGGTGTACCAGGAAGACCCGCTCAACACGTTTACCGGGGCCATTCCGCACCACCTGCGCGTGTACCCGCTCAAAACGCCCACCGGCGCCACGGTACCCGACGCCTACGTACTGGCTTTCGAGGAAACCACTTCGGGCTACGACTACCAGGACCTGGCGGTGATCGTCCGGAACGTGAAACCCGCGCCGGTGCGGACGGTGATGATTGACTTCCGGCCCACCACGTCGGCCACCCAGACGGGTTACACGCCCGACGCGGGGCTGGGCTACGACGCCACGCGGGGCTTCGGCTGGATTGACCCCGTGACGAAGGCGCCCAAAACCAACCAGGCCTACGCCCGCGAACGGGCCGGCACCGACGAGCTGCGGGTGCGGACGTTCAACGCCATGCGTCCCACCAACGGCGGCTCGGCCAGCTACGCCAACTGGGAGTACAAGGTGGTCAACGGCTTCTACAAAATCACCGTGCAGGTGGGCGACCCGGGCTTCTACGACAGCTTCCACTACATCAACGCGGAGGGCATGTCGGTGATCAGCAACTTCGTGCCCACGGCCACCACCAAGTACAAGGTGGTCACCAAAACCGTGGAGGTGAAGGACGGCAAGCTCACCATTGACGCCAACGGTACGCCGGCCAACAACAACACCAAGATCGGCTACATCCTCATCACGCCGGCGACGAGCCTGGCCGGCCGCCTGGCCGCCGACGAGAACCCGGAAACGGGGGCGACGCTGGACGTGACCGCTTATCCCAACCCCACTGCGGGCCACGTGACGCTGGCCTTCACGGGCCTCGGGGCCGAAGAGACGGTAGCCGTTACGGTCATCAGCCCCATCGGCATCGTATGCCGGCAGGAGAACCACACGGTTTCGGCGGAAAACAGTGCGCTGGCCCTGGACCTGGCCGACCTGAAAGCGGGGACCTACCTGGTGAAAGTGCAGTCCGGCGACCGGGTCAAACTGGTGCGGGTGGTGAAACGGTAACCGGCCGGCAGTACATTTAACGTGATCCCAATTGAGGCATCCGGGCGTTATGGCCCGGGTGCTTCTTTTTTTACCGGCACCGACCACGGATACAACCAGTATGTCTACAAAATTCATAGTCTTACAGTAGAATTAACACAACCTTCATCCCGTCCCTTTTGCGTAGCCGGGATGTCTGTTTATATTCAGAGAGGCAATGCATCGAATGGCTGCCTCTAACCAACACGCCTATGAACGCCCAACAAAAGCACTTGTACGCCCAACTGGTGCAGTGGCACCCCGACGAACCCCGGTCGGCTTTTCCTTTCTCCAAACGCCTGGCCCGCGAAAACGGCTGGACGACGGCCCACGCCCGGCGGGTGATCGAAGAATACAAGCGGTTCGTATTCCTGGCCCTGCACGCCGGACACCCGGTGACGCCCTCCGATGCGGTAGACCAGGCGTGGCACCTGCACCTGACCTACACGCAGTCGTACTGGGAAGACCTCTGCGAGAACATCCTGCACCGGCGGCTGCACCATACGCCCACCAGGGGCGGCCGGCGGGAAGGCGAAAAGTACGCCGATCTGTACGGCCGCACGCTGCAATCGTACCGCGACTTTTTCGGGGAGGCGCCGCCCACCGACCTCTGGCCGGCGCCCGGCGCCCGGTTTGAGCCCGCGCCCCACCAGCGCTGGGTAGATACGCGGCAGTACTGGCTGGTGCCCAACCCGTTGCCGAAGCTGGCGGCCCGCTACCGGGGGCCAGTGCTGGCCGTGGGGGCCGCCGGGCTGCTGCTGGGCTGTGCCACCGATGACCGGAGCGACGCAACGTTCAGCCTGGTGCTGCTCGGGGCGCTCTTTCTGGTCGTGGCGGCGGCCCTGTACGTCCATTTCGCGCGACGTCCGCGGCGCTCCCTGTCCGGCGGCGGTGGCGATACGGGCAGTTCGTGGTTCGGCGACGCGGGGGGTGGCAGTGCCGCCGCGGGAGCCGCTGCGGCGGGCACCGCGGCCGGGTTCACGGGCATGGGCGGCGGCCAGTTCGGCGGCGGGGGCTCGGATGGCAGCTACGGCGAGGACGGCAACGAGGGCGGCGGGGACAGTGATGGTGGCGATAGTGGTGGTGACGGTGGGGGAGGTGGTTGCAGCGGCGGGTGTGGTGGGTGTGGCAGTTGAAAAGAATGCTTCGAGGATATGGATTTCCGGTGATGCACCCGCCTGGCAGTCCTTTTCTTTCTTTACTTTACATCAATTGTCCAAGAAGTTGTCTTCCCCGCTCCGTTCCTGACTTCCACCGTATACCGCCCGGTTGCCAGGATCAATGCTTTGCGGTCGTCCCGGTTGGTTACCTCGACTACGTCTGCCGGCACCCCCTGCGGGTTGCTTTCATTCGCCCGGTATGCCAGCACCAGGCAAGGAAACCCGACCGTGAGCTGTTCCGGGCGGAGGAGGTACGGCTTTCGCTTGCCGTTCAGCAGCAGCCACTGCGGCCGGCCGTGTTTGTAGGTGCTGCGCGGATGAAAAACCCGTACGTCGAATTGGTTAAACCCTTTGAAGCCATTAAAGGCTTTGTCTTCCCCATCCACGAACACGGTCGGCTCAGTGACCGGTGCGTAGCGGTACAGCGGGCTGCCCCGGTCCGGACGGCTCCGTTCGGTCATCATCTCCTGGTTGATGGTGAGCGGATCAATGCCCGTGTATTCTTTTAGCCGCCCCGCCATCGCTTTTTCCCAGGGCCCCCCTAACGAGTCTTCGCGTACGTGGTCAAACCCGCAGTGAATCAGAATTTTGGCTTTGGGGTCCCGGATCAGAATTTGCTCGATGTTGCGGGCCTGGTCAATTTCACGTTGCCGGGGCGTAGTTCCGGCAAAACCCTTGCTTTCGTACGCGAACACCGTGAATCCGATTGTCAGGGCTTCCCGCACCAAGTCTCCAAATTGCGGTTCCTGGGTGTAGTACCCAGTCTCCAGGATTGGGTATTTGCGCTGGTTGAGCAATGTGTCGGTGTACCCGATTGTTTCCGCCCCTAAATAACGGAACCCCTGTTGATAGAGCCCTTCCAGCAGGGAAGCCGTAAATGTGCGGTGTTGCGGCACGTGGTGCGCTTCGTTGATGATGACGATCTGTGCCCCTTTGGCTTTCCCGACCAGGTACGAAACGGCATTGAGCGGTTTGAA
Source organism: uncultured Cytophagales bacterium (assembly GCA_902805615.1). Taxonomy (GTDB): domain Bacteria; phylum Bacteroidota; class Bacteroidia; order Cytophagales; family 172606-1; genus CADCTQ01. Next base: position 11,673 of record CADCTQ010000230.1, read on the forward strand.
CCGGCTGAAGTACAGACTGTCCTCCCGGTCAATTTGTGCGTAGGTCATGGTTGGGTTTACCGCGTCGAACAGTTGCCGGGCTTTCTGGCACTCCCCGATGTTGGAATAGCCCCACATGGCAAACCAGTTGTTCATGTCGGTGGTATCGCGGCTCCTGTCCGCTTCCATTTGGGCCGAAAGCCGGTAGGGAGCCGGGGGAGGCTGCCCGAAGGCAAAGCAACCCAATAGGAACAGCACCGGGAACGGAAAACTTTTCATATCTCTCACTCTTAGAGGAGTATAACGAAAGAATTAGTTGGTTCGTTATACCCGCCGCAAGCTTACTTTTTTGGAAGGATTCGGCTCTGATTATTGCTTTCGTTAGCAACCCCTATCCTCGCTCCTACCCTTTTCCCAGCTTTTCCAGCGCCAGGAACGTGATCGCCACCGAGTTGGCGACCTTGATTTCCCCGTTCAGCACTTTGTTTTTCATTTCCCCGAGCGGCACCCGTTCCACCCGGATGTTTTCGGTAACGTCCAGCGACTGCTCCCCCACGGGTTGCACCCCTTCGGCCAGGAACAGGTGGAAGCGGTTCGTGTTTTTGGTGGGGTCGTCGTGCAGGGTAGCCAGGTGCGTGAGGGAGGCAGCCTCGTAGCCGGTTTCTTCCAGCAGTTCCCGCCGCGCCGCCGTTTCGGGCGGTTCATTGGCGTCGCACACGCCGCCGGGCAGTTCGAGCAGCACTTCCCGGGCCCCGTGCTTGTACTGCCGCACCATAATCACTTCGCCCGCCGCCGTAACGGGAAACACCAGGGCCACCTCCGGCCGCACGCTGACGTAGTAGTCGTCGAGCACGCGGCCGTCGGGCAGTTGCACCTCTTCGCGCCGCACCTTGTACCAGCGGAGGTCGAGCACCATTTCGGTGCGCAGCGTCTTCCATTTTTGCGGGTCAGTCATGGCGGGGCGAGGAGGTTTGGGCAAACTGGCCGATGATGCGCAGTCCGTCGAGGGTGAGGTTGGGTTCGATGGCGTGAAACAGCCGCTGCAACGGAGTAATCACCGACGACAGGCCGCCCGTTGCCACGGCGGGGCAGGCCGGGTCGCCCAGTTCCGCCCGGATGTGGCCCACCAGCGATTCCACCAGTCCCGCGTAGCCGAGCAGCACGCCGGCCTGCATGGCCTGGATCGTGTTCTTGCCGATGGCCGAAGCGGGCATTTCCAGGGGTACGTCGGGCAGTTTGGCCGTGTTCTGCGAGAGGGCTTTGATGGCCGTGCGCAGGCCGGGGGCAATGGCGACGCCGAGCAGGTGGCCGCGGTCGGTCACGGTGGTAAAGGTCAGCGCCGTGCCGAAGTCCACCACGATGCAGTTGGACCGGTACCGGGTGTACGCCGCCACGGCGTTGGCGACCAGGTCCGAACCGATCTCGTGCGGCCGGTCAATGCGAATTTCCAGGTGCGGGTACACGTCGGGGCCCACCACCACGGGCGGACGGCCGAACAGCTTGGTGATCGTTTCGGCCAGCCGGTCGGTGAGCGGCGGCACCACGCTGCTGAGTACCACCTGCGTGACGCGGCTCAGCGACACGCCGGCCTCCAGGAAGTGGTCCCGGAGCCTCATTTCGTAGGCCAGGGCCGGCTCGTTGGGCAGCGTCTTGAGGCGCCACACGTCCTGCCAGGTTTCCCCCTCGGCCAGGCCCAGCACCACGTCCGAGTTTCCAATATCTATCGCTAAAAGCATAATCAATGACGAATGACAAATTACGAATGGCGCGATGCGTCGCGTGCTTTCCGGAACTTCGCGGGAGCCGGTATCCGCCCATTTTCAATTGTTAATTTTCAACTGTCAATTAAAAAATCATCCTTTCGTTACTTGCTGGATGGCGCTTTGGAGGGAGTGCAGCAGGTCTTTGCCCATCGGCACCAGGTTGGAAGCTTTGGTGATGGCCACCGGGGCAATGGGCGCCACCACCGGGTAGAGGAACGTCTGGTCGGTGGTGTCTTTGGGCAGTTTGACGCCGACGGCAAACACCAGCCACAGGAACACGCTTACGCCGAAGGCCCACGTAAACACGCCCACCAGGGCTCCCGCCATGCTGTCGAACGACCCGATCAGCGTGTACTGGATGGATTTGCGGAGCAGCTGCCCCAGCTTGTTGACGAGCAGGATGATGGGAAAGAAGATGGCCGCAAAGGCAATGTACGGCAGGAACCGGTTGCTGCTGGCAAAGTACGGCTTGAGCAGGCCGAGGCCCAGGTCCATGAGCTTGAAGCCCAGGATAATGGCCAGCACGAAGGCCAGGATGCCGACCAGCGACATGAGCAGGCCCTGTTTGTAACCAATGTAGGCGCCCCACAACAGAGGAACGATGATGAGCAGGTCGAGGGTTTTCATGGAGTGGTAAGTGGAGAAGACGCCCTAAGTTATCAATTCCGGGTAAAGTTTCCCGCAAAGGGCGGGGGATTGGCGAATTAAGGGGTTTTCGATGTTCGATGCTCGATGTTCGGAAGGAACCACCCCCGACCCCTCCTTGGAAAAAGGAGGGGAGCCGTACCCCTGCGCCACGCTGACGGGCATATATGACGCGCATTTCTCCTTGCCTGGCAGCCGTACCCGTCGAGTTCCCCTCCTTTTTCCAAGGAGGGGACAGGGGTGGTTCCTTCCGAACATCGAACATCAAACATCGCCCCTACCCACTTAACACTTTGTTTCCCGTTTAACGGGATCATTTTATAATGTAAATGGGAATTTCTTGGAAGATTTGGGTTTTTTGCCTTACTTCGTTAAACCACGAAGCGGTTGGCGTTACAGCCGTTCGTTCCAAACCCTTACCAGCCCCGACGCCCTGCCCATGTCACCCCGTCCGTACACCCAGGTTAGTGATGAGGCGTTAGCCCGCCTGCTCCGGCAGGGCGACATGAGGGCTTTCGAGGAAATTTACCACCGCTACTGGCCCCGCCTCCACAGCCTCGCCTACAAGCGGCTGCGTTCCCGCGAAGCCACCGAAGAAATCGTGCAGGACGTGTTTACCAAGCTGTGGCAGAACCGGGAAAAGCTGGTGATTCACGTCTCCCTGACTGCCTACCTGCTCAAGGCCGCCAAGTACGCGGTGCTCGACTGCCAGCAGCGGGAATTGGTGCGGCAAAACTACCGCGAGGCTGTGCAGCAGACGGCCTCCGCCGCCCACAACGGCACGGAAGAAGCCGTGCTCCACAACGACCTGCACCTGCAACTGCAAGCCGGCATTGAACGGCTGCCCACGCAGTGCCGCTCCGTGTTCCGGCTCAGCCGCCAGGAAGAACTGTCCATGAAGGAGATTGCCACCCGGCTCGACATCTCCGAAAAGACCGTGGAGAACCACCTCGGCAACGCCCTCAAAAAGCTCCGCCTCAGCCTGCGGGAGTTCCTGGGCGGCATCGCCTGGGTGATTGCATCTTTTTTCTGAGGAAATGGGGGATTGGGAGTGGTTGGCGGCCCGACCCCTGAATGATGCGGGCCGGATCAGGTCATCCCCCTGCCCCCTTCGGCCATCGCACGCATCAGCCCGCAAGAGTACGGAGGCGAGAGCCGAACGTACCGAACGTAGTGCTGAGGCGAGAGCCGAACGTACCGAACGTAGTGCTGCGTACCCACCGGTGCCGCCGCAAGGTGACTGCCGGTAGAAAGGGTACCATCACCAAAAAATACACTGCCCGCCGCAAGGGTACCATCAGCGTTCGATGGGTACGGACCGTTCCTTGCCGGGAAGCCGCCAACTACGCGGTCCCCCTTGCGGGAAGGTTGGTGCGATGGCCGAAGGGGGCAGGGGGATGACTTTCGGCAATTCTTTCAGGACTTTCCCGGAAGTGGTCAGTGGGACACTGACCACGGCAGCGGCGACACTTATTGAGGCCCGCACGCCCCGTCAGCATCCGCACGCCGCCGTCATTGTTCACGCCGCCGTCATTGTCTCACTGAGTATGTGCTTAGCGTTGCTGAGAAGCAGAACGGGCTGGCGCGAAGCTGTGCTTCGTGCCGCCTATTGCCTCCGCCTCTGGCGGAATGGAGGGTGGTTGGTTGAGGCATTCGTACAGTGACTGTGAACCCTGCGGTTTTCGATCCATTGCCGCTTTCATCTAACACCGGACTTACGCCAGGGCGTCGGCGTGGTAATGGCGGCGGGAAAAGTCCCGTAGGGACGCAACATTGGTAGCACACGCACCATTCTCCTGCCGAGCAGTCCCGTAGGGACGACATATTGGTACCCTGTAGGGACGACATATTGGTCAAGCAATTGCCGGATCAAGGACCGCTAAACCGATACACCCTCACCTGCCCGAGAATCGTTTTACCCGTTTGGTGACTACGGCTTACCCATATTTCGTCCC
>CADCTQ010000231.1 GCA_902805615.1 uncultured Cytophagales bacterium
GCGCTGCGGGCCAACAACGAACACCTCGCCAAAGTGGCCCTCACCAAAAAGGGTCAGCTCGAAACGCAGGCCACGCAGTACAAGCAGATGCACGAAAATGCCGTCGCCACCAGCCGCCAGCTCAAAGAACAGATCGAACAACTGAAGTCTAAACTACAGGACGCCCGCATGAAAGAAGCTACGTTGATTGCCCGGAGCAAAAACGCCAAGGCCCAGGCCGAAATGGCCAAACAACTGAGCGGGATGGGCAACCATTCCTTCGCCAAGTTCGACAAGTACGAGGAGAAAATCCTCAAGCTCGAAGCCGACGCCCAGGCCCTCACCGAACTCTCGTCGACTGAGTCCACCCGCGACGTGGACTACCAGTTCAGGCAGCTCGAACAAAGCACCAAGGTGGACGACGAGCTGGCCCGGCTCAAGGCGCTGCTCAATAAATAAGGATCAGGATTTACGGGATTAAAGGATGACCAGGATGGGGTGACCGGATGGTCCCCGCAAGTCGGTGATTCTGTTTCCGCCGCAAAGACACGAAGACACCAAGGAACACGAAGGTTTTGTCGGCCACAGCCCCCTTTGTGTTCCTTGGTGTCTTCGTGTCTTGGTGGCACATTCTCTTTCGTCATCGCATCAATGAACAATGCTGTGGGCGGGCAAAGGGGCAAACGGGCAATCGTCCGGCCGCTGTCCACGCCCGACCGGGACGTGTCCAGAATCGGACACTGGCAGGGGACGCCAGGGGCAAAAAATGCGTGAAAGGCAGTTTGACGTACGCTACTTACTTTGGCAAAGGGTTTGTTCTCCGCCATGGGAGAAAGCATCTCACCTTGTTGCCCATCTTTTTCCAGTCTTCCCCATGCTTGCCAACCACTTCAAAATCGCCTGGCGCAACCTGCTCAAACACAAACTGTATTCTGGTCTCAACATTGCCGGGCTGGCCGTGGGGCTGGCGGTGGTGATGTTCATCGGCCTGTGGGTACGCGACGAACTGCGTTTCGACAAGTTCCACGAAAAAGACGCGCAGTTGTACCAGGTGATGGCCCGCAGCCCGCAGCAGGACGGCATTGCGGTGGGTGAGGGGACGCCGGGTATCCTTGCCGAACACCTGGCTAAAGAAATGCCCGAAGTAGAAATGGCAACGACCATGATGCCGGTGCACGAGTTCCCCAAGTTTACCCTCCTCACCCCGACCAAGTCCGTCAAGGCGGCCGTGCAGTTTGCCGGCCGCGACTTCTTTCGGATGTTTTCCTTCCCATTGGTGGCCGGCCGCCCCGGGCAGGTGCTGGCTGACCCCCATTCGGTTGTAATCTCGCAGGACCTGGCAGCAAACCTGTACGGGAGTGCTGACGGAGCGGTTGGCAAAAGCCTTGACTGGGATTTCTTTGGTAAAAAAATACCGTTCCGGGTAACGGGCGTATTCGGAAAGGTGCCCGCCAACTCGTCTTTGCAGTTCGACTTCGTGCTGCCCTACCAGTTCTGGGTCAACGAGATAGAGCCCAGCGGCAAGGAGTGGTACAACACGGGAACGTATACCTACGTGGCGCTCCGCCAAGGTACGGACGTGGGCCGGTTCAACGCGAAAGTGGCCGGTTACCTCGATCAGAAAAACCCGGGCTCCATCTTCACCCTGTTCGTGCGGCCCTACTCATCGGCCTACCTGCACGGGAACTACGAGAACGGGCAGCCGTCCGGGGGCCGCATCGAGTACGTCAGCCTGTTTACCCTCATCGCCGGCTTCATCCTGGTGATTGCTGCCATCAACTTCATGAACCTGACCACGGCCAAAGCCTCGCGGCGGTGGAAAGAAGTGGGCATCAAAAAAGCCGTGGGTTCTACCCGTACCGGCCTGATCTTCCAATTCCTCACCGAAGCCGTGTTCATCGCGTTCCTGTCGGGGGTGCTGGCCGTGGGGTTGGTGCTGTTGCTGCTGCCGCAGTTCAACCTGGTGACGGGCAAGCAACTCGCCCTGCCCGCCCACGGGGGCTTCCTGGCCGCCCTGGCCGGGCTTACGCTGTTCACTGGGGTACTGGCGGGCAGCTACCCGGCGCTGTACCTGTCGGGGTCCAACCCGGTGGCTGCGCTCAAGGGCCAGCTGCGCAATTCGGTGGGGGAGTTGTGGGTGCGCAAAGGCCTGGTGGTCTTTCAGTTCTCGGTCTCCATGCTGCTGATCGTGGCCGTGATCGTGGTCTACCGGCAGGTGGACTACGTGCAATCCAAGCACATCGGCTACGACAAAGACAACCTGATCATGTTTCCCAAGGAGGGCCGCGTCGTCAGCAACAGCGCGGCTTTCCTGGCCGAAGCCCGCCGGATTCCCGGGGTGGTCAGTGCCTCCGCCATTCAGGCTACCCTGATGGGACCCAGTTCGGCAAGTACCACCGGGGTGGAATGGGCCGGCAAAAAACCGGAAGACAACGTGCAGTTCCAACTGCGCCACGTAGACTACGGCCTGCTCGAAACCTTCGGCATCGGGCTGGCCGAAGGCCGCTCTTTCTCGGCGGCTTACGGCGCCGAAAACACAAGGCTAGTCATCAACCAGGCCGCCGCCCGGGCCATGGGCATGGCCCAGCCGGTGGGCAAAACCGTGCGGTTCTGGGGCAATGAGATGACCATCGTCGGCGTGACGAAAGATTTTCACTTTGAGTCGCTGCACGAAACCATCAAGCCGATGGTATTCCTGTGCAACCCCGAACGGACCTACCAGGTAGCCATCAAACTGGCGGCCGGGCAGGAACGGGCCACGCTTGCCCGGTTGGGGGCGTTTTACCGGTCGTTCAACCCGGGCTTTCCGTTCGGCTTCAGTTTCGTGGACCAGACCTACCAGGCCCAGCACGTGGCCGAGGGGCGCGTCTCGGTGTTGTCGGGCTGGTTTGCGGGCCTGGCCATCCTGATCTCCTGCCTGGGACTTTTCGGGCTGGTGGTGTTCAACGCCGAGCAGCGCACCAAAGAGATCGGCATCCGGAAAGTACTGGGGGCGTCGGTGACGAGCATCGTGGCCCTGCTGTCGCGGGACTTTCTCCGGCTGGTCCTGCTGGCCGTCGTCCTGATCACCCCCCTGGCCTGGTACGCCATGCACCACTGGCTGCAAGGCTTCGCCTACCGGGTAGACCTCGACTGGTGGGTGTTCGCCCTGGCGGGTGGGGTGGCGCTGGGCATCGCCCTGCTTACCGTCTCCCTCCAGAGCGTAAAGGCCGCCCGGATGAACCCGGTCCGCAGCATGCGCAGCGAATAGCCGCGCCGGAAGGGCCGGCCGGGGTTGCGGGACTTACCGGCCCTTTCGTATCTTGGGGCAAACTATTTCCTCCGTATGGGAGACGCACTTCTGAAGCCCAAACGCCTGCTGCTGCTGCTTGCCCTGCTGCCCTGCCTGTTGCCCGCCTATTCACAGGCGGTTTCGTTCGGCATCAAGTTTTCGG
>CADCTQ010000232.1:0-397 GCA_902805615.1 uncultured Cytophagales bacterium
CGTGCTGGTAGCCGTCGGCCGTGACCAGCAGGGCGCCGGATGGTCCCAGCGACACTACCACCACTTCGCAGTTGCCCTTTTTGATGATTTCGGCGGCGGCGTCGTCTACCATGTTCATTTCCAGTTCTTCCACGCCGGCCAGTTTGCTCAGTTCGCCCACGTTGGGTTTGAGCAGGAACACCCCTTCGTTGGCGGCAATGCGGAGCGGCTCCCCCGACGTATCGAGAATGAACCGGGCCCCGAGTTCTTTGGCGATCCGGGCGACCCGGGCGTAGTAGTCGGGAGGCAGGCCAGGCGGCAGGCTGCCACTGGCCACGATGTAGTCGGGCCGGGGCGTCAGCGTGCGGATGATGTTTAAGCACAGTTCCCCTTCGGCCTCGCTGATCTCGGGGCCCGG
>CADCTQ010000232.1:407-15995 GCA_902805615.1 uncultured Cytophagales bacterium
TACTGGCCATTGGTGGAGCTTTCCACCACGATGAAGTTTTCCCGCGTCCAGTTCCTGGTCTCCACCGTCCGGCAGTCAATGCCCTCCTTCTGCACCAGGTCGCGGAGCACCTGCCCCGAGGGGCCGCCCACCGGGAACACCGCAATCGACTGGCCGCCGAGCCGCTTAATGGCTTTGGACACGTTGATGCCACCGCCGCCCGCATCGAAACGGGGCGTTTCGCAACGCAGTTTCTGTTCGGGGTAAATGCGGTCTACGGTGGTGCTTTTGTCAATGGCCGGGTTCAGGGTGAGGGTTACAATGGTTTTCATGGCGCAAGCAGAGAATGGGAATACAAATGCTGTATTCACGGACTTCTACGCCAATACTAAACAAAAAGCTGCCAACCGGGGGAATTTGTGGAGAATACGCAGCAGGCAAAAGGCAGTAAGCGGTAGGCTGTACGCGGTATTGCCTACTGTTTACCACCTTTTGCTTACTGCCTTTTGCCTACTGTCTACTGCTACTTTTCCCGCAGCATGCGTTTGAGGTCGGCCAGTTCGTCGCGGAGCCGGGCAGCCTGCATGAAATCGAGGTCCTTGGCGGCTTTCTCCATCGACTTCTGGGTCTGGGTGATCTGCTTTTCCAGTTCTTCGCGGGTCATGTACGACACCACGGGGTCGGCGGCCAGCGTCTGGGTGTCGTCTTCCACGTAGTACGACGGCTTGGCCTCGCGGCGGGAGTCGGCCACCTTGGTCTGCTGCATGATGGCCTCCCGCGACTTGAACACCGTCTTGGGCGTAATGCCGTGTTCGACGTTGTATTCCGTCTGGATAGCCCGACGGCGGTCGGTCTCGTCAATGGCCTCGCGCATGGAGCCCGTCAGCCGGTCGGCGTACATGATCACCTTGCCGCGTTCATTGCGGGCGGCCCGGCCAATGGTCTGGATGAGGGATCGCACGTCGCGCAGGAAACCCTCCTTGTCGGCGTCCATGATCGCCACCAGCGACACTTCGGGCAAGTCGAGCCCCTCGCGGAGCAGGTTCACGCCCACCAGCACGTCAATGGCCCCGAGCCGCAGTTCGCGCAGGATTTCCACGCGGTCGAGCGTCTTGATCTCCGAGTGGATGTAGCGGCACTTGATGCCCAGCTTTTCCATGTACTTGGTCAGTTCTTCGGCCATGCGCTTGGTGAGCGTCGTGACGAGCACCCGTTCCGAAACCTTCACGCGTTCTTCGATCTCGTCGAGCAGGTCGTCAATCTGGTTGAGGCTGGGCCGCACTTCGATCTGCGGGTCAATGAGGCCGGTGGGCCGGATGATCTGCTCCACGATCACGCCTTCCGACTTGCGCAGTTCGTAGTCGCCGGGCGTGGCGCTCACGAAGATCACCTGCTTCACAACGTCTTCGAACTCGTTGAACGTCAGCGGCCGGTTGTCCATGGCCGAGGGCAGGCGGAAGCCGAAGTCCACCAGGGCCGTCTTGCGGGACCGGTCGCCGCCCCACATGGCCTTGATCTGCGGCAGCGTCACGTGGCTTTCGTCCACCACCAGCAGGAAGTCGTCGGGGAAATAGTCGAGCAGGCAGAAGGGCCGCTGCCCGGGCCGGCGGCGGTCGAAGTACCGCGAGTAGTTCTCGATGCCCGAGCAGTAGCCCAGCTCCCGGATCATCTCCAGGTCAAACTCGGTGCGTTCCTTGATGCGCTGGGCTTCGATCTCGCGGCGCTCATCCTCGAAGAGCTGGATCTGCGCCACGAGGTCCTTCTGGATTTCGTAGATGGCCTGGTTCTGCGTGTTGCGGTCGGTCACGAACAGGTTGGCCGGGTAGATGGAAATGACTTTTTCGTCGGAGAATTTCTTGCCGGTGGCCGGGTCAATGCGCTGGATGGCCTCGATCTCGTCGCCGAAAAAGATGATCCGGTAGGCAAAGTCGGCGTAGGCCACGAAGATGTCCACCGTGTCGCCCTTCACCCGGAAGTTGCCGCGCTTGAACTCCATTTCGGTGCGGCTGTAGAGAATGTCCACCAGCGAAAACAGGAAGCGGTTGCGGCTGATGCGGTCGCCCAGTTTGAGGCTGATCACGTTCTTGCCGAACTCTTCGGGGTTGCCGATGCCGTAGATGCACGACACGGAGGCCACCACGATCACGTCGCGCCGCCCGCTGAGCAGCGACGAGGTGGCGCTGAGGCGCAGCTTTTCGATCTCCTCGTTGATGGCGAGGTCTTTTTCGATGAAGGTGTTGGTGGAGGCAATGTACGCCTCGGGCTGGTAGTAGTCGTAGTACGAGATGAAGTACTCGACGGCATTTTCGGGGAAGAACTGTTTGAACTCCCCGTAGAGCTGGGCCGCCAGCGTCTTGTTGTGGCTGAGCACCAGCGTGGGCTTCTGCACCTGCTGCACCACGTTGGCTACCGTAAAGGTCTTGCCCGAACCCGTCACCCCCAGCAGGGTCTGGGCCGGTTCGCCGTTCTTTACGCCTTCAACCAGTTGTTCAATGGCTTTGGGCTGGTCTCCCGTAGGCTGGTATTCGGAAGTAATTTTGAAAGACATGGGCTTGTGCTCCGTGGGTTTGGCTTGTGGCACGGCAGCTTAAGATAACACCAAAACGGGGAAAAAGAGTTGCCGGCGGGCAAAGAAAAGTAGACTGAAACGGGTATTGCCGCTTTGCCGTACGCATCCTGAGCAATCCTTCAATCAAAGGTTTTACTTTCTCCAATTATTTTTCCGATGCAACTTCCCATTCCCGCCCTTTCGAGGCCACCCGTTTCTGCGCCGCTGCGCTTCGCTTTCGCCCTTGCCCTTTTACTGGGTTCACCGGGAGCCGCCCAGGATAGCCCTCCCTACAAAACGCCTTACGACCGGGGCAACTCGCTGGCCGAAATCAGGGGCATTTACTGGAAGAGTTTGACCGTCGAAAAGAGGCGGTACATGAATGGGTCTTTACTCCTGGGACACTTTGTCGCCAAGCAGTTGCTGGTGGGATTCAACTTTACCGTTTTAACCGACAAACAAAGGGAACTCGGTGCCTACGGGATTGAATACGTGCTCGACCAGGACCTGGTGTACATGGGTGGCCCCGTGGTCCGTTACCACCTCAACAATGCCCCCACCTCCTTGTACGTGGAAGCCTCATTCCTGCGGGGCTGGTCAAGAAGCATCATCCCGTTCAGCCGCAACGACAACGTCAGCGTTGCCAACAATATCGTGCTTGCCACCGGCCTTACTTTTCCCATCCGCCGGAGCTTTAAAGGGTTGGTATCGGCCGGGCTCCTCAAACAATTGGGCACTCAGGGGGTGGGCGTCTGGCCCCAGGCGGGGGTACTGTATACGTTCGGGTGGAAATAACGGTCCCCGCCGGCTCACTCGTGCGCGGGGCGGGGAGCAGGGGCACCGGACTGTTGTTTCTCCTGAACGCCGGGCTTACAGGCTGATGATGACGCCCGGGCGCACGGTGATCAGGTTGTTGGCGTTGGTGTCGTTCTGGTAGGTGGTGCGCAGGCTGGCGCCGACGCGGGGCGTGATCCGGAAGTTCATGCCCACGGATGCCGTGTAGCCAAAGCCCCCTTCGTTGAACGAACCGCGCGACGAAGGGCCGAGCCGGAGTTTCTCGTGGTAGAAGCCCATGTCGGGACCCGTTTCGTACGTCCAGTGCCAGGTGCGGTAGTAGCCGCCGGCTCCCAGTTCCAGGTTGAAAAAGCCGATGCGCAGCAGGTCGGCGTACAGGGTCAGGTCGGCGCTGGCGGCCTTGGCGTCGGAATGAAACCATCCGGTGCTGGTGCGGCCCGCGTGGGCAAAGTTCAGGCCCAGGCCGGCTTTGAAGTGTTTGGTGAAATGCTTGCCGGCTTCCAGGCCGTACACCTGGCCCGGCAGGTCTCCCGTGCCGGTGGTAGCGTGGCCGAACTCGGCGCGGACGAAAAAGTTGGGCTTGCGGTCCTGGCCGAAAAGGACGGCACTGGTGAGAAACACGGACAGAAAAAGTAATGCGTTCTTCATAAAAAGGGGATTATTTAGGGATTGAACTCGTTTAAGCTTGGTTTGCAAAAGCTGGGCCAATCCGGGCACACACCCCGGCATTGGTCCTTATTTTTTTACCAGGCGGAACACCTTCCGGTCTTTTCCCGACCTGATCTGGGCCAGGTAGATGCCGGCGGGCCGTTGGGAAAGGTCGAGTTCATACCGGCCCGCGTCGGCCGCGTGATTGACCACGGTACGGCGCATCACCACCCGTCCCAGCGCGTCGGACAGGGTCACTTCCACCGGCCCCGTCCCCGCCGGTGTAACCAGGTAGAAGCGGCCCGTGCCGGGGTTAGGGTGGATGCCGTACGTACGGGCGGCCTGGGGTTCCAGGCCGGTCACTGCCGGATCAAAGGCATAAGCCTCCGAACGGTCTGATGCACAGCCATTGCGCAGTACCTGCACCGCGTAACGGCCGGCTTGGACGGGCCGGAGGGTACGGGTGGTGTCGGCCAACAAGACTTCGTTGTAGTACCAGCGGTACCCGTCGCCCGCCGCCTCGCAGCGCAGCAAACCATCCGGAGAAAGCGTGACGACCGGCCTGGCGGGCCTGGGGTAACGGGTAATGGCAACCCGCTGCCGGAGCGAATCCGTGGTGCACCCGTTGGCCGGCACCGTCCATTCAAACAGGTTCTCGCCGTAGGCCAGCCCGGTGACCAGGGCGTGGGGGTCGCCGGCAGTGGCAAGGGTTCCGCCCCCGCCGATCTGCTTCCAGCGGCCGGCCCCGTAGTGCGGCGCCCGGGCTTGCAGCCGGACGGTGTCCTGTTCGCACACCACGCGGTCCGGCCCGGCCGTTGCCGCTGCGTTCACGCCGCAGACCACCACCCGGCCGCCCCCCGGTGCCGGTACCGGCAGGTCATACACGGTGTTGTGCACGGTGTTGGTCCGGACGGGTTCGTTGTAGTCGAAGAAAATGTCGGCAAAGTTCTCAATGCGCGTTCCCTGGGCAACGGCAGCCAGCGGGCGGATGCTGAACTTGAGGTAGCCGTGGCTGGCCGGTTCGTTGCGGTTGCTGTCGGGCAGCATGATGTTGTCGAAAGTAAAGGTAAGCACCGGCCGTCCCTTGCCGGTTACCGTCATTTTGTAGGGGTGCGACACGGCCCCCACGCTGAGCGTAGCCACGTCGAGGTGTTCCGAAAGGGTATCCACCACTACTACCCGGTAAGCCACGTCGGTGCCCGTGTTCTGGAAGCGGACCGTGTACGTGAGCGGCTTGCCCGAAGGTACGTACTGCTGATCGGTCACGCCGGCCGGGGTCACCAGTTTGTCGTTGGGGTCAAACGAGTCCACGATGGGCAGGCAGTCAACTGCCCGCGACGGGTCCTGCCCCCCTACGGGCAGTTGCGTTACGAATCCCCGGCTTACCTGCCCGGTGGAGTCGGTGCCGCAAGCCTCCAGGGAGACGACGCCCGTTTCGTCGCCGGGGTAGCCGGGCCGCTGGTCAGCTTCCAGGCGCACGGTTTGCCCCGCGGCGGCAACCCGTATGCGCAGGCTGTCGCCGGCCGGCAGTTTGTACGCCCGGGTAAAGGCCAGCCGTGCATCGAGGTAGACCCGGAAACGGCTGCTGTCGGCCATTGCCCCCGTTCCGCGGTTGTAGAGGTGGAGTTGCACCGTGGTACTGTCCACGCACGCGGCTTGCAGGGCAATGTCCGACCCATCCCATCCGGTCGTCGGCGGCGTACAGGCATTGCTGTTTACGGAGCTAATGCGGACCTGCGTGCACTGGGTGAGCCCGCGGATGGCGGGCATTCCGCACACCACCGAGTCAATGATTGCGACGACGCCCGATTGGTGCGGCCGCAGCGTACCGATCTCGAAGGTGTAGGAAGAGTCGGCGTTGCGTTTCCAGGTTCTGGTTGCACCCACCGGCACTACGTAGCGGGGAAACGTCACGTGGATTTTTACCCCCTCGGCCGTGCCCGACCCGTCGTTGCGGTAAGTAACGGTGGAGTTGCTGCGGAAACACCGCCGCCGCCGGTCGGAGGCAACCGATACCGAGAGTTGCGGGCACGCCACGACCCGGTTGGCGAAGTTCACGTGGTTGACCTCGTTGTTGTAACCCGTAAACCGGACGGTACGCGCCCCGGCACCCGAGGGGCACACCTGCGTAATGAGGTGGGCGCTTTCCTTCGGAATCACCTGGCTGACTGTGTAGCTGCCCGTATCTACCGCCAGCGTGTAGTTGCCGTGCCGGTCGGTGGAGGCAAAGTACGGCCCGGGCCTGGCTACCACCACGAAACCGGCAAGGCTGTCTTCGGCGGCTTCCCGGGTGCAGTTGGCGTTGGCATCGGCGAAAATGTTGCCGCGGATGATGTTTTGCGGGGGAATGGGGGCGGGCCGGCGCCCGAAGGCAGTCAGGTTGATGCCACTGGTGCCGGCAACGTAAATCGCGCAGTCGCTCAGGATCAGTTGCTGTACATTGCCGAACGGGTTAAAGGGGAAGGGATGCCAGGAAGTAACCCAGCCGGTGGTCCGGTCGAGGGCGGCCAGCCGTTCCCTGGACGTGTGGCCGAATGATTGAAAACGGCCGCCTGCGTATACGGTGTTCCCGGCCACCGCAATTGCACTGACCCCGTCACTGGGGTTAGGGCTCCAGTCGGTGGGCCGGCCAGTTGCAGCATCAATGGCCGCCAGGAAGTACCTCGGCTGTCCGCCGATGGACCAGAATTCGCCCCCGGCGTACACCGTATCGCCCGAGAGGGCCAGGCAGTTTACTGCGTAGTCTGCATTGGGATTCCAGCTTGTAGCCAGCCCCGTGGTAAGGTGCACGGCCGCCAACCGGTTCCGGGCCGCCCCGCCAACGCTGGTAAAGCCGCCACCCACGTATACTTTGTCCCGGTCCACCCGGATGCAGGAGACGCCGCCGTTGGCACCGGGATTCCAGGCGGTAGCAAGCCCGGTAACCGGGTCAACGGCCGCCAGGTTATTCCTCGGCTTGCCGCCCATGTTCGCAAAAGAGCCGCCCAGGTACACGGCTCCGTCCGTTGCCGCAATGGCGTAAATGTCGGCGGACTGACCCGGGTTCCAGGCGGTAAGCGCTCCCGTGGCGGCGTCAAAAACGGCAATGCCACTCCTGGCCTGGCCATTGGCAGTTTGAAAGCTACCTCCTACGTAAATGCGATTCCCAACTGCCGCCATTGCCCTCACGTAGCCGTCCACAACCGGATTCCAGTCCTTTGCTTTGCCGGTCACTGCGTCAATGGCGGCCAGGTTGCCCTTTATCTGCCCGTTCATGCTCTCAAAATCGCCCCCTACGTACACGCCGGCCGGCGTTACGGCAAGGGCATTCACGTCGTCGCTGGTCACCGGCGACCAGGGGGTAACGTTGCGGGTGTCTATATCAAAGGTGCCCGCGTTTTTGCGACGCGTTTTGCCGATGTAGTTAAATCTCCCCCCGATGTAAAGGGTGTTGCCGTACAATGCCAATGCCGATACTATGCCGTCAACACCCGGTGACAGCATATTTACCAAGCCGGTAGTGGCGTTGAAAAAAGCCAGCGACGAACTCATGACTCCATTAATGTAATTGAAGCTCCCCCCTACGTAAAGCGTATTTCCCCGGACCATCAGGACTTTTACCTCGCCGCTGGGGTTGGGGCTCCAGGCAGTCGCCCTTGCCGTGGCGCTGTCGAGGGCTACCAGGTTTTTCCGTACCTGCCCGTCCACGGTTTCGAAACTTCCCCCCACGTACACCAGGTTGTTGTGCGTAGCAATTGTGCTCACGTACGTCATGAGGGGGTTCGTAATGCTCCGGGTAACGTTAGGATTCCAGGCCAGGGCCTGGCCCGTAACGGGGTCCAGCCGGGCCAGCAGGTTGCGCCCTGCCCCGCCGATCCGGGTAAATCTGCCACCCGCGTACACGCCGTTGGGCGTTGCGTGAATGCTTTCTACCCAATTGTCCGCACCGGGATTCCAGGCCGTAGCCTGACCGGTAGTCGCATCAACGGCTCCAATGTTGTTTCGGGGCAGGTTGTTGATGGACGAGAAAGAACCCCCGATGTAAAGGGTATTGTTTAGAAGGGACATTGATTCCACGCGGCCCAGTACCTGCGGCGCCCAAGTGGTGTCCAACGTTAAATCCGCCTTTATGCGCATCAGCGGGCCGAACCCCGGCTTGCCTGTTGCCCCAAAATACCCTCCCAGGAACCATCCTCCTCTGCCGTCGGGCTCGGCGGTCTCTATTACGCCGTCAAGTTTGAGAAAACCCTTTTTAGCCAGTCCGGTGACCAGGTCGACGGGTACGCCCGGCCCCATCCGGGGTCCGGCGTAGTCCAGCTTTCCGCCGATGTAGATCGTGTTGTTCAGTTCGGCAGCGGCGAACACATCCCCCATAACCACGGGCATTCCGGTATCGAGGGCCTGGGCGGAAGCAGTTCCCGCCCCGAGCAGAAAAATGAAGTAAGAAAAGTAGATCAGTAAGGCTTTATGCATACAGGCGGCGTAAAAGACAAGCTCTTAATGCCGCGGACCGGGAAAAGGTAAACTACGCCCGGGGCCGGTGTCAGGTTTTTCCCCACTTTGCAATCATTCTCCTCATGGCTTCGGCCGGATCACCGTGGAATGCAGCACCTTGATCTTCCAGCCGCCGGATTCCTTCACCAGCACGGCGCTTTCGAGCCACCGCACCTGCCGGGCCTTGCCGTTGATCTGCATGTCGGCCTGGTTGTAGTAGCTGGTCCAGGCGGTGTTGCCGCGCACCTCGGTTTGCAGGAAGTTGAACGAATTGACCCGTTTGAAGTCTACGCCCGCCATCCGTTTAAAGGCCGTGGCGATGGAATCGGCGTTCCAGACCACGCCGTCCTCCAGGATGGTGACGTCGGGGGTGCAGTGGCGCATGGTTTTTTCCAGGCTCAGGGCGGAAAAGCCGTCGAAGACGCCCGCAATGGCCTGCTGCACCGGCAGGGCTTCGGCGGAAGGCTTGGTTTGGGCGGCGGCGGGGAGCAGGGAGGCCACCAGCAAGGCGGCCGCCAGGAGGGTCTTTTTCATGGGAACGGACGGAAGCGTGAGAACGGGGAATGCGTGGTACAAGATAGCATTTCTGCCGCAAGCTCCGTACATTACCGTTTGCCAGCCCCCAATTCCGTCCCCGATGACCCCACTACGCTTTCCGGCCGCCCGGCAATGGTCCGTGCGCCTGCTGATCTTCCTGGCCGCCTGCTCGGGCAAAGAGGCGCCGCGGCCGGTGTACCAGGTGCCCGCCGAGGTGGAGCCGTACATTGAGCGGTTCACCGCCGAGGCCCGCCTGCGCGGCAAGGAAATTGCCATCAACAACCTGATCGTCACCTTCGGCCCCACGGGGGGCGACGACGTATGCGGCGCGTGCCTGCCCGGCTCCCGCGACCCCGACGGGCAGGTCCGCATCGTGCTCAGCAACGCCCCGCACTGCTGGAGGGAGCTGAGTACCGAAGCCCGCGAAGAACTCGTGTTCCACGAACTGGGCCACTGCGTGCTGGGCCGCCTCGCCCACCGCACCGACCTCCTGCCCAACGGCGACTACGCCAGCCTCATGCACGGGACCGACCTGGGCCTGTATGCCGTGTGCGTGTACGACATCGGCGGCGGCGACTGCAACAAACGCTACCGGCGCCGGTATTACCTCGACGAACTCTTCGACGAAAACACGCCCCCGCCGGATTGGGGCAAATGATGGAATGACCGAATGGGCGAATCACCGCCGGGGTGGCCGCACATTTTCGCAATTCTATGGGTCGGTCATGCGGTGATTCAGTAATTTCCCCCCGACAACCTGAACCCATGAAAAAGCTTCTTCCGGGCCTGTTGCTGCTGGCCCTCACCTTTGCCTGCCGGACCACGCCCCGCCCCGCGCCGCTGCCGCCCGAGGACGGCAAGATCGAAATCGTGTTCCTGCAACTGAACGACGTGTACGAAATCGCCCCGCTCGAAGGGGGCAAGGTGGGCGGCCTGGCCCGGGTCGCCACCATCCGCGAAAAGCTGCGGCTGGAAAACTTCAACACCATTACGGTGATGGCCGGCGACTTCCTCAACCCGTCGGTGCTGGGCACGCTCAAGTACGAGGGTAAAAACATTGCCGGCCGCCAGATGGTGGAGGTGCTCAACGTGATGGGCCTCGACCTGGCTACGTTCGGCAACCACGAATTCGACCTCAAGGAAGCCGAGTTGCTGGAACGCCTGCGGGAGTCGCGCTTCGGCTGGGTATCGTCGAACGCCGGGCACTGGCAGGGCGACAGCCTGAAGCGTTTCCCCAGCGGCCCCGGCGGCGACTCGGTGTCGCCCGTCTGGATCTTCGACTTTGCCGACGCCGACGGCACCCGGCTCCGCATCGGCGTGACGGCCGTCACCCTGCCTTCCACGCAGAAGCCCTACGTGCGTTACAGCAACATTTACCGGGCGGCCGAAACGGGCTACAAGTCCCTGGAACGCATGACCGACTGCGTGATCGGCCTGACCCACGTGTCCCTCGACGAGGACAAGGAGATCAGCCGCCGCGTGCCGGGCATCCGGCTCATCATGGGCGGCCACGAACACGACCACGTGTACCACCAGGTGGGCAACGCCTACATTGCCAAGGCCGACGCCAACGCCAAAACGGTGTACGTGCACCGGCTCCGCTTCGACAAAAACACCCGCCAGGTGGACATTCAGTCCACGCTGGTGCCGGTAGACTCGACGGTGGCTTTCGAGCCCCGCACCGACTCGGTGGTGCGCAAGTGGACCGACATTGCCGCCCGCAGCTTCCGCGAAATGGGCTTCGACCCGAACCAGGTGCTGATGACCACCGCCGAGCCCCTCGACGGCCGGGAAAGTTCCATCCGCAACGGGTCTACGAACCTGACGCGGCTGGTGGCGGCAGCCGTCACGGCGGCGGCGCCCCAATCGGAACTGACGATCCTCAACAGCGGCGCCATCCGCGTAGACGACCAGCTGACGGGGGCCATTACGCAGTACGACGTGCTGCGGGCCCTGCCCTTCGGCGGCAAACTCGTGGAGGCCGACCTGTCGGGCCACCTGCTCGACTCGGTGCTTACCATCGGCCGCAACAACAAGGGCAGCGGGGGATACCTGCAACTCGACCGGGCCGCCTACGACGAAACGGCCAGGCGCTGGCTGGTGGCTGGCAAGCCGGTCGTCCCGAAAAAGACCTACCGGGTGGCCCTGCCGGCCTTCCTGCTGACGGGCGAAGAAAAGGGGCTGGGCTTCCTCAAACCCGGCAAAACCGGCCTGGGCCCGGTGTACGAACCCGAAGCGGCCGACACAACGGACCTCCGCCACGACATCCGTTTGGCCGTGATTGCGTATATGCGGGCAATGGAGAAGTGACTACTCAATACAAATCACTTTACGAATGTGGTATTTTGTCATTAAAAAGCAGGTTCTGCGGAACCAGCAGTACCAGCGGCTGCAAAAGCTGGCGGCCCTCACGGAGGTGGAAGTGTTCAACGAACCGTACGAAAACCTCTGCGTGTTCGACGTGGTGCCCGAGAAGTACCAGGACTTTATGGAGTTTGCCGACGTGGAGGGCATTCCTTACGAGGTACATCCTTCCAAGCCGAGCCGTGACCAGTTGCTTGATGGAATGCGGGTGTAGGGGAAGAAGGGTTTCTCGCGAATACATGAGAAAAGAAAGGGGTTCTCGCAGATTATCGCGGATAAGGACGCAGATGAACGCAGATTTTTTGATTGGGAAATACTTAACGTGGGAAATCCTGTAGGTGCCGTATGGTTCGATCCCGCAGATGGTGTGCGTGCCGGTTTTGCTCGAAGGATTCCGAAAGGAGCCGTAACATTCGATCCCGCAGATGGTGTGCGTGCCGGTTTTGCTCGAATGAATTTCGATGGGTGTCGTAGCGTTCGATGCCGCAGATTCGGGTGGATTTGATGCAGGATGATGATCTTTTGCAACCTTCACGGCTGCTACCATAAAAAACCTGTGCTATCCAATCCCCGGCACGAACGGAAGATCACCGGGAAGAAGCGGGTCCGGCCAAATCTGCGGCATCTCCCCCTGCGGCTCCTCCCAGAAACCATTCGAGCAAAAACGCTCCGCTTACAATCTGCGGGATTCCACCTGCGACACCTACTCAACATCCTTCGAGCAAAAACGGTCCTCACCCATCTGCGGGATCGAATGTTACGACACCTCTAAGCATTCCCCGCCCAAGCATTCTTCAATCAAAAATCTGCGTTCATCTGCGTCCTTATCCGCGAGACCCTTACAGGGCAGGTCTGCGAGAACCCCTTTCTACCCTTTCTTTTCCCTGCGCAATCCCCGGGAACCCCTTCTTTCTGCCGACATCCGCGAGAACCCCTTTCTTTCCCCTGCGAGCACCTCCTTCTTTCTTTTCCCCGCCCCCCGTGAAACCCTTCTTCTTACCTACTGCGCAATCCCTGCGAAACCCCTTCCTCCCCCCAAGCATCAAAGCATTTTCCGTAACATTGAGGTTTCGCCCCTTGCCTATGTTCCGTTACGCCCCTGCCCTGCCGGCGCTGCTGCTGAGCCTTTCCCTCGTTGCCCAACCGTCGGGCCCGGACAAAAAAGTTGCCGACTTCGTGGACCGTTCGCTGCCCGAACTGGTCACGTTCTACAAAGACCTGCACGCCAACCCGGAAGTTTCGTTCATGGAGCAGCAAACGGCCGCCAAGGTTGCCGCGCAGCTCCGCGGCCTGGGCTTTGCGGTGACCGAAAACCTGGGCGGCCACGGCGTGGTGGGCGTGCTCAAAAACGGCGACGGCCCCACCGTGCTCGTACGCACCGACCTCGACGCCCTGCCCGTGGCCGAGCAAACCGGCCTGCCCTACGCCAGCCAGGTGCGCATGAAGGACGACGCCGGCAACGAGGTGCCCGCCATGCACGCCTGCGGCCACGACCTGCACATGACCGTGTTTACCGGCGTGGCCCGCACCCTTACCCAGTTCAAGGACGACTGGAAGGGCACCGTGGTCATGATCGGGCAGCCCGCCGAGGAACGCAGCGGCGGGGCCATTGCCATGCTGCGGGAGGGCCTCTACACCAAATTTCCCCGCCCCGACTACGCCCTGGCCCTGCACACCAACGCCACCCTGCCCGCCGGCAAAGTGGGCTACACCGAAGGCCCCGTCATGGCCAACGTAGACGCCGTGGACATTACCGTGCGCGGCGTGGGCGGCCACGGCGCCCTGCCCCACACCACCAAAGACCCCATCGTGCTGGCCGCGCAGATCGTGCTGGCCCTGCAAACGGTGGTGAGCCGACAGACTTCGCCCTTCGACCCCTGCGTGGTGACGGTCGGCTCCATCCACGGGGGCACGCAGTTCAACATCATCCCCGACCAGGTGGAACTCAAGCTTACCCTCCGCTCCTACTCCGACGTGGTGCGCAACAACACCATCGAGGCCATCAAGCGCATCATCAAGGGTACGGCCGAGGCCGCCGGCGTACCGCAGGACCGCCTCCCGGCCATCAAGATCCGGGAGCCCTACACGCCTTCCACGGTGAACGACGTGCCGCTGACCCGGCGGCTGACCGGCGTGTTTACGCGGGTGCTGGGCAAGGAAAACGTGGTGGCCACGCCGCCTTCCACGGTGGGCGAAGACTTTTCCCGCTTCGGCCGCGAAACGCCCAACGTGCCCATCTGCATGTACTGGCTCGGGGCCGTGGACCCCAAAAAAGCCGAGGAAAGCGCCAAGGCCGGCACGGGCCTGCCCTCCCTCCATTCGGCCCTGTTTGCGCCCCTGCCCGAACCCGCCATCCGGGCCGGCATCCGCACGATGAGCGCCTCGGTGATGGATTTGTTGAAAAAGTAATGGGCAAGTAAGCAATCAGCAATAGACAACAGGCAGTAAGCAATCAGCGTATGGAATCCATGAATGCGGAAGCGATTACCTTCCGGGTGGCGGTGCCGGAAGATGCCGGGTGGCTGGCGGGGCTGTCGGCCCGGTCGTTCCGGGAAGCGTACCAGGCCGTATGGGAAGAACCCGGGCTGAGCGACTACATCAACCGGGCTTTTACGCCCGACCAGGTCCACGCCGAACTCGCTGACCCAAATTCGACCTTTATCCTGCTCATCCGGAACGACGAGCCGGCCGGCTACGCCAAGCTGCGCCGCGGCCACAACCCGCCCGACCTCGACGCAACGACCGCCGTGCAGATCCAGCGGTTGTACCTGCTGGCCGCCTACTATGGCCGCGGCCTCGGCGACCACCTGATGGGACACTGCCTCCGGGAGGCCGGGCGGGAGGGCTTTGCCACCGTGTGGCTGGCCGTGTGGCCCGAAAACACCCGGGCCGTTAAGTTTTACCAGCGGTGGGGCTTCGCCGTAGCCGGCTCCTACCCGTTCTACCACGGCAACGAGGTGGCGCAGGACTGGCTGATGAAAAAAGACCTATGATCACCGTTACGTGCGCCATTATCGAACACGAAGGGAAAGTGCTGGCGGCCCGGCGGGGCGCGGCCATGTCGCAGCCCCTCCTGTGGGAGTTTCCCGGCGGCAAGGTGGAACCCGGCGAATCGCTGGCGGCATGCATTGCCCGGGAAATCCGGGAAGAACTCGGGGTGGCCGTTGCCGTGGGGGAAAGGCTGCCCGACAACGTGCACGACTACGGCAACGGCAAGGTGATCTGCCTCGTGCCGTTCCGCTGCCGCCTGCTGAGCCACGCGTTTGCCCTCAGGGAGCACCAGGAGGTCCGGTGGCTCGACCCGGCCGCGCTGCCCGGGCTGGACTGGGCGCCGGCCGACGTGCCCATCGTGGAAGGTTACGTGGAAGGTTACGTAAAGCGCCGGCGGGACCGAGGAAAATCCGGACTTTCTTTGTAAGCTTATGCCCTTCACGGGCTGCGGCCGGCCCACCGGGGCGCGGGACGGGCCACGCATAACCACTTCTACCCGGATGAACATTTACCAGTACAGCGGCCTCCACCCTGCTTCCGTAGACCGGCAGTTCCGGAAGGTCGTGGACCATTTGCAGGCGGGTGATTTCCGCGCCGCCGACGTAAAAAAACTGGCCGGCACGCCCTACTACCGGGCCCGGCTCAACGATACCGACCGGCTGCTGTTCCGCTTCGGCCGCCACAAAGGCCAGACCTGCCTGCTGCTGCTCGAACTCATTCCCAACCACGCCTACGCCAAATCCCGCTTCCTGCGCGGGGCCGCCGTGGACGAAACCCGGCTGCAACCCCTGCCGGCCCCCGACAAGGTGGAAGCCGCCGACGTGCAGTCCCTGGCCTACGTCCCGGGCGGGGGCGGTCACTTCCACCTGCTCGACAAAGTGCTGTTTTTCGATCCGCAGCAGGAAGAAGTGCTTCGCCTGCCCGTGCCGCTGATCATCATCGGTTCGGCGGGCAGCGGCAAAACCGCCCTCACGCTGGAAAAGA
Organism: uncultured Cytophagales bacterium; assembly: GCA_902805615.1. Taxonomy (GTDB): domain Bacteria; phylum Bacteroidota; class Bacteroidia; order Cytophagales; family 172606-1; genus CADCTQ01. Next base: position 15,727 of record CADCTQ010000232.1, read on the forward strand.
TCAAGCTGCTCACCGGCACCGAAAAGGCGCCGGCCCGCGTGCTGTACGTGACCCTGTCGGCGTACCTGGCCGAAAATGCCTCCCGCCTCTACCGCAGTTTCGGCTACGAAAACCCCGGCCAGGAGGTAGACTTTTTTTCCTTCCGGGAATTCCTCGAAACCATTTCCATTCCGGAAGGCAAGGAGGTGCAATTCCGGCAGTTCCGGGGCTGGTTCGAGCGGCACCGCCCGTATTCGAAGGTGAAGGACGCCCACCGGCTGTTCGAAGAA
>CADCTQ010000233.1 GCA_902805615.1 uncultured Cytophagales bacterium
GCCGGCTGGGAAATGGTGATGGTTTTGTCGGCTACGCAGTCGTTGGCATCGGTGACGACCACCTTGTAGGTGCCCGCCCCTAAACCCGTCAGGTCCTGCGTAGTAGCGTAGTTCGCACCGTTCTTGGTCCACTGGTAGCTGTAGGGAGAAGTGCCGCCGTTCACCGTCAGGGCGATGCTGCCCGTGGTGTTGCCGTTGCACTTCACGTCTACGTCGGTGGAAGACAAGGTTAACGCGGCACCCGGCTGACCAATCGTGACCGACTTGCTGGTGGGGCAGGAGTTGGCGGCCGACACTTCAACCGTATAGGTACCGTCGCCCAAACCCGTAAATGCCCCCGTGGCGTTGGTGGAAATCGTCGAGCCATTCTGGATGAGTTTGTAGGTGTACGTGCCGGGGCCGCCGCTGGCCTCCGCCGTAATGGTGCCGTCGCTGCCGTTAAAGCATTTTACGTTGGTCTTGTCGAGCGTCAGGCCGAGGGCCGGCTTGATGGTAACGCTGGCCGAGGCGGGCTCCGAGGCACAGCCGTTGCTGCCGCTAACCTTTACGGTGTAGGTGCCCGTGACCGTAGCGTTGAAGCTTGCCACGCTGCCGGGATTCGAAGCGCCTTGCGGCACGGTCCAGGTGTAGGTGAACGGCGGCACGCCCGAGTTGTTGGTGATTACGGCGGTAAGCGTGGCCGGGTCGCCGGCGCACACGGTTTTGCCGGCCAGTTGCACGATGGGCTTGGAGGCAAACTGGCCGCTCAGGAAGTCGTTGAGGGCGTCGGTAAGTTGCTGCGACTGGCTGGTGGTGAACAGGAAAGAGGTGAAGCACTGGTCAATCCCGGCGATGGCCGTCAGGTCTACGAAACCTTCGAAAAAGCCACCGGCCGGAATCTGGCCGGCCGGCAGGGTTTTGGAGGTGTAGGGCCACGGGCTCGGGCTGAGGGTGCCGGTATTTACCGCCGCATCGTAACTCGCAATGTTGACGGTCAGTTTTTGCAGGGTGCCGCTGACGTTGCCGCCGGTGCCTACCCACTTGTATACCTCGATGGTGGGGCTGCCGCCGCCACCGGTAAACTGCGATACGATCAGCAGGTCGCCTACCTGGTGCTGGCCCGTGAATTTATTGATCCCGTTCACGGTCGTCTTCTGCACGTTGTCCTTGAGGAACCAGATGCCGAGGGCGGCGTTCCCGTTCTGGGCAAAGCGGTCGGAGGCGAAGTACAGCTTGCCGTTCTGGATGAAAGCGGCCCCATGTTCGATGTCGCCCTTGTCGTTGGCGCCATTCGGGTCCCACAACCACTGGCTGATGTCTTCGTAATCCTTGGCACTCGAAAAAGCATCGTCGGCCACGTCGTTGATGCCGTCGCCGTAGAAGGAAAAGGTCGTTACCCCCGCGGGGACGGGAAGGCCGTTCGGGCCGTAAATCCAGCGCCAGTCGTTGGACTGGCCATCCACGGCAACGGCCTGCCCGAAGGCCGCCGGGGAGAGCAGCAGTGCAATGAAAAAGGCCAGGGATTGCAGCGTCCGGGCTGCCACGGTGGTTTGCGCAAAGGCGAGCCGCGGTTGGCTCCAGCCTGTTTTGGGTGGTTGCTCGCAGGCGAAGGAAGCATGGGTTCCCCGGCCTGCCTGGTTGTGAGGGTAGTTGTTGTGAGGGTAGTTGTACGGCATATGAAACGAAAATTAAGGGCAAAAAAGAGTACATACCCACCCCCGCGGGGCGGGAAAGGGTTGATAAAAGGGTGCTGGTTGGGGCTGCGTTAGCTTGCCGCCGGTGAGGGGCGGCCAGGGGAGGGGCGAGGCCCGCCGTGGATGGGTCCGGGCGGAAGGGCGTGGATCGTTTTCATAGGTGCTTTGGATGGTTGATGGTGGTTGGCAAAGGCAATGCAGGAGACGAAACGGGGGGCCGCGTTTTGCCGGGAAACGCGGAAACGCACTATGGACTGAACCGGAGGGTGGAATGGCAAAAACGAAAGAGCGGTTTCGCCGGCAAGGGGACAGGCGGTGTACTGCGAAGGGCCAAGAGAGGGCCGGCTCGGGTAGGCGTACATCATGGGTTGCTCTTTACGGGGATTTTCCAGCGTGGGAAATCCCCGGGTATGGTTTGCTGCGCACCAAACGGCGGTTACCCGGGCGTTGCTTCCCGGAATAAAGCCTCCGAAAGACGGATTGGCCTGAAATGGTACGTGCGTATATTCTAATGCAATTTTAATTCTAATTGGATTGGAAGTCAAGCCCTTATTGAGCACCCCGGGAAGGGCGGTTCACGCATTTGTGAATTTTTGAACGGCCTTTCCGGGGCCGGTGGGCTTTGTCCCTTGGTTTTATTTCGGGAGACGGGCGGCTGCCCCTGGTGGCCCGGAAACCGCTGTGCAACGCAGGCGGCCCGAATGCGCAACGGCGGCCCGCCCCGAGGCGGCGTTACGGCCAGCAGATCAAGTGGGGATACACCCGCAGCGCCGCGTTTTCCAATTACTTTTGCGCAAAACCATCTTTTAACCGTGTTACCCATCCCCGTTTCACCTCAAATGCCAGGTCCGGCTTTTGCGAGTGGTTCCGGGGGTAAAATTGCATTGGCCGGAGGCAGGCGATAAACGATTCCGTTAAAGAAGCGGAAAAAAAATATTTTGGCCCGGACAGAAAAATACCTACTGGTAGGTATACGCCGGAACAAAAAGAGACGGAACGAAAGGAGACGGGAGGAAAGGAGACCGGAGGAGGCGTACCCATACAGCGTGGGGAATGCCGGGCAGGGCGAACCGGCAGCGCCAAAAGGGAGAAAGGAAAAAGGCACGACTGACGTTTCCGCGTATGCTGCCAGCCTCCCTTTTCCCTTTCTCCCTTCCCGGGTACGAAACCATCCCGCATCCCCGCCCTGCATGGGTACGCCTCCTCCGGTCTCCTTTCCTCCCGTCTCCGGTCTCCTTTCTACGGTACCAGTTCCAGGCGGCCGAGCTGGGCGGTGATCGTTTCGATTTCGTCCCGGCTCAGGGAGACGTCGGCGGCGGCGGCGTTTTCCTCGGCCTGTTTGGGGTTGCGGGCCCCCACCAGGGCGCAGGTGATGCCGGGCTGGCGGATCGTCCAGGCAATCACCAGTTGCGACAGCGTGCAGCCCTTCTCGTCGGCCAGCGGCTTGATCCGGTCCAGGAACCCGGCCGTGCGCCGCAGGTTTTCGTCCTTGAAGTACGGCAGGCCGGCCCGGTGGTCGCCGGGGGAGAAGGCGTGGCCGGGTTGCATCTTGCCCGTGAGCAGGCCGCGTTGCAGCGGGCTGTAAGCCAGGATGCCCACGTTGTGTTCGAGGCAGTACGGCACCACGTCGGCCTCAATCTCGCGCTTCACCATGCTGTAGGGCACCTGGTTGGAGGCAATGGGCATCACCCGGCGGGCCGCCTCCAGTTGTTCGGCGCTGTAGTTGCTCACCCCGGCCGCCCGGATCTTGCCCGCGTCGAGCAGCCGCGACACCGCCTCGAACGTCTCGTCAACCGGCGTGGTGGGGTCGGGCCAGTGGATCTGGAGCAGGTCAATGTAGTCGGTGCCCAGGCGCCGGAGGCTCTCTTCGCACTCCCGGACCACGCTGTCGCGGCCGGCGTACTTGTAGATTTTGGCGGGCTTGCCCTGCGCGTCCTGCGAATCGAAGGCAAACTGGCCCCGCGTGGTGTCCCAGCGCATGCCGAACTTGGTCAGGATTTCCACCCGGTCCCTCATGCCCCGGATCGCCTCCCCGACGATCTGTTCGCTGAGCCCGAACCCGTACACGGGCGCCGTGTCAATGGTGGTCACGCCCAGCTCCACCGACCGGCGGATGGCCGCCACGGCTTCCTGCTGGTCGGTGCCGCCCCACATCCAGCCCCCGGCCGCCCAGGCGCCGAAAGCAATGGGTGTAATCTCCAGGGAGGTCTCTCCCAATTTGCGGTATTCCATGTGCAGAGTAGTTAGCGTTGTAAGTTGTAGAGCCTAGATACGGCTCCTACGCAAAAAAGCGGGAGAAGATGTACCGGCTGCGGCGGGAGCGGGGCGAAAGGGCAGGAGGGTTATCATTCTGGTGATTAACTTGCGCCACCGTTCCGGTTCATCATAAACCCGTTTCCATGAAAGAAACAGTTCTGGCTTTTTTGGTCTTCTGCTCGGCAGTCCTGGCCGGCCGGGCGCAGCAGGGCGCCGCTACCCCCGCCGCCGACTCAGCGGCTTCGCCCATCCAACTGGCTTTCCCGGAAGAGGCCGGGTGGAAAGATCTCCAGGAAGGCCGCCTCCTCGAATTTAGCCTGCACGCCACCGGCGGCACGGGCCAGCGGTACACCTACGCCATTGCCTCGGGCCAACAGGAGGGCATGGCCTTCGACTCCACGGGCCACTTCGCCTGGACGCCCGGCCACGACTTCGTGGACCGCCTCGCCGGCACCCGCACCGCCGAGGTGGTGTTCCGGGTCACCAACGAGAAAAACGAGTCGGGCACCCACACCGTGCCCTTCAAGGTGGCCCACGTGAACCGGCCGCCCCAGGTGGGCGAACTCAAGCCCTTCTACGTGCAGTACAACAAGCCCAACGCCTACCAGATTGACCCCAACGCCGCCCGCGACGAGGACGGCGACCCGGTGGTGTTCATCCCCATCGTGGACCAGATGCCCGAAGGGGCCAAATTCTCCTCCGGCGGCGAGTTTTCCTGGAAGCCTTCCCTGTCGCAGTTCAACGCGGTGAAGAACAAGCCGTTGTACATCGAATTTTTCGCCGAAGACCAGCCCGCCAAGAGCCGCGCCAAGGGCCGGTTCAAGGTGGAGGCCACCTCCCTCGACCTGCCGCCCACGGTGTCGGTGGTGCCCGGCGGCAACGCCGTCCGCTACCCCGAAAACGCCACCGTGAACCTCAAGTTCTACCTGGCCGACCCCAACGGCGACGACGACATTGCCTCCTTCGGCTTCGTGTCCGACAACCCCAACGTGCCCAAGACGGCCCTGGTGAAGAATACCGCCACGCAGTACGAATTCATCTGGAACCCGGGCTACGAGTTCGTGCGCGACCCGCTCGACTCGGTGGCCTTCAACGTGAGCTTCTTCGTGATTGACAAGGCCCAGAAGCGCGACGAGGTCAAAATCCGGTTTGCGGTCACCAACACCGTGAACGAGGCCGAAAAGGACCAGCAACTCTACAGCCAGTACCGCACGGCGCTGGTGCGGGCCTGGGACCTGCTCGAACAACTCAAGGAGTCGGAGGAAAAGCTCAAGCGCGACTACCGCCGGGCCCGCCGGGGCAAAAAGGGCCGCTCGGTGCTCAACGCTTCGCTGGGGGCGGTGTCGGGCGTGGCCCCGGTGACCATCCAGGCGCCCACCACGGCCAAAATGGTATCCACCATCGGCGGCACCAGCGTGATGACGCTGGGCACCCTCGAAGCCACCGAGGTGATCGGCAAATCCACCAAGGACCTGGTGGAACGGCTCAACTACATCATGGACAAAAAGAACGAGCTGCAACTGAAGGGCGACATTTTTGCCCGCAAGTACACCCTCAAGTCGCAGCGCCGCCGCCCCGAGTTCATCAAGGAGCTCGACGAGTTCGTGGCGCTGATGAACCTGAAAGGGCTGGTGGCCCTGGAACTGCACGCCGGCTGGCAAAACAAAAACAAAGCCACCGACAGCCAGATCCAGCGGACGTTCAAGGACTTCAACCCGGATGCGGGGTAAAAAGGGATTTGCAGTAGGATATTTGGTGGAGGCGGGGGGAAGGCGAAAAAAATACCTAAAAATAGGTATTTCATTCTGCGAAAGCGGGCCGTACTTTTACATCGTCAATAGCGCAACCGGAGCGTGACTGCCTCCCGGGTTGCCTGACTCACCCGGGAACACCCCCCATCTCACCTGGCCTGCGCATCGCTGCCCCGTGAGTCAACACCTGCAATAAGCGTTACGCTGCGGCGCGTAAAGGGAGACGTACAGTGAACACTCCCCTCTGAAGCCTGCCCTTGCCAAGCCTGCCTTGTACTGCCTTTCCTCCAATCAATAGCAACCCGCGTTGTTTGTGCCGTCCGGGCCTGAAAGTACCCGGGTGGAACCAGGATGGACCCTGCACCCCGTACGGGTGCCGCCGGGCCTCCGTGTGATCTCCGTATGCCCATGCCATTCCGTTACCCGCCCCAAAACCATGCAAATGAAGTAAAAGCCGATCACCAACCCCCTCACCACCCAGGCGCCTGTTAAGCAGTCAGATAGACGTTTGGCGTTCGAAACCCCTTCCCGTGCCGGCCCCCGCCGGAAAACACTTTTGCAGTCAAACCCCAGTAACCCCCATCTTACCCCCACCTGCCAAATTTTAAAACCATGACCAGATTAAACCGTTTTTCTGCCGCCTTGGCGGTTGTAGTGTTCTTTTTGTTCCTGCTCGAAGCCTGTACCCAGAAGGAAGTCGCCCCGCAGTCCGACGACGCCGCTGCGGCAACGGACGCCGCCCAGTACAAGGTATCCGATGAAGTGAAAAAGCAGTTCGTCAAACTGGGCTTCGACGCCAGCGACATCCGCATGATTCCCGACGCCAGCCTCGATGGCGGCAAGTCGGGCAAGATGAACTACCTGCTGGAGGGCGACATCGTGATTACGCCCGAAAACCTGGAGTCCATGCTGGTCAGTCCCCTGCACAGCCTCGGGGCGGTAAACGAGCAGTACCACACCACCAACCTGGTCACCCCATCGCCCCGTACCATCCGGGTGCTGGGCTGGAACGGCGGCTCCAACGCCCTGGATTCCAAGATGATCACGGGCCTCCAGCTGGCTATTGCCAACTACCGGGCGCTGTACGGTCCCACGTTCCAGTTGAACTTTACGCTGGCCTTCGGCACCAATTCCACCGGGTACGACATTGTGGTGTACAAAGTGACCGGTGCGGCCGGCGGACAAGCCGGTTTCCCCGCCGGCGGCAACCCCTACAAGTGGGTGCAGATCCGGACGGGCACCAGTGCCTACAACACGGATGTAATGGAGCACGTGATGACGCACGAAATCGGCCACTGCCTCGGCCTGCGCCACACCGACTGGTTCAACCGTGCCCTCTCGTGTGGTGGTGCGGTTTCCAACGAGGGTGCCGGTTCGATTGGCGCCATCCACGTGCCCGAAACGCCCACCGGCTACGACGCCAACTCGGTGATGACGGCCTGCTTCAGCGCCACCGAAACGGGTGAGTTTGGCCTCTACGACCGGATCGCCCTGCGGTCGCTGTACTAACCCATAGCCTGGACAACCTGGGTAACGCGCAAAGGCCGGCACTGCCGGCCTTTGCGCTTTTTATGTACCCCCGGCTCTGAATGCCCATGATACCGGTTGCGTGATGCACCGGGCGCATGAGCCCGGTGAACCGGGTAGCCGGCCTTGTCGGACCGAAAAATAAAGTTTATGATTTTTGCAAGAAAAGAGCCACTTATGGTTTGCCGCATCCGTAAAAAATTCTCTTTGCCATTTGCCAATCCCTGACATTTTCCCCAATATTGACTATGAAGAGCTTTTGACGTTCATCGGGCAAAGGTTTAATGCAGGTCGGGCAACCAGACGTTGCCTTTCCGGGCCGAACAGCTCCTGGCGGGAATCCCTGCCAGCCAAAACCTTTCGTACCATTGTCACCACCGATTGCGCATGGAAACCACCCGGGGAGCAAAGATCAGGATATTATACGGCATTGAAGCAGCCGAAGGCGGCGCGCTCAAGCACGTGGTCTACCTGGCCCTGCACCTGGACCGGCAACTGTTCGACATCACGGTGATGCTGTCAACCCGGCGGACGGACAAGGTATTTGCCGAAATGGACAAGCTCCGGGCGGCCGGCGTGACCGTGATCGAGCTGGCGATGGAGCGGACCATCACCCCGGGGAAAGACCTGGCTGCACTGCTGCGCCTGTACGGGCACCTGGGGCGGCACGCCTACGACGTGGTGCACGCGCACAGCTCCAAAGCCGGCGTGTTGTTCCGGGTGGCGGCCTGGCTGCGGCGGGTGCCCGCCGTCCTCTACACGCCGCACTGCTTTTATTTCCAGGGCCGGTCGGGGATCAAACGGGCCGGGTACGTAACCATCGAAAAGCTGATGGCCCTGGTGACCGGTGCACTGGTGGTGTCCACCAACGAGAAAGACAGCGCCTTGCAGTTCCGGGTGGCGCCCCTGCGCAAGCTGGTGAACATCAACAACGCCATTGACTTCCGGGAATACAGCCCTGGCGAAAAGCACGGCGTACGGCGGGAACTGGGCATTGCCGAAGGGGTAGTGGTGGTGGGGGCCATCGGGCGGCTGGTGGAACAGAAGGGATGGCTGACCTACATCTACGCGGCCCGGGAAATCGTGCGGGACTTTCCGGACGTGGTTTTCCTGATTTCGGGCGAGGGGGCGTTGCGGGCCGAACTCACGCACACCATCCGGGCGCTGGGCCTGGCCGGCAAGATCCTCATCACGCCCCACTACGACGAGATCGGCCGGATCTATTCGGCAATTGACATTTTCGTGAGCCCGTCTTTGTGGGAGGGCCTGCCCTACGTGCTGCTGGAGGCCATGTGGTTCAAAAAACCAATCGTGGCCACGGATCTGGGGTACGGCAACCTGATCGTTGACCAGGAGAACGGCTACCTGGTGGCCGCCGAAGATTACCTGCTGATGGCCGCCAGGATCGAACAGCTGCTGCGCAACCAGCCGTTGATCAACCGCATGGGTGAAAGAGGGTATTCCCGCGTGAATGCGCATTTCTCCTTCTCCGCATTCGTGCGGGCGCACGAGAAGCTTTACCAGCAAATGGTGCGCGGATGCGGAACGGAAATACGGGACTCCCCGCAATAGGCCGCCTGACCCGCCGGCGGGTTACGGGATGCGTTGCCGCCTGAACCAGTTCTGCATACGTGCCTGAGCATCAGCCGGATGTTGATAAATCTAATTGCAAAACAGTCAACTGCCATTTACATGCTGACCAGATTATTGCCTTTGTATTGCCTGCTTGTATCGTTCGTTTGCTGCTGCTGTTCAAGGACAGAAAGCAAATACGTGGTAAAAAAAACCAGTCAGGCGCCCGTCATTGACGGCCGGGCCGACGCCCTGTGGGAAAACACGCCTTCTGCGGCCGTCAGTAAAATCGGCAGTTGCACGTTGTGTACCACGGATTCACTGGACCTATCGGGCCGTTTCAAAGCCGTCTGGGATGCAGAACACCTGTACTTCCTGTTCACCATCTACGATGACATCAAATTCAGGAACAATCTTCCCGCCAACGCATCGGAGCAGCAGCTGTGGGCGGCCTGGAAAAACGACGATATAGAACTGTTTTTTGACATGAACAACGACAAGGAAAGCGGCTTTCACCCCGAAGAAGACGATTTCCGGTACGACTTCATCTACGACTACGATTCGGTGATGACCGACGGCAACGCCCGGGGAATCAGTTTCGCGCAGACCGACTTCGACAAAGGTTACGTGCTCGAGGTGCGCATTCCCTGGAAGAATCTCAAGTACGCGCCCGGCCAGGACAACGCATTCGGTTTTGAAATAAACGTATCCGACAACGACACCAAGGCGCCGCTGGAGCAAGGGGTGGTGTCGTGGGGCCGGTCCAAAGCCGCCTGGGCCGAGGAAGGCGGCGCTACGGCGCACCTGCGGACGAGTGTCTACGGAAACCTGTTGCTGGCCGTCGAGTAGGTCATCCTACCGGCGGAAAGGGACCGGCGCAAACCCCCAATGAACGCATCGCGGCACGTTTGGCACCAGCAGCCGGTTGCCCGTGCTGAACCTACAATCCCATGTCTCCCTCCTTAAAGCCTGCATATTCCCTATGAAACGGAAACTGTTCCTGATTGCCCTCCTGCTCCTGGCCGCAGTGGTCGCGCTGGAGATCGGCTTGCGCGTTTTCTTTTACCAGCAACTCAAAACCCGCCATTTTCCCCTCGTGTACCGGCCCGACTCTTTGTATACCTACACCTACATCCCGAACGCGACCGGCTACATTTCGGTGCCGGACATTGAAAAGAAGTTCCGGATCAATAATTACGGCCACAATGCCGAAGATTTCACCCTGGCCAAGGACAGTTCCGTTTTCCGGATTGCGGTCTCGGGGGCATCCAACGAAAGCGGCCTGTGGTTGAACACCAACGACGACTACGTGGCTGTGCTGAACCAGCTATTCAAGCGTCACGGCCACCAGGTGGAAGTATTGAATTTCAGCATAGACGGCAGAAGAACGGCCGGGAACTTCCATTACATAAAAAATTTCATCCTGCAATTCAAGCCCGACCTGATTCTGTACAAGAACCCGATTCCCTTCGCGGTGCTGGACAAAGCCCGGGAAAATTACGGCGGGTACGTGATTTCCTACAACCCCACCAACAACGTGTCCCGGAAATACAACCGGGCCCTCGTGGATGAACTCAACCGCAACAAACTGCTCACCTCGGTCTACGACTATTCTTTCATTGTCAGGGCAATTTGCCGGCACTACCTGGAGCACGCCGAGAACAAAGGCTCCGAGTTCTACCGGTATTTAAGCATTTACGTCGAAAAGCACTTCTTTTCGGAAGACGTAGGCTGGTATGAGTACACCCCCGAAAAATCAACCGAGGAACTCAAAGAACTGGCCGCCTACACCGCGGCCCGGCACGCCCCACTGGTGCTGATCACTTTCGGGGAGTCGGCGGAGGAAAAGCAAATGCTCACCAGTGCCGGATTGAAATTGCTGGATGCGGACCTGCGGGCAAGAAAATTCCCGCGGCGGTTGCAGTTCGAACACGACGGGCACTGGAATGAGTACGGACACAGCACCGTAGCCAACATCCTCTACGAACTCCTGCTCGAAAGCCCACTCATCCCGGAAAAATATAAAAACCGAAATGCCCGGCCGGCCGTGGTCACCGCGGCCCAGTGAAAGGCGTTTTATGGTTGAAGCGACAGAGCGCGTCAAAAGGATATTGATCACCGGCGTTGCGGGTTTTATCGGGTCACACCTGGCGGCGGCGCTGCTGGGGGAAGGGTACGCGGTGGCCGGGATTGATAATTTTGATCCCTTCTACGACGTTGCCGTAAAAAGAAAAAACGTCAGCCAACTGACGGGAGACCGGAATTTTTCCTTCCGGGAAGCCGACATCACCCATCCCGGGGACCTGCACGCAATCCCGTTGCCGGTGGATGCGGTCATTCACCTGGCGGCCAAGCCCGGCGTGTTTCCGTCACTGGAGGCCCCGGAAGCGTACATCCGGACGAATGTCAACGGCACGCTGAACGTACTGAACTGGATGAAGGCGTCCGGCGTAAAGAAGCTGGTATTTGCTTCGTCTTCTTCCGTGTACGGGAATCCGTCCGTGCTGCCCTTTACGGAAGACCTGCCCACGGACTGCCCGGTTTCTCCCTACGCGTACACCAAAAAGTCCGGTGAACTGCTCAACCACACGTACCATCACTTGTACGGGATGGATGTGGTCAACCTGAGGTTGTTCAGCGTGTACGGGCCGGGGCAGCGGCCGGACCTGGTGGTGGGCAAATTCATGGGGTTGTTCGCCGGGCAACAACCGATTCCCGTGTACGGAAACGGCGGCACGGTACGCGACTACACGTACATCTCGGACGTGGTGGACGGCATCCGGGCGGCGTTGCGGTACCTGTTGTCCGGAGACAATGTTTTCGAATCCATCAACCTGGGCGGCAACCGCCCGGTTTCCCTGCTCGAGCTGATCCACCACCTGGGCCGGTTGTTCAACGCCAAACCCCTCATCCGGTACCTGCCCCGCCGCCCCGGCGAAGTGGACGTTACGTACGCGGACACCACAAAGGCCGCGAGCCTCCTGGGTTACCGGCCCAAGGTTTCCATCGAGGAGGGGCTGCAAAAGTGCGTGGCGGCGCTGTCGGCGGGGGAAGGGCGTACGGCACCTCCCGGCGCGGCTGCCCGGCTTCCCCGGCGTTAGAGCGGCAACCCGGCGCACCCCGGGGCCGGTTCAGAGGGTGTCAATGATTTCCTCGATCTTTTTTACGTGCTCCCGCACGGAAAACCTTTCGAGTACGTCCCTTCTCCCGTTCTTGCCAAACCGGGTCCGCAGGCGCTGGTCTTTCAGCAAGGTCACCAGCCGGGCCGCGAACCCGGGCAGATCGCCCCGGTCCACCAGGAAACCGGTCCTGCCGTCGTTAATGATTTCCGGGGCCCCACCGCCCCGGATGGCTACCACCGGTTTTTCCAACGCCATTGCCTCGATGAGCACCCGGCCGAAAGGCTCGTCGTGCGCCAGGTGAACCAGCACGTCCAGTCGGCGGACGTAGTCAATCACGTTTTCCCGGAATCCCGTCAGGGTAAAGTGCCGCTCCATCTGCCGGTCCCGGATCGCTTTTTTCAGGTGGGCGGTGTACGGGCCGTTTTTCCCGAACAGATCTTCCCCGATCATCACAAAATGGACCCGCGGGTGCGCCCGGTCCGTTATACACCAGGTGTTTTACGGTGCGGGATGCGGGCACCTGGTCATACACGTGCCTGGAAATGCAAATGATGCAGCTGCTGCCCCACGCGAACAGCCTTGCCAAGCCGGCGTGGCCGGGGTTGTCTCTCACGTGCCAGATGCTCTTGCGCCGTACCAGTACGTTCAGGAGGCAGGCGTAGAGCTGGGATTGGTTGGAGTTGGCGTAAATGACGTCCACTTTTTCGCGCCGCACGAAAAACGACAGGCGTACCGTACTCCAGGCCACGCCGGCCAGTTGCGCGAGCAGCCGGAGCACATTCCCGCTTTTCTGAATCCGCCTCAGGTTCCAGGTTTTAATGGTGCAGTGGGGGGCCATCCGGGCCAGTTCCGCCCCGGGGGGAACGAGCAGCGTAACGGCGTATTTTTCGGGGTGGCAATGGTGTAAAAACGTTAAAAGGCTGGTTTCCGCCCCGCTGATGCGGGCAGAATTGTTGATGATCAGGACTTTCTTTCTCATGGCTCATTCAAATTACTCCGTCCTCCATCCGCCGGCCGGCCCGCTTGCCGTGCAGGACCTCCTCGTACACCCTCAGGGTCTGGCGGGCGGCTTTCTCCCAGGAGAACGCCCCGGCCCGGGCGGTGCCGTGCCGCACGTTTTTTTCCCGCAACCCGGCATCCGTCAGCAGCAGGTGCATCTTGCGGGCCAGGTCCCCGGCGTCCAAAGGATCGGCCTGCGGGTACAGCCCCCCCGTTATTTCGGGCAGCGCCCCGGCCGTGGACGTGAGTACGGGGGTGCCGCAGGCCATGGCTTCCAGCACGGGAAGCCCGAAACCTTCGTACAGGGAAGGAAACACGAACAGGTCGGCCAGCGAATAAATGGCCGGCATGTCTTCCCGGGCCACGTACCCGGTGAGCATGACCTCCCCGGCAGCCTCCTGCTGGCCGAGCTGCCGGAAAAGGGCTTCGTATTTCCAGCCTTTCTTGCCCGCGATGACCAGCTTGTGGACGATGCCGGCGTGCCTTTTCAGGTGCAGGAATGCTTCGATCAACCGGGACAGGTTCTTTTTGGGTTCCAGGTTGCCCACGAACAACAGGAACTTTTCGGGAAGCCCGTACGTGCGGCTGACCCTTTGCAGGGCGTCCGGCGAAACGATTCGTTTGAATTCCTTTTCCACGCCGTGGTGAATCACTGCGATGGCATCGGCTTCCACGTTGAACCGGCGGAGAATGTCGGCTTTTACCCGGTCCGAGACGGCAATGATCCGGTCGGCCCGCCGGATGGAACGGGGAAGGCACAGGTTGAAATAGGCCGCGGTTTCATACTGGCAGTACTCGGGGTAATCGAGGGCGATCAGGTCGTGCACCGTCAGTACGCTGGGGAGCCGGGCGTAATACGGCAAGATGTAGCCGGGGGCGTGGTATAGGTCAAAGCCATGCCGCCGGAAGTACGCCGGCAACCGGAAATGTTCGTAGTAAATTCTTTTGACCCGGTTGGTCGTGCTGAAATCCACTTTTTTAGTGGCAAAGCGGGCATTGTCCCGCAGGCTTCCGCGGTAATCAGCCGACAACAGGAGTTCGCTGCCGGAAGAGGGAGTGCCCCCGTTGCCCATGGCCCGGAGCAGGTTCTCGATGGAATACTGCACGCCGCTGAACTGATCGTTGAGCAATAATCCGTTAATGAGCGTTTTCATCGCGGTCAGACTTCGTGGTAGCCCTTTTCATCCCCACCTGCCCGGCCTGGAAAAGCGCCGCCAGCCGGTCCGTGCTGACGCCGATGCAAAACTCCCGTTCGAGCTTCCGGCGTCCCGCCCGGCTCAGGTGCCGGCACAGTTGCGGGTCGCTGATCAGCAGCCGGAGTGCCGCCGCAATGTCTTCGGGGCTTTTGGGAGGAATCAGCAGCCCGGTCTCCCGGTGGTGGATCAACTCGGGAACGGCCGAAACGGGGGTTGAAACCACCGGGAGCCCTACGGCCAATGCTTCCAGCAGTACGTTGGGCAGGCCGTCCCGGTCACCGTCCGCTGCCACCAGGCAGGGCAGCACGAAAAGGTCGGCCGCCTGGTAAAGGGCTTTTACTTCTTCCTGCGGCAGGGCGCCCCGCAGGCGGACGGCTTCCCCGAGCTGGTGCTGGCGGATGTACGCCTCCAGTTCACCGCGGTACGGGCCCTCCCCAACCACGGTGAGGCATACCGGCGTCCCTTGCTCCCGGAGCTGCCGGACCGCTTGCAGCAAATAGATGGTGCCTTTTTTTTCCACCAACCGGCCGACGGTCAGCACGTGTACGGCTTTGCCGGCCCACGCGAACTGCCGTTCCTGCCAGGGCCACCGGGAGAGTTCCAGGCCGTGGTAAATGTGGTGGATGCAGGCCGGACTTTGCGCCGTCAGCACTTGCTCCAGGTAGCTTTTATTATAAGCCGTACAGGTAACCACGAACCGGGCGTCGGCCAGGTTGCCCGCCAACTCCTGCCGGTCGGTCGTGTAAATGTCGTGGGCGTGGGCCGTGCAACTGAAGGGCAAGCCCGAAAGCCGCGCCATGAGTCCCCCGATGCGGGCGGGCAGGGAGGCAAAGTGCGCGTGTAAGTGGTGCACCTGCTGGCCGCGCAGCGCGTAGAGGAACGCAACGGCCGTCGAGAAATCCCGGAGGGCCTTCAGCAAAGCAACCGGGGAAGCCTTGCCCGCTGCCCATGCCTGCCGCAGTTCCCGCCGGTACGCCCCTCCCCGCCGGCGCAACAGGTACGCGTGCGCCGCCAGGCTGGGCGCGGGGTAGTTCACCGACAGCGCACCGTCCGTCACCGTACCCGGCGCCGACCCCCGCCGCAGGGCCTGGATCAGAATTCTGGTGTCCCGCTTCTGCAATTCGACGATTTCATTCAGGATAAAGTACTCGGTGGCAGACGGAAAATGCCCCACGATGTAAGCAATGGTAAGGGGCGCTGGTTGGGGACGATCATTCATCGGCAGTGGTCCGGAAAACGGGATGGCATAAAAAGGACGGCGGCGCTACGGGCGGGAAGTCACGGACGGGATAACGATCCGCGTAAACGATCTCTGCCGTTAAACAATAAAGGTAGTGGAAAACGACAAAATGAAGCGTGTGCCAGGTCCTAAGTCTCTGTAAAGAAGGTAAGTTGAGAAAAAGTTGTTGGTGAAAACACCAACAACGGCGTATTCGAAATGCGCGTTAGTGTTTGAAAAAGAGAGCTTTGTCGTCCGCGCCGTTGTTGGTGTTTTCACCAACAACTTTTTCTCAACTTACTTCCTTTACAATGTAATTAGTCTGTTGTAGTAGGCAGGTTGTAAAAGTTGTTGACACTTACATCACCCGTTCGGCCTCTTGCTGTCGGCAAACGTATCCGGGTCGGCCACCAGTGCCCGGGTGAGTTCGAGCACGTTCCAGATGTTGTGCGTGATGGCCCGTTCCGGGTCGGATACTTCTTGCAGGAGGGTTACCAGTTCGCCGGAGAGATCGGCGTACAGCTCGGCCGGCTGGGTAGCGGGGATTTCAATGATGAGGCGGTCGTTTGTTACTCTTACGGGCATAGGTTGAAGGGGTGAAGGGTGAATGGGAAAAGCTTCAACAG
>CADCTQ010000234.1 GCA_902805615.1 uncultured Cytophagales bacterium
AACCTTTGGTAGCTATCGTCGTGTTTGTACCGGAAGCGGAAGGCTATACCCAACCGGGTGTAAATGCCGTAGCCGATGAGCCCGATCAACAACACCAAGACCGATAGGAACTGGACTTTCCGCAATAGGAGAAGGTTTAGGGTTCAGGGTTTATGAGTTCATGAGTTTAAAGTCAGTACGCGTTTATCCGGCAGCGGCTTCTCACTCATGAACTTTAAACTCTAAACCCATGCACTTTATTTCAACTAGAAGTTGGGCGACAGCAGGTACTTGGAGTAGAAGTCGTCGATGACTTTGACGGCTTCCGTAGGCGTATCCACGATGTTGATCAGCTTCAGGTCTTCGGGGCTGATGTTGGCTTCCTGGCCCAGCATTACCTCTTCGATCCAGCTGAGCAGGCCCTGCCAGTAGGAGCGGCCCACCAGCACGATCGGGAACCGGCTGATCTTCTGGGTCTGCACCAGCGTGATGGCCTCGAACAATTCGTCCAGCGTGCCCATGCCGCCCGGCATCACGATGAAGCCCTGTGAATATTTCACGAACATCACCTTGCGCACGAAGAAGTAATCGAACGTAATGAGTTTGTCGGAGTCAATGTAGGGGTTGTTGAACTGCTCGAAAGGCAGGCGAATGTTGAGGCCGACCGACTTACCGCCCTGCTCGAAAGCGCCTTTGTTGGCCGCTTCCATGATGCCCGGCCCGCCGCCGCTGATGACTCCGTAGCCGTGCCGCACCAGCTTGGCGGCAATCTCTTCGGCCATTGTGTAGTAGGGGTTTTCGGGCTTGGTGCGGGCCGACCCGAATATGGACACGCACGGGCCGATCTGGGCGAGTTTCTCGAACCCGTTCACAAACTCAGCCATTACTTTGAATATTGCCCACGAGTCGGCGCTCTTGATTTCGTTCCAGTCCCGGTTGCGGAAAGCCTGCCGGATGCGTTCTTCTTCCTGGTTGACCGCCAGGCCGTTCTTTTCTTCTTTTTCTTGTAACATACTCGATCAGATGGTTAATCTGCCTCTTCTCTCTTTTTCGCGTGAAACCAGTCTTCCCGGCCCACCCGGGGGTGAGCCATTCCTTTTTTGCAAAGGGTTGCAAAGTTAGCCCTTTTTGCGTTAACCTTTCCGGCTGGTGTACGGGATGTGAAAATGCGGCAAGCAACAAACATATTTTGATTCCGTCAATCTTTCTCCTTTAAAAAGGCCCCGGGTAGTACACGGCTAAGGTATTGTCGCCGATTTCTTCTTTGTGGGCGGTTACCCCGCCCCGCAGCACGGGGGCCGCAATGCCGCTCCCGAAGGCCGCGGGGCCCCGGAACACCCGGGCTTCGTCCCACAGGCCGGCCGCCAGCAGCGCATTCAGCAGCCCGGCGCCGCCTTCCACGAGCACCGAGGCAATCTTGCGGCGGTACAGGTCGTCGAGCATGGCGGGCAGAAAGCCCTCCGGCTCGTCGAGCTTCACGTATTGTACGTATTCATTGGCCTTGTCTTCCAGCAGGTTGTAGCAGAGCGTCGTTTGCGTCTGGTCAAACAGGTGCAGCCCGGCGGGCAGGCGCAAAAACCGGTCAATCACAATGCGTACCGGGTCGTCGCCGGTCCAGTCGCGTACGTTCAGCCGCGGATTGTCGTAGAGGGCCGTGTTGGTTCCCACCAGCACGGCGTCTTCCTCGGCCCGCCACCTGTGTACGAGGCGCCGGGCCTCCGCGTTGCTGATCCACTTGGAACTGTAATCGGCGCGGGCAATGAAGCCATCGGCCGTCTCGGCCCACTTGAGCAGTACGTAGGGCCGCTTTCGTTCCATGAACGTAAAAAAGCGGCGGTTCAGCAGCCGTCCTTCCGCCTCCAGCAGGCCGGTTTCCACGGCAATGCCGGCCGCCCGCAGTTTGGCCAGGCCCTTGCCGCCCACCAGCGGGTTGGTGTCCACGTTGCACACCACCACCCGCTTCAGCCGGTGCCCGATGAGGAGGTCGGCGCAGGGCGGCGTTTTGCCGAAGTGCGCACAGGGTTCCAGCGTCACGTACGCCGTACTTTCGGCCAGCAGCGCCTTCTCTTCCACGGCCGCCACGGCGTTGACCTCGGCGTGGGGGCCGCCGTACTTGCGGTGCCAGCCCTCCCCGATGATCCGTCCTTCGTGCGCAATCACGCAGCCCACCATCGGGTTGGGGCTCACGCTGCCGCGGCCCAGTTCGGCCAGTTGCAGGGCCCGGCGCATCATGAGCGTATCCTGCGGGTGCGGATCGGTATCGGACATGGAGATGAGTGGTCGGTTAGAAAGCGGTTTAGGAGGTACACTGATCTATTATGATGATTATGATTGGTTATGATGTTTCTCCGAATTCATTTTTAAATCAGTCCCGATCATAACCATCATAACAAATCAGTGTACCATCAGGCCGGGAGCCCGCGGCAATCCCGTAATATCGCGTACGTTTCCGGCAATATAAAGATTACCCGGTTTAAAACTACATCCGTTTATGCACGTTTCCTCCCGCCAGCTGTTCGATGAGGCGGTTACCCGGCTGGTCCGCATATATGATGCCAACGAGGCCCGCAGCATCGCCTTCCTGCTCCTGGAAAGCAGGTTTGGCCTCTCCCGGGCCGCCGTGCTGGCCGGCAAGGCGGTGCCCCTCCCCGACCCGGCCGGCTGGGCGGATAGCCTGCACCGCCTGGAAAGCCACGAACCGGTGCAGTACGTGACGGGCCTGGCGCACTTTTACGGGCTGCCGTTCCGCGTCAACCCGCAGGTGCTCATTCCCCGGCCCGAAACGGAGGAACTCGTGGAGTGGGTGGTGCGCGAACACGCCGGGCGGCCGGTGCGCATCCTCGACGTGGGCACGGGCAGCGGCTGCATCGCCGTGAGCCTGGCAAAAGCCCTGCCCCAAGCGGTGGTGTCGGCGCTGGACGTTTCGCCGGGGGCGCTGCAAACGGCCCGCGAAAACGCCGCCCTCAACGGGGCCACGGTTCGCTTCCTGGAAGCCGACGTGCTCCGGTGGGAGACCGCCCCGGCGGTGGCCGGCCTCTCTTTCGACGTGGTGGTGAGCAACCCGCCGTACGTGACGGTTGCCGAAAAACCCCTGATGCGGGCCAACGTCACGGATTTTGAGCCGCACCTGGCGCTGTTCGTACCCGACGCCGACCCGCTGCTGTTCTACCGCGTCCTGGCCGCGTTCTGCCGGCAACGGCTCTCCCCGGGGGGCGCCTGCTACCTGGAAATCAACGAACAGTTCCCCGGCCCCACGGAAGCCGTGCTGCGCGAAGCGGGCCTGACCGGCACGCAGGTACACACGGACCTGTTTGGCAAACCCCGCCACGTCAAGGGGGTGAGGTGAGTGGGGGATTGGGGGATTAGGGTATTGGGGGATTGAAGTATTGGGGGA
>CADCTQ010000235.1 GCA_902805615.1 uncultured Cytophagales bacterium
GAGCCAGGCGTTACCTCTATTTCGTCCCTACGGGACTGCTCGTGAGGAGCGTGGTGCGTGTGCTACCAATATGTCGTCCCTACGGGACTTACGCTGTTGCCCTCATTTTTCTCTCATCCCATATTGCTACCCCAACGTATTGCTATCCCAACGACTGCATAAGTCTTGACTCTCTAACTCCGGAACTCCTCAGTAGTACGTGATCTGGCAGCCCGGGTGCTTTTTCTTGAAGCGGTCCTTGTTGCCCACGTCAATCTTGGTCAGGTGGCACTTGAGTTCCCGCACGTTGGGCAGGTCGTTGAGCGGGCCCAGGTCCGAAATGTCGGTGTTGGAGCAGTCGAGTTCTTCGAGCTGGCTGTAGCGGCCGATGGGCGCAAGGGACTGCACTTTCGTAATGGCAATGTTGAGCTTCATGATGAAATGGTACCCGGCGATGGGAGAGAGGTCCGTGATCGGGTTGCCGCCCACCACCAGTTCGGCGATCTTCCGGTGGTTGCGCAGCACTTCCAGGTCGGCGCAGTTGGTGCTGTACATGTCGAGGATGATCAGGTTGGGCAGGTGCGCCAGGGCCGTGAAGTTCTGGATTTTGTTCTTCGAAAACCGCAATTCTTCCAGGTTCGCCAGGTTCCTGAGCGGCGTGAGGTCCGTCACCTGGTTGACCACGAGGTTGAGCTTGTGCAGGCCCGTGGCGTTGGCGAGGGGCGCAAGGTCGGCTACTTCGTTGTTGGAAAAGTGCAGTTCCTCCAGCTTGGGCAGCGCCGACAGGCAGGCGGGCAGGGCCGCGAGTTTCAAATGGCTCAGGTTGAGGTAGCGCAGGTTTTTGAGGCTGCCCAGCGGCTTGAACTCTTTGACGCCCGTGTTGGCGAGGTTCAGCTCTTCCAGCCAGGTGAGCCTGGCGAGGGGGGCAATGTCGGTAACCTGCGTGCCCGAGAGGTCCAGGACCCGCAGGTTCACAAACGGCTCCAGGGCCAGCACGTCCTTCACCGGGGCGTTGGTCAGGGATAGTTTTTCGGCGCCGGCCACGGTCATCAGGGCGTCGTTGGAGGGGAATTCTTCCAGCTTGAACCGTTTGCGGAGCAGGTCGCGCCACGCCGGGTCGAGGCCGCCCCACCAGGCCACCAGCGGCGGCAGTGGAATCAACTTCGGGGCTTCACCCAACTTGCTGACGGCAAATAACTTGTATTTCTCGGCGGGTTTGGCCCGGTCGAAGCGGACGTAGAAGCTGAGCGGCACCTGGCGGGAGAAGTGCACCGTGTCGGTCCGGCCGCTGTCGGCGGGCTGCACGGTAAACCAGGCGAGGGTTTTCATGGCTTTTACCTCCACCCACTGGTACCGCCGGAGTTTGTCGGTCTGCACCGGCCCGATGGAAGCTTTGTCGGTGCCCAGGGTCGTTGGCACGGGAAAGGCGGGCAGCACGGTGTTGAAGTAGTGGTGGAAGGTGACGAAACCGCCCGTGCCGGCGCTGTCGAGGTCGTTGGTCACGAATACGCCCGGGTCTTCGGGCAGTACGGACAGTTCGCGGGTTGCGGCGGCTTTCTTGTTGTCGGGGCTGTTGGGGTCGGCCAGGATCTGGATGATCTTCTCGTAATTCCGCAGGACCTGCCGGATGGACGTTTTTTCGGCTTCCGTCGCCGGCTGGGCGAACACCGGTCCGGCAAGGAGCAACAGGCTCAGCAGCCAGGCGGGGGTTCGCATCGGGGTAGTGGAGAGGAATCGCATTGGGAAGGAGGGAGGTGAAACTTCAAAAATACGGCGCCCCCGCCAGCCACCGTCCGCAAAATGGGTCCCGGCGGTGCGCCGTAAGGAGTTGGCGTATTTTCACGGGAAAAGAAGCTTCACGCAAAGGCGCAAAGGAGGAGCGCAAAGACCGCAACGGAAAAGAATAGGAGATAGAAGTACAGGTAAAGTACTCCTATCTCCTATCTTTTTCTTTTGCCCGGTGGGCAGAAAATGAGGGGGTACGTCAGGCCGCGGGGGCTTCGTCCACGATGTAGCTGCGCTCCTTGATGCGGCCGGAGACCAGCATGAAGATGATGACCGTAACGGCCATCAGGCCGGCGAAGAACCAGAAGTACTTGGCGCCGTCGAGCTGGGCGAAAAAGCCGCCGTTGGAAATGCTGTTGTTCACCAGGGCCACGAACGTGTTGCCCACGGCCACCGTCAGCAGCCAGATGGCCGACATGGTGCCCTTCATGGACTTGGGGGCGTGGGTGTAGGCGTATTCCAGGCCGGTGATGGACACCAGCGTTTCGCCGGCCGACAGGATGAAGTAGGCCAGGATCTGCCACCACACCGAAGGACGGCCGCCGTCGTCAATGCTCTGCTGGATCAGGGCGATGACCACGAAGGAAAGCCCGGTCAGGAGCAGGCCCGTGCCGATGCGCCGCAGGGGCGTGGGCTTGAGGCCGATCCGCTCGAAAAAGGGGTAGATCAGGTAGGTGAAAATCGGAATCATCGTGAGCAGGAAGGCCGGGTTGACGGTCTGGATCTGCTCGGGCAGCAGGGTGAAGCCGAATACGTTGAGGTCGAGCTTGGTGGCCTGGAGCACCCACTCCGACAAACTCTGGTCCCACATGGCCCAGAAGATCGGGATAAAGGCGAATACCATCAGCACGCCGTACACCGACTTTACGGCCTCAACCGACTCTTCGGGGTACTTGGCCTTGGCCACGTCGAGCCAGGATTGTCCCTTCTGCTTTTTGCCCAGGTTGGTCAGCGCGTAGGCGGAAATAAAGGCAAAGTTGTTTCGCTGAATGCCCGCCGGCGGCAGCTTCACGTACTTGCGCCGGCCCGACCAGAAGATGATCGTGGCGAGGGCCATCAGGATGCCGGGCACGCCGAAGGCGACCGAAGCGCCGTATTTTTCGTACAGGACGGGAATGAGAATGGTGGAAATGACCGAACCGGCGTTGATGCTGAAGTAGAACCAGCCGTACACCTTCGACATCAGGTGCTGGTTTTCCTTGTTGAACTGGTCGCCCACGTTGGCCGACACGCACGACTTGATGCCACCTGCCCCGATGGCGATCAGGACGAGGCCGAAGGTAAAGCCGCTCAGGTTCTCGTCGTACAGCGCCAGCAGCAGGTGGCCCACGCAGTACACCATCGAGATGTATAAGATCACTTTGTATTTGCCGAAGAACCAGTCGGCGGCAATGCCACCGACCAGCGGCATGAAGTAAGCAAGGGCAACGAAAAAGTGTACCTGCTCATTGGCCTTGGCTTCGGCCACGGTTTGCAGGGCGGGGTTCAGGGTGGGGTTGAAAAACTGCGCCACCAGGAAGGTGACCAGGATGGACCGCATGCCGTAAAAACTGAACCGTTCGGCGGCCTCATTGCCAATGATGTAAGG